>CAZHAH010000271.1:0-3614 GCA_964530095.1 uncultured Desulfobacteraceae bacterium | reverse complement strand
GCATAATCCGGGACTCGGCATTATGTGGGTTATGCCGAGCTCGGCATAATCGGCATAGACGTCCGGTCGAAAGTCCCGGCTACTACAGCTATATCAACGTACCCGTCTATGCCGCCATCGCTGAAGAAGAAGCCCTGAGGGCCGGTGTCATATTGCATTACCATGAGTTCATCGCTGACGTGAAGGCGGTGGGAAACTTTTGGGAAATCAAATCATTGGGACGCGGTATCCGGCGTACCACAAAAGCCAGGGAGATCATCGATTGTAGCGGAGATTGCGATGTGGTGCGAATGCTCGGGCTGGAGGTTCTCCATAAAAAAACCAGACAACCCGGTTCGTACCAGTACAAAATTGAAGGTATTGAATATGAACAGATATGGGAAAAAGAGGTCCAAACGCTATTCCAAGAAGCCTTAAAAAGCGGAATTCTGCAAAAAGGTGATTTTGCTTACGCCAATCGTTTACCCTTCATCTATTATCTCAATCACGGCGGCCACAACGCAACTCACATTTATGATGCGGACACATCCGATGCCGAGGGGCAGACGAGGGCCAACTTGGAAGGACGGGCACGCATGCTGCGCATGTTCAAATTTGTGACTTCTTCGATCCCAGGATGCGAAAGAGCCGTGCTGAAAATGATGGCCTCCCACGCGGTGGCGCGCGAAACCTATCGAGCCAAGGGGGAATATGTCATTACCAAAGCGGATTTTATGGACGCGACAGATTTTGAAGATAAGGTGTGCAATGCCTTCAACTATGTCGATATGCATAGCGAAAAGAACGGGTGCGATGTTGTTTTTCACAAGTCCAAAGATCTTCTCCCTACGGTCCCATTACGAGCACTAATCCCCAAAGGCAGCTCCAGGATAACTGTGGCCGGTAGGATTGTGTCTGCCGAAAGGATGGCGCTGGCCGGCATTCGCGCCCAATGTACCTGTATGGCCATGGGTCAGGCAATGGGCGCTGCCGCCGCGCTGGCAGTCAAAAAAAACGTTCCCTCAAGGGACATAGATGTCAAAGACATCGTTGCGCTTACCGTTGAGCATGGGGCAGTGCCTGTATGAATGAAATGGTGAGCGCATCAATGCAAACACCTCTACTCTATTACGAAGTTCGGGGTGACGGCGGGCCGTTTTTATTGCTAGTCCATGGTCTGCTGTCCAGTCGGTCTCAATGGATACCCAATGCTGAAGCACTTTCAAAATTCTGCCGGCCCGTAATTGTAGAACTTTTCGGACATGGACGCTCACCTACCCCTGAAGATCCGCAATTCTACTTCCCTGACTATTATGTGCTTGAGTTCGAACGAATCCGAAACGAACTTAATGCCGGACATTGGTTTGTATGTGGCCAGTCCCTGGGTGCATCCCTCACCCTCCGTTATGGACTGAAGCATCCCGAATATATTGTGGCCCAGGTATTCACAAACTCACGCTCTGCCCTTTCAGATGAATCGTATGATGGTATTATGAAGGTGCTGAAAGGACGACTGATGAAGGAGGGTCGAAGTGTTATCGATAATTTCCCGTTACATCCTTCACGGAGCAAACGATTATCCCCGGATATTAAGAGTGCGATGGTGAAGGACGCAGATTTAATAAAAATTGAAGGGTTTGGAAACACCCTGTTGTACACATTAACCCAATGTTCGGTTCGCAATATGCTTAAAAAAAACCGAGTCCCCACGCTAATGATTGTCGGACGGCATGACAAAATCTTTGCGCCCTTTCTTGATATCGCAAAAGAGATGATACCGGATCTTGAGGTCCGGGTTTTTGATGGCGGTCATGCGGTGAATATTGATGCAGCCCCGGAGTTCAACACCGCGGTCCAAGATTTCATTTTACGGCACCAAGCTCAATCAGGGTCTTAATCCCTTTCCTTAAACTTATCTGAAATCCAATTCAGTTTTTTATTTGCGCTCCGCTTAAAGAAGGATTAAAGTCTTTTTTCTTTTAAAACGAGCATTGAAGCATAAATTTAATTCCCCAATGAACGATCCTAAAACAGATACGAGCGCAGGCATTCGTCACAACCTGGCTCCCCTTCTGATTCTGACCTCAATATTTTTTATCAACTTCATCGCGCGGGTCGTACTGGCGCCACTAATGCCGACCATCGAAACCGAATTGGGGCTGACCCATGCCGAAGCCGGATCACTTTTTATGCTCCTATCCTTCGGCTATCTGGTGACTCTGCTCGGGTCGGGATTTGTCTCTTCCCGCCTGACCCATGAAAGAACGATTTTGTTTTCCAGCACCGTTTTGGGAGCTGCGCTCATTGCTACCTCCACCGGCATCGGGGTGTGGGGCCTTCGCCTGGGGCTCATCGCGGTGGGGATGGCTGCGGGCCTCTATTTCCCATCCGGGATAACGACCCTTACCTCTATCATCAGCATACGAAATTGGGGCAAAGCACTGGCGATTCATGATTTGGCTCCGAATTTAAGTTTTGTTTTGGCCCCGCTGGTAGCAGAGGCCGTCATGATGCGATTTTCCTGGCGAGCTGTCTTCTTCGTTTTAGGGTTAGCCGCTTTTGTTCTGACGATAGTATTCGGCCGCTACGGTCGCGGGGGGGGAGTTTCAAGGAGAACCACCGCGCCCGGCAGCTTTAAAAACCATTCTAGCGCAGAATTCATTCTGGTTGATAATGTTGATGTTTTGTCTGGGAATCAGCAGCAGCATAGGCATCTACACCATGCTGCCTTTGTTTCTGGTAAATGAACACGGCATCGAACGCAATTGGGCCAATACCCTGTTGGCCCTTTCGCGGATCGTCTCCATCGGCATGACTTTCATCGGGGGATGGGCTACCGATCGATTCGGGGTCCATCGAGTTTTGACCATTGTATTTGTCATGACCGGAGGCATGACCATCCTCCTGGGTCTGGTGCCTAGGGAATGGGTTGGGGTTCCGATTTTTTTGCAACCGATGGTGGCGGTCTGCTTTTTTCCGGCCGCCTTGGCGGCTTTATCGATGGTCAGCCCGCCCAAATTGCGCAATATATTCGTCTCCCTGAATGGTTCGATCGCATTTTTCATCGGTGGCGGAGCGGTTCCGGCTCTAATCGGGTTTATCGGTGACAGGTACTCTTTTTCAGCCGGAATTACTTTAACCGGAGGTCTGATCGTTTGCGGCGCCATCTTGCCGAGGTTTCTCAGATTTTACAATGCGGAAGAAGGTAGCAAATAGACGGTCGGAAGGATACCGCCAGGATCAACAGGGATTCCATGGATTTGTTCATCGTGGATGCAGAATCGTGCGGAGGTCCGTTCACCAGGTGTCGATGCAGGGACGCTTTTTGTGTGAACGCGGTTCCGGCTCGGGCAGCGAGCGCAGGGTCCGCGTGATTACTTGCCGTGAATCGGCCGGATCGATCACATCGTCTATTTCGAAATAAGATGCCATGTTGATGGCTTTGCCGTGGTCGTATTCCATCTCTACCATTTGCTCAAACTTTTCTTTGCGCTCGGTAGGATCTTCGATGGCCATAAGTTCCTTGCGGAAGCCCAGCTTCACAGCCCCTTCGAGCCCCATGCCGCCAAACTCCCCAGTGGGCCAGGCCACCGTAAAGATCGGTGCATGGAAGCTGCCTCCGGCCATGGCCTGGG
>CAZHAH010000270.1:0-3962 GCA_964530095.1 uncultured Desulfobacteraceae bacterium | reverse complement strand
ATTATGCCGAAGGTGTCAGATGATCTTCCCAGAGGTAAGGGGTCCTGAAATTACAAATAAACCTCAAATTACAATATCCAAATCTTAGATAAGATCAAAAGACAATTGTTTGGAATTTTGAATTTTAGTCATTGTGATTTGTTTGTTATTTGAGATTTGTTATTTGGAATTTCCACTATCTTAATCAACTAGTTGACTTTGACGTTACCGTGGAAGGTGTTGCCGCTTCTTTGATCAATTTCTTGACATGGTCAGCTATCAAATCCAGGGGTGTGCCGGGGCCATAATTGCCTGAAATCCCCATTTCGGTCAGTACCTTGGCATCCTCAGGAGAGATGAGTCCGCCCGCCATAACCCGAACATCGGTGACGGTCTGCTTTTTTAACTCTTCAAGCATGGCCGAAGCGATAATCGGCATACTCCCCGTATGATCGCTCAAGGCGATAACCTGTACGCCTTCCTGAATGGCCGCCGCCACGACCGCCTCCGGGGTTTGGTACCTTCCGGTATAAATTGCCTCCATCCCGGCATCCCGAAATGTGTAGAGTAATGTGAGAGCACCCCTCTCGTGGATATCGCACCCGATTTTAGCGATCAGAATCCTGATTTTTATCTCCGTGGGCATGGCTATTTTCACTCCTTTACAAAATCGCTCACAACGGATGGCATATCGATCTGTTTAAAGGGATCAAAGGGAATCCCGTATCCCAGACGAATTACCCCTGTAACCTCTCCCAGAGTGGCTCCTTTCTTGACGGCCTCGATAATGGGACGTGTCAAATTTCGACCTTCTTTGGTGGAGCGATAGATCTCTTTTAAAGAATGCCCAAGCGATTCTTGATTGCGGCTTGTCTTAAATTGCTTGACCTCCTGCACCTGCTCTTCGCGAAGGGCCGTCGAAGGCGCCTTGTAGGCGACATCCCGGATGGCATTATTAATAGGTCCTTCTTCACCCTCCTCCTGGAACGCATTGACGCCGACAACTAAACGCTCGCCCTCGGCCTTCTCCCGTTGTACCTTAAGGCGGTTGGCTTCCATGATCTGGTTCAACCAGCCTGATTCGAGACATTCAAAAATGCCTCCCCTTGCTTTGATTTCATCCAGATATTTATTGACTTCCTTTTCCAGTTTATTGGTCATCCATTCCAAATAATAGGAACCGGCCAATGGATCGGCAACCAGAGGGACATTCGCCTCGTGGGTGATAATATGCTGGGTATCTAGATTGAAGACTCTGGCCTCATAGGATGGCAGCCCGATGGCCTCATCAATGCTTGATGCGTCAAGGGAGTTGACACCTCCGAGAATACAACTGAGAATCTGCAAGGTAACACGCGATGCATTATTGAGCGGCTTTTGGCTCTGAAGGGACAACCCGGAAGTGCGAATACCTATTTTCAACTGCATGGCCTTTTTCGTTTTGGCTCCCAATTTTTCTTTGGCTATTTTGGCCCACATTTTCCGGGCGGCACGAAACTTCGCAATGGTCTCAAAAAAATCGGATTCCGCGTCCAGTGAGAAGACCATGGCGCCATAGTCGTCGATCGATATGCCTCTTTCTTTCAAGTCGCGGCCGACAGCCGTGGCCACTGCCAAACATCCCCCCAGTTCCCTTACGGCATCCATTCCTCCTTGGCAGGGATCAACCCCATTGGGGGCAAACGGCCGCCATTTGGGCGTATGGCGGACTGAATACTCGATTTGATCCAGGCAGACCCTTCTGGCAACATGGGTCGGAAAGTCCGGGGACGCATACACTAATTTGGCACGAACAGGGTCGTTGATGCTGTTTCCGCGCAGTCGCGTGACATCCAGACCTTGATTCTCCATGAGAGCAAACAATAATGAATAAAAATAGATAAAATTGGAGATACTGCTATGGGCGAGTTCATAAACCACATCTTCCAGGGGGAGTCCCTGTAGCATTTTTTCATATACGTTGAGGGCATACGTGGCGACGCCGCCGCACATCATACTGTTCCATGCAAAGGGATGATCGGGATCTATGCCCGATTGGGTTGGCAAATCCGCCAGTAAGCGCAGATCCGTCATACCGTTGGCAATATACTGCTTGAAGGCTGAGTTTGTTTCTTCCGCGGTGCTGTAGCTAACGATAAATGACTTAAGCCAAAGGCGGTCCCTGTACATTGTTGGGTATAAGCCGCGCGTAAAGGGATATTCGCCCGGATTTCCCAGCTCTGTCTCATAATCCGTTTCCTTGCAGTCCTCCGGGGTATAATAGGGCTTTAATTCAATGTGGCTCTGAGTGGCGGTGCGTACCATATGGCCGAATTTGCGATCCATGGATATGGTTTTTTCTGCCATAGATTTCCCCCTTTCAACGGGATCTGACGATCTGCTTTGTATTATAGGGTTGTCAATTTAGCGATGGCCTCTTCACGCTCCGCCTCAATTTCTTTACCCCCATGGCCTGAATCCAAAGCGGCCGAAAGCCCTGCGACTTTACCCTCCAGCCAGGCCCGGTTCACTCCCTGACCGCCGCTGGCCCCTCCGGCAACAAACATATCCGCATCGACCCGCATGTGGGTGTCGGTCACCGGCTTGCGGGTAAATTGGTTTTGGGATTCCAAAATATAGATCCCCTCACAGGTGCGTTGGAAAACGAGTTCGTTGGCAGGTGTTCGTGCGCCGGCGATACAGAGCACATCGCAGGCCAGTTTTGTTTGTGAGAGAACAACACCATCGACCTGTTTTCGTCCGGTGGCGGCCGTGATGGTCTGGCCGGAATATATAGGGATGCCGGCCTGTTTTAATTTATCTGCGTCAGGCGATGAGAAAATTTCCTTATCAGAACGGTCGTCGACAATCCCGGCAACTGTCACGCCGGCATCCAGCAATTGTTGAGCAACAGCATAACCGTCATCGTTACACGTCACCACAACGGCCTTGTTTCCGGGGCGCATATAAAACCGATGCATGAGGCGCTGTAAGCCACCACTCAGGAAGATTCCCGGAAGGTCATTGTTTTCAAATAGCATGGGGGTCTCATAACTCCCCGTGGCGACAATCACCCGTCCCGGCGTCAGTTCCCAGAATTCGGCCGCTCGCGAAACAGCCAGAATGCCTTCATCATACCAGGCGAATGCGGTGGCGTCTTTGAGAACTTCGACAGGTGCCATGCCCTCCACTTTTTGGGCCAGTCTCATGGTGTAGGAAGATCGATGTGTCCGGGTTTGATTTTTCGGCGCTTCGATCACAGTCGTATCGTAAAGCCCCCGACCGCCGAGCATATTTTCTCTTTCCACAAGCAAAACTTCAGCGCCGACCTGTGCCGCGTGAAATGCGGCCGATAATCCGGCCGTACCACCACCCACAACAACAATTTCAGGCGTCGCCTGCATCCTTTTTGCCGGAGCGGGGCTTTTGACATCGGCCAAGGAGCCGATACCGGCCATGCGACGCAGGAACTTTTCCCAGATATGATATGCCCACCGGGGCCGGATGAAACGGCGATATTGAAAACCGGGCCGCACCAGAAAATCAAGCGAACCCGTCACTGCCGCCAAGTCAAACTCCAAAGACGGCCAGGCATTTTGGGATTCAACATGCATGCCGGAACGTACCTGCTCGGTGCAGGTGCGCACATTTGGAACGCCGTCCACCCGCATCAGACAGTTTGAGCAATGTCCGGACATGCAAAATAAACCTCTGGGCCGGTGGTATTTGAAACTTCGGCTGAAAATCCGCATCCCCGTAGCAAATAAAGCGGCGGCTACGGTTTCTCCTTCGTAACCGGTGATGGCCTTTCCGTTATAGTGGAATTCAACCCGCGGCCCTCTTTCGACAGTGAGGATCGAATGGTCTTCCATACGGTGTCTATTTTCCATGTCGTTACTTCCTCTCCATACTTTGATGATCTCGTAAAAAGTCTCGAATTCAACTATAGATTTGACGCCTTGGATTGGTTAGCCCAACTGGTGACCCACATCCCCAATAAAGGC
>CAZHAH010000269.1:0-4584 GCA_964530095.1 uncultured Desulfobacteraceae bacterium | reverse complement strand
GGGCTTCGGCCACCTTTGCTGGTGGCTTGGCGGCCAGGTTTAAGGACTGGATTCGAATCATCGGCGGGATTCTGATCCTTATTTTGGGGATCCATTTAACCGGGATGATTCGTATCCGCGGTCTTGATTTCGAAAAACGGATCCAGATCCGGAAAAAACCGCTGCATTTTTTAGGAACCGTGGTGGTCGGAATGGCATTCGGCGCCGGATGGAGTCCGTGTGTTGGACCTTTGCTGGGATCGATTCTGATCATGGCCGGAAGCCAAGAATCGGTTCTGCAAGGAGTGGTACTTCTCGGTATCTATTCCGCCGGGATGGCATTGCCGTTTATCGTGATTTCCGTGTTTATCAATTTTGTGGTCCTATTTGTGCACAAAGCATCACATGCCGTGAAATATATCAACATCGCGGCAGGAATTCTATTAATCGTTCTAGGGCTCTTTCTGTTAACCAATAAGCTCAACTTACTGGTGCTAACGGGATAATTCCAATGAAGAAAAAGTGGATCCGGGCCGTGGGGGCGATATTATTCTGTTATGCGGCCGTTGTCTTCTCGCAGAATGCCGGTGCGTCGGATCAGCAAAATATCAAATGGCACACGTATAATGAGGGGATGAAGCTGGGTCGTAAGGAAGGAAAGAAGATCTTTCTGCATTTCTGGGCCGAATGGTGTGGTTACTGCACCCAGATGCGAAATGAGACCTTCACGGACAAATCGGTCATCAACTACCTTAATCAAAATTTTATCGCGGTCAAGGTCGATTTTGACAGAGAGCATACGATCGCCGCAAGGTATAAGGTCAGGGGATTACCTGACACGCACTTCCTCACCGAAGAAGGGATTCGAATAAGTAATTTGCCGGGGTTTATTCGGGCTGAGCTTTTAATCGGAATCCTAAAGTATTTGCATACCGACAGCTATAAAAAGATGAACTTTAACCGGTTTTATAAGGGCGGGTAGAATCTTCAACCTAAGCTGGGCGTTTCCAATTTGATCCCGATGCAATCGGGACAAACTTGAAAATCGCTCAACTTAGGTTCAAGCAAGACAGCTGACGCTGCTTTATTTAAAAAAGCGGGCCGCAAATCGTTTGAACAGGTGCAACATAAGGGAAACGATCACAAAAGCGCTTAAAAAGAACAGGAGGACCGGGACCCAGAGATGGGGGCGAAACGCGCCATGGCTAATCGCCAAGGAAATTCCCTCTACACTGAATAAAAAAACAAATATCATTGAGACAATCACGGCGATGCATATAAATTGAGAGTCGTACCAGGGCACGATGACTTTTCTAAATGAGGGATTGGGATCGAGTCGCATTATTCGTTTCGTTCGATAAAAAACTGTGATAAAATATGGACCATACAAGGCTAATTACTTTGAAACATTTCACGTATCAAGAAGCAAGTCTCAAATGTCAAAAATCGATTGGGCACTGGATCGGTAAAGCCCTTATTGTCTTTATCATGATAACCATGGCGTGGGGATGCTCACAGACACCCAAGAAAACCCTTATGAGGGATATCGCAACCTCATTTGGGAAAGGGGAAATTATTGACACCAAAACCCGCGCCGCAATCACATTTGAGGAACTGATGCGTGAGATCGCCCGCGTGCAGATCATCTATATCGGTGAACAACACACCCGGGGGAGTCATCACGACATACATCTGAAGTTGATCAAAGAGATGTTTAAGAAGAATCCGGGTCTATTGGTCGGCATGGAGATGTTTGACTATTCCTATCAGGCCGTTTTGGAAGAATGGTCTGGCGGCGGGCTCGATCAAAATACGTTTTTAGAAAAGGTCCACTGGTACGCCAACTGGCGGTACAATTTCGGTTTATATGAGGATATTCTGGTGCTTATCAAAACAAACCGGATCGGGCTGGTGGGATTGAATATCCCGCGCCACATTCCTCCCAAAATCCGGGTCGGTGGTATCACCTATCTTTCGAAAGAAGAAAAAAAATATCTGCCCCAAGAAATCGATACATCCAATGCCGCGCACAGGGCTTATCTGAAAAAGGTCTTTGGGCATCACCATTTTAAAGAAAGGGTTAAATTTGAGTATTTTTATATGGCCCAATGTGTTTGGGAGGATGCCATGGCGGAGTCGATTGCCAGGCATCTAAGCGATAGGCAAATGGTGGTGCTGGCGGGAAATGGACATATTATAAAAAATTCGGTATTCCCGGCAGGGCCTACCGTCGCACAAATGTCCCCTTTCGAACCATTTATCTGGTACCGGTGGGCGGCAAGGTTGAGCTTTCTTTTGCCGATTATATCTGGATCACCCCTTGACGGCTTCGTAAAAAGCCCAATTAGCGCTGAAGCTTCACGAATGTGTCTGCGTTGCGGTTAGCGCTGTCGCTTCACTTCGTGTCATTTCGTGTTCACTGCGGCGTACATAAGTACGCCTCATTCCCCGAAATTCGCGACGCCTTGAACTTGAACTTTTTACTTTGCCGTCGCAATTTCGATTTTTTACGAGTTCATTACCCCTTAGAAGCTGGCCCTATTCTTTTACCCGCATTTGGTGAAGCCGCAAAAATGGCAGTTCATGCAGCCTTCTTCAAAGCTGATTGTTTCTCCGCATTCGGGGCAGGTTTCACCTAAAAGGCTCCGGTGATGCTGAGCGCCCTTATTTGTTCCGTTTCCAAGATATTTTTTTTCGAGAACACGCGCAATCGCATCCGGAATGGATAGAATTAATCCGCCGTCTTGAAAAACAGGGTGCTCGCCCCCGATTCCTTTTAGCTGATCAATAATTTTATCGACCTCCACGCCTGATCTGAGCGCTAATGACGCCAGACGTCCAATGGCCTCTGTTTTGGCGGTGGTGGACCTCCCGGATTTGCCTATGGTGGCAAAAACCTCGAATGGTCGCCCTTGCTGCTCGGTGACTGTGACATAGAGATGGCCCAAGCCGGTGAGGATTTTTGTTGTATATCCTGCAAGTGTTTCGGGGCGCTCCCTTACAATTGCCGCACCGGTCTGGCCGGGTTTATTCTGACCGGCAAACGATAAGACCTGATTTTCCTTGCTGCCGTCCCTGTAGATGGTGACCCCTTTACAGCCCAGCTCATAGGCCAGGTTATAGATTTTGGCGACATCCGTCTCGGTGGCATCGCGGGGGAGATTAACCGTTTTGGAAACCGCATTGTCGGTATATTTCTGAAAGGCGGCCTGCATGGTTATGTGCCATTCGGGGGACACGTCATGCGCGGTAACGAAAACGTCGCGCACATGCGGGGGTATTTCTTCTATTTCCTGAATGCTCCCTGTGCGGGTAATCGTTTCCATTAATTCTTTGCTATAGAAGCCTTCTTTTTTAGCGACGTTTTCAAAGTAAGGATTCACTTCGACAAGTTTATCATTATCCATCACGTTTCTGACGAAACTGATGGCAAAAAGCGGCTCAATGCCACTCGAACAGTTGGCGATAATGCTCAAGGTGCCGGTGGGGGCAATGGTCGTCGTGGTTGCGTTGCGGTATTTTGAACCATTCCGGTTGCTAAAAATGCTTTTATTAAAATTATTAAAAGGCCCCTTCTTTTCAGCCAGGTTCTGTGAGGCTTTGTGAGACTCCTCCTGGATAAATCGCATGACTTCTTCTGCGGTTTCAATTGCTTTTTGACTATTATAAGCAATTCTTAATTGAAACAGCATGTCGGCAAAACCCATAACACCGAGGCCGATTTTACGGTTTCCTTTTGCCATTTGGTCAATTTGGGATAACGGATATTGGGACATATCGATTGTATTGTCCAGAAAGTGCACCGCCTGCCAGACCGTTTCTTTTAACCCATCAAAATCGATTACGGTTTTGTCCTCATGATCGACAACAAATTTGGCCAGGTTAATCGAGCCGAGATTGCAAGCCTCCATTGGGAGAAGCGGTTGTTCGCCGCATGGATTGGTGGACTCAATTTCGTCAATTTCGGGTGTGGGATTGTCTTTATTAATCCGGTCCAGAAACAAGATGCCCGGATCCCCATTTTTCCAAGCCTGTCTTACGATGAGTTGATAGACGTCAACGGCATTCATTTGACCGATCTTTTTTTGATTCCTTGGATCGATGAGATCATAGGGCGCTTCTTGTTTAGCCGCTTCCACAAACTTGTCCGTGAGACCGATGGAGATGTTAAAGTTGTTGAGCTCTTTATTGTCCTCTTTCGAATTGATAAATTCTACGATATCCGGGTGATCCACCCTGAGGACGGCCATGTTGGCTCCTCGCCGCGTGCCCCCCTGTTTGACCTGCTCGGTGGCGGTGTTAAATATTTTCATAAAAGACACCGGGCCGGAAGCAATTCCTCCGGTCGTACCCACCTTGCTGTTTTTGGGTCTCAACCTTGAAAAGGAGAATCCGGTGCCGCCACCGGATTTGTGAATCAAGGCTGCGTTTTTTAAAGAATCGAAAATTTCATCCATGCTATCGTTGATCGGAAGGACAAAGCAGGCGGCCAATTGACCCAGTTTGCGTCCGGCATTCATCAGCGTCGGCGAGTTGGGTAAAAATTTCAGTTGGGTCATCATTTTATAAAATACGTGTTCGGTCTTTTTTACCAGATCGGAATCA
>CAZHAH010000268.1:0-4649 GCA_964530095.1 uncultured Desulfobacteraceae bacterium | reverse complement strand
ATTTGTCCACTTTTTTCTACAAATATTTGATAATATTTTATATGTGGGTCAGAACTGAATCACCCTGTACCCCCCGAACGGTTGTATTGAGCGGGTCATCAACCTGATGGATCGGAATCCCCAACACATCGGCATGAATCTGGGAGAAAACGCCGGAAAGGGCCCCACCGCCTGAGAAGCGAAAGCTTTCAATGCGACGACCGATAAATTTTTCCGCCGCCCCTCGGGTCCAGCGGTTGTTGTAGGCAAGGCCTTCCATAACGGCGCGGGCCATGTGGCCGCGGGTGCTGGTGTATGAAATGTTCATAAAACCGCCCCGGGCAAATGGATTTTCTTTGGGGACCCCCGAGCCGTTCAACCAGGGCAGAAAGATGATTCCGCCGCTTCCGGCCGGTGCTTTGGATGCCAAGTCGTTAAAACGCTCATAGGCATCCGCCGGTTTGGGCCCGGTACCAAATTCATCATCGGAATAGACGATGTTTTTTAAATAGAACTCTACACATTTCCCACCCGTTAACTGCTCGCCCAACAAATAGTACCTCGACTTGAACGGGCCTGGAATGGATGTCATGAAACTGTCGATATCCGTCTTTTTGAATGGGAGGTGGCAGGTCATGTATTGGGAGGTACCGAGTTATATTCTTGAATCCCCCAGTCACCGGTTTCCACGACCATAAAAGGGGCCATGGTTTTCTGAGTGGCCGTGATTTCGCCGGTCAAGCGTGCGGTCAAATAGTCCATCGGTTCTATAAATTTATAGGTTTTGGCATAAATGTCCGGACGCTCATTTTTGATGAAAAGGACATGGCCCAGAGAGTCCACCCCCGAGTGAGTCGGCACCATCCCCGTCAATTTGATCCATTTGCGCAATTTTCGCAAACCGTACCCTTGAACACTCGGAAATCCCCGCGTAATTTTACGGTTATAGGGGCCGCCGCGCTTGTCGAGCCAATGGATTGCATTCATCAAGGGCTCTCCCTTCTCATCCACAGGCGTCACCACCGACCACTGGGAATCGCAGCTGACGGCCACAATGTCCTCCGCTGAAACACCGCATGCCCGTATGACTTTCTTCGCTGCGCGTTTGGCTCCATTCCACCACTCATGCGGATCCTGCTCGGCGCCACCCCGGGGCAGAAGAGTGGTGGTTACGTTCTCCTCCGCACTCGCCATGACCTGTCCCGTTTCTGACACCACCGCCGCTTTCGGTCCGCCGCTACCCAAATCAATCGCCAGTACATGGCCAATGGAACCCATTTTGCTCTCTTTTTGTTTTGCGTCGATCGGCATGGCGGCTCTTTGTATGTGGTTGGCGTTCTCTGACATTAATTGAACTTTAATTGAAGTTGATTTTAGCCTTATTCTAATATAGGGGAAGCGGCGATGGAGCATAACATGTTAAAATGGTTTTTTTCAAGAAAGCCGCGCAACCTTGCTAAAGCTTGGAGAAAGTAAAATGGAACCGATCCCGGGCAACCTTTTCCCCAGAATATTAGATAAGTCTTTACCGGCCGCCAAAAGTGCCAAGGGGGTGTGGATTGAAGATACACAGGGGCACCGCTATCTTGACGCCAGCGGGGGCGCCGTCGTGGTCAATGTGGGACACGGCCGCCCGGAAATCGCCCGTGCCGTCCACGACCAAATCCTGAATAACCACTACGTTCACCCCACCATGATGACTACACCGGTGGTGGAAGCGCTGGCGGCGTCTTTGGCAAGACATGCGCCGGCTGAAATCGAACGTTTCTATTTTTTATCGAGCGGATCCGAAGCCGTGGAAACGGCCATCAAGCTGGCGCGCCAGATTCATCTTGCCGCCGGACGACCGCAGCGGCATCGGTTGATTGCCAGGTGGAAGTCGTATCACGGCCTGACTCTCGGTGCCCTTTCGGCCATGGGCCGAACAACCTTCAAGGCCCCTTATTCGCCCATGCTGACCGAAACGGTCCGCATTCCGCCCCCTTATTGCCTGCGCTGCTCCTATGGCCTCACTTATCCGGACTGCCGTATCCGCTGCGCCCTAGCACTTGAAGAAACCATCCAAAACATGGGACCTGAAACGGTGACGGCTTTTCTGGCCGAAACCGTCAGCGGCGGCACCCTGGCCGCCTGCACACCCCCTCGTGAATATTTTAAAATCATTCGCGAAATCTGCGATAAACACCAGGTCCTCCTTATCCTGGACGAAGTCATGTGCGGTATGGGACGAACCGGGCGCTGGTTTGCCTGCCAGCATTTTGATGTCGTACCCGATATCGTGACCATTGGAAAAGGCATCTCCAGCGGGACACTGGCCCTTTCAGCGGCAGGCATCCACGCAACGCATTTTGAAACCCTCCGTCAAGCAGCCGGTGGATTTATGCATGGGGGTACCTTTTCACATCACCCGGTGGCGGCCGCCGCCGGTGTAGCGGTGATCAAAATTTTAGAAAACGAAGGCTTGGTGGAACGGGTTGCACAAATGGGTCCAATACTGGGCCGCACCCTTCAGGATCGCCTGGCCGATCATCCGCATGTGGCCGACATCAGAGGAATTGGTTTTATGTGGGGAATCGAACTGGTCCAGGACAAAACAACCAATGCCCCATTTGCGCGACAAGAAAAAGTAGCCGAACGCGTATGGGATGCGGTCTTTCAAAAAGGGGTGCTGGTATACAAATCGACCGGCCTTGCCGGCACCGACGGCGATGCCCTCATTGTGGCACCGCCCTTTGTCATCACGGAAGATGAAATCAAGCTTGTGGCCAAGACGCTAAAAGAGGCACTTGAAGAAGTTCATTAAACATAAGGGAGGAAAAAATGCCTGAATTGGCCTATTTAAACGGAAAAATCATGCCCATCGAAGAAGCCATGGTCCCCATCGAGGACCGGGGGTATCAGTTCGGTGATGCGGTTTATGAATACGTCGCCAGTTATAACGGACGTCTCTTTTGTGCCGAGGAGCACCTCGACCGGCTTGAGAGATCCATGCAGGGGCTTGCGTTTCCGCCTGTTGCCAGGGATGATATGCGCGAAGCGCTCAACACCCTTTTCGATCAGGCCCAAATCGAACGGGCCGGGATATATATTCAAATCTCCCGTGGTGTGGCATCCCGCAACCATCCCTTTCCTGAGGAAAGTCAGGTTCAAATCGTGATGACGATTCGATCCCTCCCGGAGGCACATCCCCATGCCGAAGAGGGTGCCGCAACCATTACGATGAAGGATTTCCGCTGGGCCCGCTGCGATATCAAAACCGTTCAGCTGCTGCCCAATGTCCTGGCCAAACAAAAGGCTTTGGATGAAGGTGTGTACGACACCATTTTTGTAACCGAAGCCGGGGTGGTGCGGGAAGCCACCAGTTCGAATGTCTTTATCGTTCAAAACAAAAAGGTCCTCACCCATCCTCTGACCCCTAATATTCTGCCGGGAATTACACGCATGGTCATCATCGACATCTGCAAGACCAGAGAAATCCCGCTGGAAGAACGCTTCTTTAGCGTTGAAGAACTCTACCGGGCCGATGAAGTCTTTCTTTGCGGTACTGTCACCGAAGTGCTGCCTATCGTTGCGGTTGACGGAAAAAAGATCGGCGACGGCAAAGCGGGACCGCTCACCCGCACCCTTTATGGGGCGCTGCGCCAAGAGGCGCAAGCCTAGCCACCTGAGCGGCAAATAATAGGGAACATTCGTGTAGAAATTGCAGAAAAAGGGAACATAATTGCTATGTCTCCATTTTTACATCAATACACATGGTAATATCTACATACGATTAAATAAATATTTGCTTAATGCACATTCTGCATGAATGTCCCGTATCCACTGGTCGTTCTTTAACATCACAGAAAAATCTTCCTTCTGCTTGACAGTGATTCACCATAATAAGCCCAATAATATTATTGATATGTTTTGTCTATGTAATCCCGCTGGGATTTGAACCATATTATGAATTCGATCAAATATGGAAGGCTTCCAGGTCCTTTCTTTAACGCCATTATTAACGCCGAGAGAAAGAACTTACTTTTTTTTCTGTTTTTATTGAAAAGATAGTGCTTTGTTAAACGTAATGCTATTGTCAGATCATCCGGCTTGAATTTGTTGCCGCCCGGAAGTTGTGTATCCCGATGTTCGGCATTGGGCCCTTTCAACCTGATTTGTTTCATGAAATTACTGAGCCGCTTAAGAAAATGAGGGTAGCTGAAAACCTCCCTCATTAATTTTACGTAATTTTCTTCAAGTTTTTCTTTTCCCATAAGCTTCGGGATAATGTTGGTGTCGGCGTAGAAATTTCCATCATCAAATGGTGATGCCAACCGGTTCTCTTTTTTCAGTCTATGCCATAGCTTTGTTCCCCTTGGCGCCTGCAACAAAGATATAACGCAGACCATAAGACCGGCATCTATTAAAAATTCGCTTTGCATCTGAAATATATCCATGTCGTCGGAATCGAAACCAACGCACATACCGGCGATAACATAAATTCCACGATCCTGAATTTTCTTTATCGCCTGAATCATATTGATCCTGGTATTGTGAAGTTTGTTGGCAATTATCAGGCTTTCTGGTTTGGGCGTTTCAATTCCGATTAAAATGGCGTAGAAGTTCGCCTGCTTAAGTAATAGGTCAATAAAAATCCGAACAAAATTACAAAGAGTGGGTAACACTCTTCT
>CAZHAH010000267.1:0-5035 GCA_964530095.1 uncultured Desulfobacteraceae bacterium | reverse complement strand
AGCTGACTGGAAAGCAAATTTTTACTTGACTTTCCTCTGATTAACTCAATTGGGGGTTTGAGTTGACACTAATAAAGGCCGGTGATATCCTCGCCTTCGTTTCAGCGCCGCATGCAAATGCGTAAAGAAATCCTTTAATCGTCCGGTGTAAATTGATCTTAGCCGATGAAAAAACATATTAAGTGGATCTTGGTGGGCCTGATTCTGGCCTATACCATCGGCCTTGAGATCTATCACGGCGGTGAAAAACTCCCCTGGGCACTTATATTTGCTGGTGTGGTCGTATTTTTTGTCTATTCTTTTTGGAAAGGCAGCAAAAAATCCTGACGGATCGGCCGGATTCCGTTTGAGGCGTTTGCATGCAGGTTTCGCAAAAGGGAAAAATCGTTCACATTCAACCGACGGCAAAGCTCCCCGTGTGGCGCATCGCCCGCGATGCCGGTTTGCTTCTTGCATTGATCTGGGGGCTGTTCGCCTTTTTTACCCTATTCCAGTCCCAGCCGACCGCCGCACTCGCACCGTATTTCATCGCCCTTTCGGTCTTTATTTTAATTGCCCTTCTTTTTGGCCTTTTATTACGCCATTCCCGCCATTATCGCCCGATTGTTTTCGATGCCCATCAAAGAATCCTGAGCGCCAAAGGATTGGGTCGCCAGAAAATGATTCCTTTTAACGATATCACCGCCCTCCGCCTGCACAAATACCGTTATAAACGCGGCCAATCTCTCTATCGCCTGGAAGCGGTCAGGGCCTCGCAAAAAGCCTTCGCCATTATCCGAGACGTCCCTCACCCCGAGCCGCTATATTCGCTGGGCAAAAAGATGGGCAAAATGTCCCGCATCCCTTTTGAAGCACCTGATTTGGAAGAATAGCAAATACTAACGATCCATCCAATAAACCAGATTGTTATCCCTTGCTACCCCGCCTTGCATTTTTATTATACTATTCTCTTATCAAAGGAATGGGGGAGGCTGTGATCCGTAGAACATATCTCAGGCTGAAAAGCTCTTAATAGATAATTGACATTAACGCACGTTCTGCGCGAACGTTATAAGTCGTTTGGATTCATTGCAGTAATGGTTGCGGATATGGTCCAGCAGTATCGGTTTGAGGATGAAAGACCCCATACGCCCCCCGCGGAGATTGACGGCATCCTCCGGCGTCAGGTACTCCCAGCCCATCTGCATCAATAGCTGGAGCGCCGGGAGCTGAGATTGAACCTTCTCCAGATAGCTCGGCAACTCATAATCAAAATTTCCAAATGGGGTCTGCTCTTCCATTGGCCTTCCTATGTCTCCACCACGAACCTATTTGTTATGAATATGTAATACCCGAAACACATAAACAAAAATCAACCTTTTAAGTGTCTTCTCCTCTTTTAAGTTCTTTCAGCACCTTTTTCCCAGCAAGGGTCAAACGATACTTCTGTTTACTGCTGCGGGGTTTGTCCGGGATGGTCATTTCGATCAATCCCTCTTCTAACAGAATATTCAAGACTTGGTGCCTGAACTTAGTGCGGTCGGAACGTCCGGTTACGGCCATAAGATCCAGAAGCGCTGTGTCTTCATTGCACTTACGCAGGATTTCAACTTGGTGCCGACTTAGTGCCAACTTGGTGCTGACTTCCGTGGTGACTTCCGTGGTGACTTCCCTGGCGGCCTTCTGTTTCAGGGCCTCGGAAAAAACAGGATGAACAGGAAATTCGACGAGAAAAAAAGTCCGATCGCTGTCTGTATGAAATATCGGTTCGGGAGATTTGTTTTTCCTGATTTCACGCAGTATTTTCGGGATGCCGGTTCCGCGCCCTTCGGTCATTTCGAGTTCTTTTAAAAATTCACCAACCCGTCGGTTGCGGTAACGGCGAGAAAGAAAACGAAATTCGAGCAGGTCTTGATCGCGAATCGAACGGTCTGGACCGGGAAAACTGCTTATGGTAATGGAATCCGGTAGAATCCGCACCTCAACAGGTTCTCGTATTTCATAAGACCGATGATATACTGCATTGCACAGGGCCTCTTCTATGGCCGAAAAAGGATAATTGAAAAACCGATCCGCTTCGGGACGGTCAGGGTATTTTATGACCTTTTCCTCGATGACCATGGAATGGATATGGGAAAGCGCATCCTGAAGCATGGTATGAAGCGGCCCTTTAAAAATCTTTTCGGTGAATGAATCTGCATCGGGTCCATCGGGAAAGTGAACGACATCGATCTGAGTCTGAGGAAAAAACCGTGACGGTTCCTCATTAAAAAACATCAGGCCGACATTTTTCGACCGCAATGATTCATCCGGCCCATCGACAATATTCATTTGTCTACAAAGCCGGCTGAAATCCAATTCAGCAGATTCTCGAAAAAGATCGCTTTTTACCTGTTTCAGGTAGGCACGGATCAGACCCAGATCCAGGTCTTCCAAATCGGCTCTTTGATTATTACGGTCGTCAAATGGAACGGTTGCAGCCAGAGACATCAGCTCGGTTTCATCCTGGCGCCCGGCCCGAACCGTCACAGAGCCCTTCCGGATATAATAAGCAAATTCCCGTTCACCTCTTGCCAAAGATACCGGAGCTTTAAAGGGTCTGGTCTGCCCGCCCGCAGCCCAAAGCGCGAGGATATGTTTTCCCGCAATTTCGTAAGGGGCAATGATGGGATGATAGTAGGGAACAATCCGGTAACCAAGTTCTACGATTTCTTTCTGAATGGCGTCGATTTGCCTGACCGGCAACCCGGCAGGGGGGAGAATCGGCCGGCCGTTATCCTCCTTTACACCGATGATGAGGTAGCCGCCACCCAAATTATGAAAATCGTTTGCAAATGCGCACAGGGTGTGAAGCACGGCTTTCGGATTCCATCCGGCCTTAAATTCCAGCCGCTCCCATTCGACCGTTCGGGCGATCAATAAGTCGTTGATGTTGATAGGAAGCTTCATAGCTTCACTCGCACTTCGCCGGTTAACAGTTTCTGCATGGGGCCGCGCTTTTGTCTTTTGAGGGCTGCCCATATCACAGCATTTTGACATTACATTAAATCTGAGATGATGGCAAATTCCTCAGATTTCAAAAGGACATGATTCCTATGGTATTATTATCTTATCAAAGGTTTTATTAGCTCTGTGATCCATAGAAAATATTTCAGATTGAAAAACTCTTAACATTTCGTTGCCATTTATGCACGTCCTGCACAAACGCCCCATAAACCACGACAGGCGATCGTTGACTTTAGAGTTATGGGACCATCGACCGTTGTGTGCTGGAAATGAACCACTTGCGCGAATTAGAGATTCACGGTTCGCCTACGGGCCGAGGCCGGTCAGCCGCTATCCGCGTGAGGGGTTAGCATGCAGGTTTCGCAAAAGGGAAAAGTTGTTCACATTCAACCGACAGCGCAGCTCCCCGTGTGGCGTATCGCCCGGGATGCCGGTCTGCTCTTTGTTTTGATATGGGGGCTGTTCGTCTTTTTTACCCTATTCCAGTCCCAGCCGGCCGCCGCACTCGCACCGTATTTCATCGCTCTTACAGTCTTTATTTTGGTAGCCCTTCTCTTTGGCCTGTTATTGCGCCATTACCGCCATTATCGGCCGATTGTTTTCGATGCCCGTCAAAGAACCTTAAGCGCCAAAGGATTGGGTCGCCAGAAAATGATTCCTTTTGACGATATCACCGCCCTTCGCTTGCACAAATACCGATATAAACGCGGCCAATTCCTCTATCGCCTGGAAGCGGTCAGGGCCTCGCAAAAAACCTTTGCCATTATCCGCGATGTCCCTCACTCCGAGCCGCTGTATTCGCTGGGCAAAAAGATGGGCAAAATGTCACGCATCCCGTTTGAAGCACCTGATTTGGAAGAATAGCAAATACTCACGATCCATCCCATAAACCAGATTATTATCCCTTGCTACCGCACCTTGTATTTTCATTATACTATTGGGAAAAACCGAGCTAAACATAAATTTGTGTCTAATGATAAATTTAACATCGTGCAATCACAGCGATTATTTTTCTCCGAAGTTGTCCTTCCGGAATCTTTGCTTCTGTTGGCATTATTTTTGCTGCTGACAGTTGATGTGTTGTTCTTGAAAAAGGGGAAATAATGCCAAAAAAATATGATATCGAACAAGATGGTGTGATCCAGTCTATTGTCCTCCGCGACATTGATCCCTCGCCTTTTCAACATCGCAAAATCTTTGATTCGGACAAACTGAAGGAACTCGCAGCGAGCATACTGCGGGATGGTTTAATTGCGCCGATTCTCGTTCGATCGGTTGGGAATCGGTACGAACTTATTGCCGGCGAACGCCGGTTTCGAGCCATCCGGGACCATACCGATAGGCTGACCATACAGGCCCGAATAGTGGAGGCTGACGACATCGGGGCCCAGCGAAAGTCCGCTGCTGAAAATATTCAGCGCGAAGATCTCACTGTTTTTGAAAAAATTGAAGCTATTGTGAAACTCGTTGATGCGGAACTGATCGGGGATGAAGAATATGGGTCAATGGGTAAGAATCCGGTTGATCGGGTGAAAACATTATTAGACAGATTAGATTCCGTACGACGAAGTGAGCAAGGAGGGTACAAAGTATCAGATGCTGCGAGTGAGACTTCCCACAAATTTGTGGGAAGTGTTCAACAAATCTTTAAAAACCTTCCTAAACCATTCGAATGGCGGTCTTTTTACATCCATGATCTGCCTTTGCTGTTGTCCACTTGCAAAGAGGTCCAGGATGCCTCAATTCAACATAATCTGAACAAATCCCAGATCAAAGCACTGGCAAAACTGAAAAAGGTCTCAGAGAACGAATTTAAACGGTTTGCAAATCCGGAACCATCCGCCCCGAAGGTTGAATCTTCAACAAATATTCAACGTTCCGGGGATAGAGACTTAAGCGATTTTAGTGCTGCGGAGATGGAAGCGATCACTGATAAAGAAATTAAGAAGCAAGTTGAGGCCGAACAGGGACGATCACGGGGAATCTATTCTATCGGTTCAAAGGTGAAAGCGCTCTTAATGAATCGGTTGGGCATCCCCTTTGAAATTAT
>CAZHAH010000266.1:0-5069 GCA_964530095.1 uncultured Desulfobacteraceae bacterium | reverse complement strand
TGACCAAAAACTCCTGTGCCAGCAGCTTACGCTATTAGAACAAATTCACCGTGTCGGGGGGTAGCCTTGCTGGCATTGGTAATACTGGGGTATCGTACAATCGAAGAAATCCCTGCCATGGTCAAAATAAAGAAAGTGTTCGAACCGGATGGCTCAAATCGGGCCGTTTATGACAAGATGTACGCGCAATATCGTGAGCTGTATAAGAAAAATAATAAAGTGTTTGCGAAATTAAATGCGACATAGAGATAAGGAGAAAAACGCATGTCCGAAAAAGAAGATTTAAAACCGACTGAAGACCCTTTCAAACCGTACAAGGGACGATTTGAAAGCCATTACCGCCTGCCCGAGAAGGGCCGCGACAAGGACGATATTTTCAGAGACCTGTCGATCATGGCCGAGGAGGAAAACGCCAAGTGGAAGACCGGCCGGGTTTCGGGCACGTTTTATCACGCCGGCGAAGCGCATCTTTCCTTTCTCAACAACGTTTTCGGCTTGTTTTCACATGAGAATACGATTCAATTCGATCTGTGTCCGAGTATGTTTAAAATGGAAAGTGAAATTCTGGCCATGACGGCTAAAATGCTCAACGCCGAAGCGGTCAAAGCACATCATCCGGAGGACCAGGTCTGCGGGACACTCACCTCCGGTGGGACGGAAAGTATCCTGATGGCCATGAAGGCTTATCGAGACTCGACCCGCAAAGAGAAAAATATCAGTACACCGGAGATCATCATGCCGCACACGGCTCACCCGGCGTTTGATAAAGCAGGGGAGTACTTTGGGGTCAAGATGGTCCATATACCGGTTTCTGAGCCGGATTTCCGAGTGAATCCCGCCGCGGTAGAATCTCAGATTAACGAGAATACGATTGCGATTGTCGGCAGTGCCGGTAATTATCCTTACGGTCTCATCGATCCGCTGGAAGCGCTGTCCGACATCGCCTTAAAACACGACGTCGGATTTCATGTGGACGGTTGCCTGGGTGGTTTTATTTTGCCGTGGATTGAAAAGCTGGGATACAACGTCCCGATCTTCGATTTCCGTTTGCCGGGTGTGACATCCATGTCGGCCGACACTCACAAGTTCGGGTTCGGTTTGAAGGGGACTTCGGTGGTTCTCTATCGCAGCAACAATCTGCGCCGCTACCAATATTTTAACGTCCCCGACTGGCCCGGCGGCATGTACGCCTCCCCCACGTCCGCCGGGAGCCGATCGGGCGGTTTGACCGCGGCGACCTGGGCCGCCATGATGTATCTGGGGGAAGAAGGCTACCTGAAAGCGGTAGAGTCGATTATGCAGGTGGCCGACAAAATCAAAGCGGGGATTGAGCAGATAAAGGAGCTGATTCTGATCGGCGATCCGACATTTGTGGTCAGCTTCCGTTCCGAAGCGGTGGATGTGTTCCACATAAATGACTTTATGCAGACCCGCGGTTGGCGCTTTAACTGTCTGCAACTTCCGCCGGCAATGCATTTTTGCGTGACGATGCCCCAGACGTTTGTGCCCGGTATTGCCGAAAGCCTAATCGATGATCTGAAAGTTGGGGTTGAATATGCCAAATCCAAGGCCGGCACGGTGGCTCAAACAACGGCATTATACGGCCTGGCCGGTTCGACGGAAGGGAATCAGCAGATGACGGAACTTATTTTTGGCCTCTTTGATCACCTATATACGGTTTAATTGTCTATCCACGACTAAATAATGGTACTCTAAAGTGTCTGATTCAGAAATGCGGATTTTTTGTGTTGGACAAGGTCGCACAAGGGTTTGCGGTGAGACGTACTTAGTGTACGTCGCAACCGGAAACCCGCGGAGAACGCCGTACAATGCAAAAAAGACCATTTATGAACGGACACTGATTACCAGGGCCAGTGTTGTGCCAGATACTCGAGGCTCGGCAAAAGGTGCGCCTCCTGGTGCGGCTCGAGGGTAACGATGGGGGGGTGTTTGCGGGTGCGTTTCAGATACTCAAATAAATGTTTAAAATCGATTGCCCCTCCTCCCAACTCCAAATGATCATCCCAGTCACCGTTATTGTCGTGCAGGTGCAGCTGCCCGATGAACGGTTCCATCACCGTGAGCCATTTCATCAGTGAAGTTTGGCCGAATGCGGTCAGGTGCCCGGTGTCGAGACAGAAGCCGACATTTTTTGAGGTTAGCTCTTCGAAAAGAATACGGATATCCGCCGGACCCTCTTCATAGACATTTTCCAGCATCAGGCGCGTACCGGTCTCTTCCAGCCGGTCTGCAAGCCAGGACCAGCATTCGAGGCTTCTTTCAATCCAGACATCCCTGAAAAATCCGTAGCGTCTTTTGTCGTATCCGGCGTGGCAGATAAGGGCCTGGGGTTTAAACAGGGGAATCAGTTCAAGAACCTGTTCGAACCGTTTGCGGGTGAGGGCCCGAATTCCGGGATCGGCGGAACCGACCGAAAGGTCTATAAAAGGTCCATGGAGGGTGATACGCAGCGATTTTTTATGCAGCTTTGCGGCAATCGGCCTGTAATCCTTTACTGAAAATTCCTCCAAAGCCAGGGCATCGAAGCCGATTTCCGGATTGAGGCCCAGTTGCAGAAATTGATCCAGATACGTTTCAAAAAGCATCCGGAAGGGAATGTTCACCTGCACTTTTTTGATCATTTCTTTCATTTTTCCTCGACCCTAATTGAGCGAAAGCTCAGGTTGCTCCAGATCCGAGGCGCCCAAGGGCGACGCCATAGTAAACTATTGCGAGCCCTTGGCAACAAAGGAGATAGGGTGACATGGGCTTTCCTGTAAGGTAAACAAAATGAAGAATTTATAAAAATATGTATATCTCACCCATAGACGAACTATAAAATAAAAAATGAGACTAAAAATATGTAATAACTTTAACAAGATGAAATGTTTTTTCATTTTGTTTATGTTCATTTAGGGTTCGACTATGCGGCAGACCCCGCTTCGCTCGATGATGCCGGGGAGAAGGGGATCGAAATGTGATAGCTCCCATATTCAAGTTTTGCCTTGACCACTTCGTCTCCTTTTTCGAAAACTTTCATCATGCCCTTGTTTGATGACAGTACATCGGCGGTGAATCCCTGAATTCCTCTATTTTTGGCAAGTCTAAGGAGGGTTTTGTAAAGATAGGACGCAATGCCAAGGCCTTGATAGTCTTCGTCCACAACAAAGGCCACATCGGCATAGGGTCGTTGTGGATCTCTGACAAATCGGGCCTCGGCAATAATATGTCCCTTGCCGGGGTCCCCCACCAAGCCGACGATGGACAGCGTATGGCTGAAATCGACGTTCACATAGGTCTGCATTTTTTTATGCGGCATGGTCTTGATTGGAGAAAAATAGCGATAGTAGACGGCTTCTTCTGAAAAACGGTAAAACAGCCGGCGCATTTCTTCTTCATCGGAGGGTTTAATGGCCCGGAAACGGGCTTTTACATCCCCTTTAAAGGCCTGCTGCATGGCTATTTCAGAAGGGTAGAGACGGGCGGATGTTTCTAAAAAAATCTGGTCCGGGTAGAGGATTTTTTGAGCTTTGGCCTGGTCGACCAATTGATGCCGATCATCGGGATGCGCAATATCGATGAGGGCCTGGGCCCGTTCACGCACCGTGCGTCCGCTCAATGAGGCCACGCCGTACTCGGTTATGACCATATCTACGGACTCGCGCACGCTGAATCGGTTGGGCATATCTTCAACCGAAATCAGAATATTGGGTTCATTCTTCAGATTGCGGCTGGGCAGGGCGACGATCGTGAAGCCGCCTCTGGAGAGTTCGGCACCCCGGAAAAGATCGATCACATCACCCGGACCGGCGGTTACATTGCCCTTGCCGATATTGAGAGCGATACGCCCGGAAACATCTGCTTTGCGGGCCGGAAGGACCGCCACAAACTGCGGGTTCTGTCCAATCAGAGCCGGATTAAAAACCTTATCGATTCCCTGAAATTCAACCAGGGGGTTGCGGTTTAGCCAACCCATCAGTTCAGGCGTCCCAAAGGCATAAGACGTCAACGATTTGCCGCGAAAGATTTCCTTGTTGCGATTGGTAACAGCGCCGCTTTTGACGAGATCCATCAGCGCATCGGTAAAGAAAGGGGAATGAAACCCAAGATTGCGCTTGTGCATCAGGTGGCGGCTTAAGGCCTCGAACAGCGGCCCGATAGAAAAGGCCATGCAGCTTCCGTCCTCGATCACCGCAGCGACATTTGCGGCCACACGATCAAATACGTCATCCACCGGCCAGCGCTCAAAGTAGATCGGTTTTTCAGTCGAGCGGATGAGGTAGTCAAAATCCGACAAGGGAATAAACGTATCCCCCAGAGTCGTCGGAATATCCGGATTAATTTCGCCCACCACCATCGAAGCCTGTTCAATCGCCAACCGGCCCACATCGACCGCTACGCCCATACTGCAGTATCCGGCTTCATTGGGAGGGGTAATTTGAATAAAGGCCACGTCAATGTGGATTCGTCCCGATTCGATCAGATCCGGAATTCTGGAAAAGCTGCTTGGAATCAGATCGACGCGTCCGGCGGTGATGGCTTCACTGGCTACCCAGCCCGAAAAGAAGGTCTTCAGACGATACGCGTTCGACTGGAGTGCTTCGACCGAGATGGCATCACCGAGGCTCACCAACTGGATAAGTTCGAGATCTTTGAGATTGGCGTTGTTGGCGGTCATCAGGTGCTTGACCAGGGTTCTGGGTTCACCCACTCCGGTCCCCAGAAAAATACTCGTACCCGGTTCCAGTTTTTTGATAACCTGATCCGGTGTTACGACCTGTTTTTTCCAGTTCAATTCTTTACCTTTGTGCATGGGCACCCCCGGCTCTCACTCTATTTGGGTTTTGCTATCCAATTTACACGGATCCCTAATAATGAGTGCATTCTCGATTCCGCCTCAATATAAGCAATGAAATGGTTTTTTACAAGCTGGGTGAGGCCTGAAATTGGATTTACGAGTTACTTGCCCCAAAATAAATCAGGGAATAAGCATATGTGACGAACATATAAGGAACCTTAATTGAGTTAATCAGAGGAAAGTCAAGTAAAAATTTGCTTTCCAGTCAGCT
>CAZHAH010000265.1:0-5226 GCA_964530095.1 uncultured Desulfobacteraceae bacterium | reverse complement strand
TTTAGCGGTAGGTTTCAATCGGATAATCCGCGTCGATCAGGTAATCATCGGCGCTTCAAAATCTATTGCAGTAGGGCACGCGTTTAACATATCGATCAATCCAACACGATAAAAATGTAAGTATCAATGTAAATATATATGTATATATATATGAGTCAACATTTTGATTGACCCCCTCACCATCGCAAAACATACCTGTAACCGTTAACGGGTACAGGGGCTCCGGATTCAGAGGGGCAATAGAAGTTACCGCGATACATTTCTTTGCACACATATTCGCCCAAACCGCGTTTAAGACGCGCCACTTGAGTGGGCAAGCGCGTGGGGGATCATTACCTTAAACATGAAAAACCGGGAAACAAACACTGATTTAACCAAAAATCAGGCAACTTTCGTCAAGCTGACCGGGTGCCGTTTTTTCATCATTTGAGCCATAACCTGCATGAGGTGATGGCGGTGTTTACCGCTACCGGTTCAGGTGTAATTATGGCTCTCCCGAAATGGGGATGTCCCGGGTACGATTAATGGTATTGACAATGCCATAATATGTATGATAATCTGGTAAAAATAAAAAGATTCGGAGGAATACATGGGATACCACCGTCTGAGTGTCACTGTCCCGGACGACATTTACAAACAATTAAAAACCTTTGCTGCGGCCAATAATATGAAACTGAGTCATATAGTGACCGACGCCATTCGAGAAAAGAATCGGCGCTTACAGGAAGAGGCTTTTCTTCGACAAATTAACGAGGTTTTTGACGATCCGTCGGTCCGCGAAGAACAAACAGCTATGGCCGAATCCATTGCTGATCAAATCAACGTGGACGAACTTCCTTGGTGACGCCGCTTCAAGGGGATGTGTACTGGGTCCGTTTCGGCTCAAGCGGTGATTCCGGTCCTTCGGGCATGCGGCCTGCGGTCATCGTTCAGAACGATCTTTTAAACCGCAGCAAGGTCAATACCACGGTGGTGTCTCTGATCACCTCCAACCAGAAATTGGCCCGGGTGCCCGGAAACGTGATGCTGAGGAAAGGCACAGCTAATTTGCCAAAGCCCAGCATTGTGGTCGTCAGCCAAATGGCAGCGATTGACAAATCCAGGCTGCTCCAAAAGATCGGGACCCTGCCAAGCCCCGTCGTTGATGAGATCATTGCCGGCTGTCAAATGGTTCTTGCCCGAAAGGTATTTTAACCCATCGCAGTGCAATTAATTGATTTCGAAACGACCGGGTACCGTTTTCTCATCATTTTGAACCGCTCAACCCGGGATTTTATAACTCATGGATAAAATAATTGTTCAAGGCGGACATCCCCTCAAAGGCGAAGTCGAGATCGGGGGGGCTAAAAATGCAGCCCTGCCGGTTCTTGTGGCCTCAATTCTTACCGACGGGGAAAATACCTATTCCAACGTTCCCAATTTGCAGGATGTGAAAAGCACCGCCATTTTGCTGACAAACCTGGGGGCCGAAATCGATGCCCAAGACGGCACGATGCGCATCGATGCCTCGAAAATCAAAAACCACGAAGCCCCCTATGATCTTGTGCGCAAAATGCGTGCGTCGATCCTCGTGCTGGGTCCCTTGCTGGCCAGACTTGGCAAAGCGCGTGTGTCTCTGCCCGGGGGATGTGCCATCGGGGAGCGTCCCATAAACCTGCACTTGAAAGGGCTTGCGCGGCTGGGTGCATCGATCGAGTTGAAGCACGGCTATGTGGAAGCATCGGCCAAGCGCCTAAAGGGGAATGATATTTATTTGGATACACCAACGGTAACCGGCACGGAGAATCTGATGATGGCGGCCGCTCTGGCACAGGGGACCACCGTCATCCGCAACGCAGCGCGTGAGCCCGAAATTGTCGCCCTGACTGAGGTGTTAAACAAAATGGGGGCCAAAATCAAAGGCCAGGGAACATCGATACTCAAGATTCAAGGGGTGAAATCACTTAATCCGGTATCGGTGGAGATTATTCCCGACCGGATTGAAACGGGAACTTTTATGGTGGCCGCCGCGCTGACCGGGGGTGATGTGACGCTTCTCAATTGCAGAGTCGACCATCTGGACGCCTTCATCCACAAATTGGGTCTTACGGGCGCACACATCGAAACCGGTGTAAACCGCATTCGGGTTGTGGGAGGAAAAGAGATCGCCAGTGTGGATGTAAAAACTCTCCCCTACCCGGGATTCCCCACCGACATGCAGGCCCAGTTCATGGTTCTGATGTCGGTTGCAAAAGGCCTTAGTATTATTTCCGAAACCATCTTTGAAAACCGCTTTATCCATGTCAGCGAACTAAAGCGGATGGGTGCGGATATAACCATTTCCGGGCAGGCGTCGATGATACAAGGCGTCCCCAAATTGTCCGCTGCACCCGTGATGGCCACCGATCTAAGGGCCAGCGCTTCCCTTATTCTGGCAGGATTGGTGGCCGAAGGGGAGACGGAGGTCAATCGTGTCTATCATTTGGATCGTGGATACGAATCCATGGAAAAAAAATTTACCCGGCTCGGTGCGGCCATTAAAAGAGTCAAGGCCTAGAATCCCGCCTCCCTTCTACATGGAATCATTATCATAGATGAATGCGCCTGTATTTTTCCGCCCTATCATTCCCCTCCTACTATTTTTGATTATTGGAATCTGGATCGGCATGCTGGCTCCGGGCCACGCCATATGGGTGCATGGGGCCCTTTATGTGTCAGTTGCGGTCCTCGCCGGTCTCATTCTAAAACATCGTCAGGCCTTAGGGATACCGCTTTTTCTTTTTGGCCTGGCAGGATATCTTATCCTCCAGCCCTGGGTTGCGCCGCGCTTTCCTTCCCACCACGTGGTTCATTTTACCGGAACAAAGCTATGGACCGTTACCGGCGTGATCGATGAAACACCCAGGCCTTATGCCAAAGGGGTACGTGTCATCGTCAAAACAAAGACGCTGAAAGTCCATAAACAAAATGACCGGCCCGCCGTTCCCGTTACCGGAAAGGTGCGTTTGAGCTTGGTCGGGGATGTTCCGGAACTGGCCAAGGGATATCGTATTACGATTGCGTGCAAACTCAAAAAGGTCCGCAGTCTGAATAATCCGGGCGGATTTAATTATCAGAGATACATGGCTTTCAGAAAGGTATGGGTGACGTCGTATGTGCCTTTGAAAAGACTGATCGCTGTAGAGAAAAAAAGGAGCCCCCAAAATCTGTTCGACATAGATCTGTGGCGAAGGAAAGTCGCCCGGCTGATAGATAGCGCCTGTCAAGGTGATTCCCAAAGGGTATTAAAGGCCTTGGTGATCGGCGATCGAAAAGAAATTACCGCAAATCTGCGCAATATTTTTACCAGAGCCGGTGTCGGTCACCTGCTGGCCATATCGGGACTCCATATCGGTATCGTTGCAAGCGTGGTATTTCTTTTTGCAGCATGGGTCTTTTCGTATATCAAGCTTTTTCTAAGAGAGGCCTGGACCCGCAAAGCGGGCGCAATTACGGCGATGATGGCGGTGATTTTTTATGGTCTTTTGGCCGGAATGTCGCCCTCAACCCAAAGGGCGGTCATCATGGTGGCGGTTTTTCTGCTGACCTATTTAATCGGACGCCGACACGATTCGATGAACACCGTGGCCGTTGCCGCCCTTATCATTCTTATTATTGACCCGCCGGCCCTTTTTTCGATCTCCTTTCAGTTGTCGTTTTCCGCCGTGGTTGCCATCATTTACGGGCTGAATCGCCTCCAAATTTCCAAACGGTTAAATCTGGCGAATAAAAGCAGACAATGGCCCCTGCGCATTTATGCCAAATTTGGATATGTTCTGTTGATTTCATTGTTGGCCCTTGGCGGAACTTTGCCCCTGGCTATGTTCTATTTTAATCAAATCTCCCTTATCGGACCCATCGCAAACCTTGTGATTGTTCCCTTAATCGGGTTTCTGGTGGTTCCTCTCGGTCTGTTTTCAGCCTTTCTCTCTTTGTTCAGCACCTCGGCGGCTTTGTTGGGAATTAAGATCGGTGCTCAGATACTATCCGCATCGCTCGTTTTGATAAACATTTTGGCTGAATGGCCCTATGCATCGATCCAGACGGTTACACCGACGCCTTTTGAAATCGGTCTTTATTACTTGCTTTTTGGGGCACTGGTGAGTGTTGGCGCGAGGCATCGATCGGAGCATTCTTCCCGATCATATGCGCAGGATGTGTCAAAAATACAGTTAGCCAAGGTGCTGATCGTGATAGTGCTGATCGCCGGGAGCATCGATGCCGGTTGGTGGGCTTATCGTCGTTTCGGACATAAGGACCTGCGCGTAACGATGATTGATGTCGGACATGGAGGCGCGACGCTGCTCGAGCTGCCCAAAGGAAAGAATCTTTTGATCGACGGCGGCGGATTTTCAGATAATTCGGTCTTTGATGTGGGTGCACGGGTTGTCGCCCCGCTTTTGTGGCGTAACAAGATAAAAACCATCGATACCCTCATCCTTTCTCATCCCAACAGCGATCATTTAAACGGGCTTTTGTATATCGCCAAACACTTTAAGGTCAAAGAAGTTTGGACCAACAATGAGGAAGCGGATACTATTGGCTATAAAAGGTTTTTGGAAATCGTGCGCGAGGAGGCTATCCGCATTCCGAATTTTAAACGATCGCCGCGCGACCGGAATATAAAAGGGGTTCGACTCCAAACTTTGTACCCGCCGGTCGACTTTCTTGAGAAACGGCAAAGAGAAAAATGGCGTAACAGCAACAACAACTCGCTTGTGATTAAAGTCAGTTTTGGAACGACAGCGCTCCTTTTTCCGGGTGACATTATGGCCGTGGCTGAAAAGGAGTTGATCAATATCGCCGGAAAAAGGCTTAAAAGTACGATTTTAGTCGCGCCGCATCACGGCAGCCGATCTTCGAGTACCCCGGCGTTCCTGAACCGGGTGCAACCGGCAAGTGTCGTCATTTCATCCGGAGCACCGCAGAGCTACAATCTTCCGCATCCATCGGTTGTGGCGCGATATAAGGAGCGCGGGTACCGAATATTTCGTACGAATCAAAACGGTGCGATCGTGATAACCACAGATGGACACAAATTAAGGATCAAACCCACCATTGATTGATATCGACTATCGCTAAAATTTAGGTAATAGTAATATAAAGTGTTCAGTTCGGCAAAAAGACCATTTATGGATGGACACTGGGTAGATAGACAGGAGTTTCAGAGTTAATCACCGCAAAAAGTCGCGGGGCCTTGTTCAGCAA
>CAZHAH010000264.1:0-5482 GCA_964530095.1 uncultured Desulfobacteraceae bacterium | reverse complement strand
ATGATGATGTACCGGCTGGTTACGCCCAGTATCTTTTTCTTTTGCATGGCCGATATGTAAACACCGGTTTAAAAGTATACCAAGATCACCGGTCTAAGAGTATACCACCATACTGACTGGACACAGCTGTGCGATGCGTTACCGAATGGTAATCGCGAGTGTGGCCGATGAAGGGAGCTGTGGTGGTGCCCTTATTTATATTTACGCAGCTTGGTTTTTCATCCTCTTTCGATAGCTTGGTCCCTCCATGATAAGGACGTCCGAGTTGTAAACAAGGCGGTCGGCGATCGCTGTGGCTACAGTGGTGTTATCAAATATTTCTCCCCATTGGGAAAATGGCCGATTGGTCGTTATGATGGTCGACCGTTTCTCGTGCCTTGCACTGACAACCTGGAAGAACAGATTTGATCCCTGTGAGCCCAGGGAAAGATAACCAAGGACAAAAAGGGGGACGACCTTAAATATTCAAATAACTCAAGTTTCCAGTTGGTAACCCCGTTCCTTTGCCATTTTCTCTCCTCGGTGAACTGCATAATTGACAGCGGCAGGCGTTATGTCAAATTTCCTCGCCAAATCCACCATAGGCATTCCCAATTCAACCACAGTCCAATTGCAGAGTAAATCCCTGACCTTGTTGTCTTAATTACATTGAACGTTACCAATTAATTATAACCCTGCCGGTCACCTGCGCCAAAAGCTTCCACAGAATGTCTGAAAAACTAAGGCCCTTTTGAACTCTACATGCTTACGAAAGGCCCCGGCTTTTGGCGTCAGGTGAACTGGTTTGTTCGGCAGTCTGCTTCATATATCGGAGGTTCACAACTTGATGCTCTCCTTCATGCTCTTTTGCCCTTAAATGGGCAACTAGTGCCTTCACATCGCAACCATATTCATTTGCGATGGTGTCTTTAATCTTCCAGAGTTCCTTTATGATTTCATCTGCCATTTTCATATCCTCCCATGAGTTCTTGAGGTGTACATATTTCAGGATATTCATAGCTATTTTCAATGCAAGCCCTTCGAATTATTGGCTTTGTTTCGGCGTTGTCAATATGGCGGTAATTCCAAGTGAGGAGATAATCAATCCCGTGCACGGCTGACAAGGCAACATGGAGGGAATCGCCTATGGCTTTTTGTGGAATCGCTCCTGCATGGATAAGCGCTTCGGAAAATGCCAGAACCTTTTCGGTTATTGCGAGAAGGAGGATGCCAGCCAAAGCTTTAAGTCTTCGGGCAGCTGCTAAATCATCGCCTCTTCCGGCCTCTTCAATCACGAGGTCCGATGCGAATAAGTCGAAGCGGCCCCGTTGCGTGTCCCACCAATCAATGGTGACTTTTTGCCAAGCGGCAGCCAATAAGTCGCTGGATGATTGAGCCGTTAGGTATGATATGATCGACGTCTCAATATAGACAGTTTTTTTATCCATATGCATCAGCCTTATATCTCAAAACTTTATCTCAGTGCCGAACAGTTAGGATAGGTGGAAGATTTTCCATGTATTGCTTACATATCATGGAAAAAATTCCATCTATTGTAATAATGATATGAAAAAATGGAAAAAATCCTATTATCTTTTCCATATATTGTATGATAGCGTTGATAGCATGGAAAGTTGAAGCTCCCCGCAGCAAGCTACGGGGACGTTTTGCCTGCTTGCAGTGCTTCGCAGCCCCCGTAAGGAATTCTGTCTAATTTTTGATTCGCTCGCTAACCCCGCGGCCCCGACGGCGGGATCTGCGCTTCGCTTCGACAAGCCACGGGGAATGCGCTCGCTGTTGCGGTTCAAAAAAATTCCGACCAGATTCTAAACTCCGGCTCATGGATCAGATTCGACAGGTCCTGCGGGATCACCACTACGCCTATCGCACCGAACAAACCTATTGCGATTGAAGAGTTATCGGGATCAAACCTTGATCATTGATTAATTTACCTCAGGCTTCTTTGCTTTTTCGATCATTCATATCGAAAGCAGAAAACCCCATATCTTTTCTAAAAAGAAACGGGGTTTTTATTTTCACGCCATGGCAGCCTCAAAGTTAAGGTTGTCTGGTTTGTGTGAATTTTGCTGAGATTGACCTGATTAGATACTGGAAAGTCAACATTTAATCATAATAAACAAAAATTACAACTAAAATTTATTGTGCGAAAATACTGGGTGTTCGTAACATTTAGGCATTTATAAGTTACAGCGCTTATCCGCCCAGTATCTGAATGCGGATTTTCCCGGAACCTTCGAGCATTTTTTGTATTTCGACCGGAAGATAGATTTGCGGGCTCCCTGTAATGGCCAGTCGGCTGGTGTAAGATTCACCGGTATTCAAGTTGAGGATTGTAACAGCAACCTTTTGCCCGACTTCAGTGCTAATCCCCTCTGCTTTTGCAAGATCACGCTGTTCTTTTGGAATATTGATCTGCTCTTCATAACCATCTTTTGCCACTTCCCACCCGATTAATGGCATAATAACCTTATTTTTTTTGATGGTGAATCCGATTTTCTTCTTCGGTGTGTCAGTCGGCGCCATGAGCTGATGAATCCCCCCAAATATGGTGCTGTCGTCCACTTTACGATTATGGCGAATCGGTTGACGATTGGTTGACGAATAGCGTCTGCCATCAGCGGTCTTCACCTTTTTCCCACGGTTTACGATTAGCGGGCTCCACTTTACGATTACTTAACGATTCACCCTGTCCTTTGAAGCGATATCGAGTGGAACGACCAGCGCCTATCTTTTCAGCCAGCCCCATTTTTCCTTCCAATGCTAAGGACCAAACCGCCGGTTCTGTCCACCCATACTTTTCAGTGACTTGGGGAACGGTGAAACCTTTCGATAAATCGGTATTTGGCGGATTTGGCCACATGACTGAATCCGCCAAATGGTCGCGTATCGTTTCCCTGGACTCCGCCAACCTCTTCGCAATTCGTTCCTGGGGAACCATCAAAAGCTTCATGCGGAAGATCTTGAGATCAAGATCTACTTGTAAAAACAAAGGGGGGGTATCAGGTCTTCATTCTTCACTCTCCACTAAATTCTGTCAAGAATGAAGACCTGCCCCCGGTGGGTTCAACGATTCCATGGAAGAATGGTGTTGATACGGGGAAAGTGGTTTTCAGAAAATCTTCGACGCCTTGCCTAAGCTGGCGGGAGAGTACGGATGGTATCATTTATCCCTACCGTTAAAAGATTAAACCGCGAATTACGCGCATCACACGAAAAAACAAAAATGTCTCTTCATAAAAACAATGAGATGTGTCGTGTCGTTCAATTACGTCCGGATTGTGTCTTAATTGCGCCGAAATTACATTTAGCGCAATTACCGGAAATGATAAAGTAACTATATATACAGATAGTTAAAAAACTTTACTTGCACCAAACTTGCGCCAAACTTGCGCCTGTAATTTCATTCTGACGCAATTGAAATCGATTTTCCAATCCGTGTCATGTTGGGCATTGTTCGTCATGTTGTCTTTTTGCCGTGCCATAGGGATACCATCTGGCCGCACTGGTTTTACCGACCACTGTGATCATCATCTGCCTTTTCATTTCGACAAGCAGTTTTTGCACCTGGTCTCTGGACAGGGAAGGTAAAACCTCTTTTAGCTCCCTAAAACGGCTACCTGACTTTTGATTATCGGTAATGTGTTTTAACAACAATTGCTTGTTGGTTTCGCGGTCCAATCCGCGCTTGCGGGTATAAATGCCCTTTTTATCAACGAATTCGTAAAATTTGCCGGAAAGAATGAGTTTCCGCCCAATGCGTTCAATGGCACCGGATTTGAGCAATGATGGAACACGTTCTTTAGCCCAGTGAGGGAGTTTCTGCTCCCTGTTGATTAAATCAAGGGTGATAAAATCGGTGGCTTCGAAAGACACTTGACGCTCACGGCCGATCTTCTCCAGAAATGTTAAAAAGCGGGGATCCTGTACTTTCCCGTATAGCGTGAGGAATACTTCATAGTCATCGGTTCCACTGTAATCAGGCGGCTGTTTGCTCTCGCGGGCGCATAGTTGGAACATTCGGTTGGCCCCCTGACCGGAACGCTCAACCATTCCGCATCTGGCAAACACCTCTGCGATGCGCCGGTTGCGAGGATGTTGCTTCCAGAGAATGTTTTCCGGAGTTATACCGGGCGGAAAACCACCCGGGCTGACAAGTTCGATTTTGGTGGGATACTGTTTAATGAATACAGAACCCGCGTGTCTATAATCCCTGTGGCTGACGGCGTTTAGAATGGCTTCACGAATCACCAGCTCGTTAAAGGACGGAACCGTCAGCATAAAAAGGCCGTCCTGGTATTGATATTCATCGTTACGAAGGTTGATGGTATCCCAGAGATCGTCATAGTACAGGAAAAAACCGTTCCGATATTCCTTGCGCTGCTGAAACGGCAGTGAGGTTTCTTTTGATCGGTATTCAAAAATAGCTTCGGCCTGTGCAAGATGAACACCCAGGGCTTTACGGGTTCCCAAAAGGATTAATGCGGCATAGGTAACGCCGCCATAAACTAGAAGCTCGGCGTCTTCAAGCAATTGCTCTGAAGAAATGCTAAGCAGTTCATCATTGCCCGATCGACGATGCCATCTTTTTCTGAATGTTTCGATGGCGTGGTGGTCGAGGTCGCCAATGGTGGCCTCTTTGCAAATTTGAGCCGAGAAATCCGGTTCCGCCTCCGCAAATATCTGCTGCAGTTTTTCCGGTGTCATGGGGACAAGGGCGTCATGGCTGCGCATCCAGTAGGCCCCCCTGTATTCAACGGGTCTCCCGATGGGCCTGGAGGGAATATGCACAACGACAATCCGGCCGTCCGGATGAACCATCTCCTCCACATCGATCCGTAGGTGGAGCCGGTCCAAAATCTGAGCCTGAGTCTTGCCGACATCCGGGAAAGCTTCGGTCCCCGTGATCTGACGAGGCGGTTTGTCCGTCACCCCCAAAATAAGCTTCCCCCCTCCCTCGTTGGCCAGTGCGACACAATAACGAGTGAGTTTTTCAGAATCGAACTGCCGGCCGGCCTGTTTGAATTCAAGATGCTCGCTTTCCGCCAGCCGGATCCATTTTTTTAACTGCTGCAAAGTCGTTTCCATGTTTTATTTATCGCCTTACCCTTTTTTTGATTTGCAAAAAGACCTATTTTTCTCTGAAATGATGACATACCGGCTGGTTACGCCCAGTATCTTTTTCTTTTGCATGGCCGATACGACGCCCGCATTGAAACGCTCCGAGGCCTCCGGCTCGCCTACGCCTCGGAGAGAGAGTGGCGCTTGCATAATATGCGTACGCTGCCACCCGCTTTTCTTCATAATATGGAGATAATCATCAATCATTATCGAATTGCCCGTCATTTCATTCCTGGCAGGGGTGTTCTGGAAATCGCGCTCTCCGAGGCGTAGGCTTTACGAGCCGGAGGCCAGTCGGCGTTGATAAATGCCATGCGCTTCAGCTACCTTATGGCAAGCATCTCCTTTCTTCAGGGATTTTTTT
>CAZHAH010000263.1:0-5620 GCA_964530095.1 uncultured Desulfobacteraceae bacterium | reverse complement strand
TTATTTTTTTACTTGACTTTCCCCGGATTAACTAAACTGAGCGTTTCAAATTCTTGAAATGGCTAATTCAATAATTTTTTTAAGGAATTCTGTCCTTTTGAATTTCAAAAATTTGAAACCCTCCGGGATTTTCAATTTCACCACATCTACGGTGTTAGATGCCGTCCCGCATAGTCTACTATAGCAGAACGCCATCTTCCTTGTATATGCGGCAAACTTGAAAATCGCTCACTTTAGGTTTTCTTTTATTTGGGCCGCAATAAAACAAGCCGCCTGATGGTGATCGCCCATCGGCACCAACGGGGGTCTTTCGTGTATGCATCTGTCAAACGCATGCGGACATCTGTCTCTAAAATGACATCCGGAAGGGTAATTCAGGGGAGATGGCACCTGTCCGCCGATTGTCTTAAGCCGCCCGGAGTGTCCTGTCAGTTTGGGAATCGATTTTAAAAGCGCCCGCGTATACGGATGTGCCGGTTGCGAAAAAATATCATTCAGCTTACCTTCCTCGGCTACGCGTGAGGCATACATCACGATAACCCGGTCGCACATTTCCCACACCACTCCCATATTGTGCGTGATTAGAAGAACTGAGGTGCCGCCGAGCCTCAGGTCACGGATCAATTCAAAAACCTGGGCCTGAATCGTTACATCCAGGGCCGTGGTCGGTTCATCGGCGATGATAAGGTCCGGTTCCAGCATCAATGCCATAGCGATCATTACCCTTTGCTGCATGCCGCCTGACAGATGATGGGGATAGGCCAGCATTCTTTGTTCCGCATCCGGAATTTTAACCTTCTTTAGCCAGGTAAGGGCCAGGTCATGGGCCTCTTTGCGGGTTGTCTTGCGGTGAAGTAAAACCGTCTCAACCAGTTGATTGCCGATGCTGTGCAGGGGCGAAAGAGCATTCATGGGTTCCTGAAATATCATGCTGATCTCCTGGCCCCGGAAGTCTCTCATTTGGGTTGGTTCCAGGGACAGCAAATTCGTCTCTTTAAAAAGAACCTCACCCTTTTCGATCTGCCCGGGCGGTGAGGGGAGCAGCCGCAGGATCCCCAGCGCCGTGACCGACTTCCCGCACCCCGATTCGCCCACCAATCCCACAATTTCGTTTTTATCGATGTGAAACGAAACTTCATCCACGGCTTTGAAATAGCCTTCATCCGTTCTAAACGCGATACTTAAGTTGTTAACTTGCAGTAGTGTCATATCGGCATTCGGTCCAATGGGCCTCTGGTTATTCGTTATCGGTTATTTGTTAATCTCGGTTCGTTTGGTTTTTACTCCAGTCTTGAATAGCGTTTGGGATCGTACGCGTTTCGCAAGCCTTCACCGATAAAGACGCCAAACAGCATTACCGCAAACAGAGATACCGACGGATAGAGGATCAGCCACCAGGCCCATCTGAACTGCTGCGCCTGGTAAAGAAGCTCGCCCCAGCTCGGCGTGGGAGGCGGAAGCCCGAATCCAAGATAGTCCAGGGCTGCCAGCGCCCCGATCGCACCGACCAGTGAAAACGGGAAAAAAGTAATCACCGGTACCAGTGCGTTGGGAAGAATGTGTTTGAAAATAATCTTAAAAGAGGAAATCCCCATACATTTGGCTGCTTCGACAAACGGTTGCTTTCGTAATCTTAGAAATTCAGCCCGGATATAATAGGAAATCCCGATCCAGTTAAAAAGCCCGTAGCAAAAGAGAAGCAGCGAAAAACTCCTCCCGTATACCGAACCCATAAGGATCATGATATAAAGGAAAGGCAACGCACTCCACATTTCTATCATTCGCTGAGCCGTGATATCGACGATACCGCCATAGTATCCCTGTAACGCACCGGTAAATATCCCCAACAGCATTGAACCGCCGACAAGCATCATCCCAAACGTAAGCGATGTCCGCAGGCCGTACAACACCCTTGCCAGCACATCTCTTCCGGCGGAATCAATCCCCAGAGGATGGCCTTTTACCGGTGGATAGGGGAAACTGATATCTTCCTTAATGAACACGGCCCGGCACTGCCGGCCTTCTATCTTGATGATATACGAATCGAGTGGCCCGGAAAATCTACTTTTGACCAGATCTAACAGCATCCGCCGGTCTTCGGCGCTTATCTTGTCCCATATGCTTTGTTGGTACGGGTCATCGGAGCCGCCCACGACTTCTAGATTTCGGCCAAACACCCGGCGTAAAACCTTTTTCTTACCCGAGCCCGTGCCGGGTTCGATTTCTCTGAAAGTAAGCCGTACCGATCGGGGCGGTTTTTTGCGGGGAGTGAACGTGGAAAGCGAAACTTCAAATTGCCGTCCGTCAAGACGCCGTGCCCTGGTAGAAATCCTGATCGCCTTTTGATTTGCAAAGCGGCGTTCTACCGCTTCTCCGACCTCCTTTGGGAGTTTAAAAATGTCCGGCAGGAATAAGCCTTTTATGCGGCTTTCTTTTTTCCCGACGATACGGCCAAATGAGGCCGACCTTCTGATCGTGTAATCTTTGTTGATATTCACCGTGCCCACCAGGGGCAGCAGTGTCAGCGCAAGGATAACCTGGTCCGGTACCGGGATCGATTTCGGATCAACACTTTCATAAGGCCCATGTGGAAAGGGTGGAAATACCATAAAATTGGCATCGTTTTGGCTGAAAGCCGGTTGCCGATTGACCTTGTGGTAATTCGGCCGTGTCTTTTTCCCATTTCCCGCAAAAGTATCTTCCGGATAGTATTTGAAGACCGGAAAATAAGATTTGCCGTTAAATCTGGCATAGAGAGGCGTATTATTGCAGATAAGCTCCGCACCAAGGCTTAGGAGATAGAGACAGATGAGAATCCAAAACGAAAGGTAGGCCCGTTTGACTTCTTTGAATCGCAAAAGACGCTTTTGAGTTATCGGGTTACGCAAGCGTTTGATCAGCATCTTAGGATATATTTTCCTGGAAGGTTATGCGCGGATCGATAAGCACGTATAAAAAATCGGAAACAATATTTCCCACCAGTCCGAGAATGGATGTAATCGATAAAATGCACATAAAAACCGGGTAATCCCGTCCCACGATCGCCTCCAGGCTCAGGCGACCCATACCGGGTATCTCAAAAACCTGCTCGATAATCACAGACCCGGCAAACATGACCGTTAATATGGAGCCAAAACCGGTAGCGATTGGAATCAGTGAATTGCGCAGGGCGTGTCCCCATATGGCCCTTGTGAAGCTGCCCCCTTTTGCTAACACGGTTCGCACATAATCTTTACTGATCTGCTCCAGAAGTGAGTTTTTCATCAGGAGGGTTAAAATAGCAAAATTGCCGATGACGTAACAGAGGACCGGCAAAAACATATGCGCAAAAATATCGCTCGTCTTTTCCCAGAATGTAAGCGCCGCAAAATGATCCGAATGAAAACCGGAAACCGGAAAGATATCCCAGAGATTCTCCACGGTTCCAGAAAAAAGCATTTTGAGCACCATTCCGAATGCAAAAGGCGGAATCGCATATCCCACAAAAACGGTTACACTCGATACCAGGTCAAACATTTTGTTGTGGCGAAGTGCCTTGAATATGCCAAGCGGGATACAAACAAGGTATGATAGAATAAAACCGGTGATACCAAAAATCAGGGAGACGCGAAAACGTTCTTTTATGAGCTGCCAGGCGGTCTTATTGGGAAACTTATAAGACTCCATGCGCGTCCCCAAACGATCGTCGACCAGCCATTTCCAGTATCGCCGGTAAAAGGGCTTATCGAATCCGAAATGGGCTTCGATGGCTTTGCGCTGTTCTTCGGAAATGGAGCCTTGAACCCTGGATCCCTTTGCCGATTCCGCCGCGCCGATCCCTTTCATCTGGATGATGATCTGTTCAACCGGCCCTCCGGGCACAAATTGAATCAGCGCAAAACACAAGATCGTAATCCCTAAAAAAGTGGGAATAATGAGCAAAAAACGTCTAATAAAATAGCTGATCCGGTCCATTTAGGGATACCTCTGAGACCTTTGAAGTTTGCAATAAATAGTCTAAATTGTCATTCCCATAAAACCGGGAATCCAGTATTTTCAAGCATTTATAGATTCCCGCTTTCGCGGGAATGACAGGAAGAGCGCATTTTTCAAAAGTCTCCCTCTGTCTAGGGTAGTTTCGATTTTTGCATAATTGAGGTTTCTTTTCAAGCGCATCAAAATTGATGGCGTCGTAAAAAGTCCCATCTACTGCGTTGTAGTATTTTTTCAGACACTCGGCATACTACATGTATGGCCTCGTTCCTGAAAAAATATCACGCCTTGTATATGAACCTTTTTACTTAGCCATCTATAGTTAAATCCCGGAATGGCACTCTGAAGTGTCGAATTCCGCTAACAAATAGCTAAAAAACAGCTAAACGCCTTGACCCGCCCCTAAATTAATGCTAACCGGAAGATCATAGAGACAATTACCTGAAACCTCAGTGCTGTTAACCCGTTTATTCATCAAAAGGTTTTGGAAAAGTGCCTCCCCCCAAAAAATCGAACACCCAAAAGACGACCGATTTCGAAAAGGACTCCCGCAAGGTTAAATTCGAGATTTATGGTGAAGAAATGATCGAAAAGATGGTCAAGTCGAGCGGCAACAGCGGGAGAGTCTATCTGCCGCCCAACTGGGTCGGCCATCAGGTTAAAATCATCAGAGTTGATTAATTATTACGCAAAAAGGAATCGGCGGTGGAAAACATCCTTATCAGAGAATTAAAAACCTCGGACACAGATGAGATAAAAAAAATATATGAATCCATCACTAATAAATCGGTTACAGCCGATTTCACAGACTTAATCGAACAGCATGCCCGCAGAACCCAGGATGTCTGTCTTGTGGCCGAACTCAGTGATCGGGTGGTGGGATTCATGATCAGCTATATTCTCACCTTCGGTTTCGGTATCGAAAAAAGCGCCTGGATCGCCACCTTGGGGGTCAATCCCGAATTCATGGGACAGGGGCTCGGTGACAGCCTGGCGAAGGAAATATTCAGGTATTACAAGGATCAGGGGATACTCAATGTGTATACCTCTGTGAGGTGGGACTCTACCGATCTTTTGTCTTTCTTCAAAACCCTCGGTTTTGACAGGAGCGACTTCATCAATCTTCGCAAATCTTTATAAAATCGGTTAAGGGATACTCAGCTAGTCCAGGTCCAACCTAGCTTTACACTGATTGCATTTTACAGCGCCCCGGAAAACTTTGTGGCCGCATTCAGGACAAAAATAGCGGGCTTCTTCATCTCGAATCCATTTTTCAGTACCGACTTTCCGTCTATACGGGACAGCTCGTAAAATTACCTTTTTACCAACGCTCATCGAAAAATCTTCAATAAACCGACAGGGAAATTCATCGCATTGATGACACCCGCTATATCCTTTCTCCTTTGTGCACGCCCTGATTTCACACTGTTTGCAATGCATAAACAGATCATCAGAAAGGCAGCCCCGGCATCGAATATCTTCTGTTGAAAGATTTTCACTATTCGGAAGTGTACCTTTGCCGGATACTCCTCCCTGGTAAAGCTTCACCAACTTCTCTTTTAATTTTTGGTTGTTATCACGATGGGCAATATAAATGGCGCAGACACCACAATAAAGTCCACAAGGAGCCATAAAATCCGAATTGATT
>CAZHAH010000262.1:0-5719 GCA_964530095.1 uncultured Desulfobacteraceae bacterium | reverse complement strand
CCTATATTGTTCCGACCCGGACGCTTGCCACATCAATCCCGTTGCGCGGGCCGTCACGGTGCCATCGGGATTGGCCTTAAAATCATTAAGAAATTTACCGAATTTGTTATAATCGTAATGATAAAAATCATACTCCCATATCACACTTGCGATGCCACTGGGTTCTGAAATTGTTTGGGATTGATTCCGAAGTCTAACCCTAGAAGTAGAGATGCAATCCGGTTTCTCGATAGTATATCTTTTTGCCGATGGAAAAACATATGTTCCTTCATCGCTTCCTGATCCTGCATACAAAGCATTTGAACAAATTAAAATCCCAATCATAATAAAGATGGCTAATAATCTGTGCATGATGCCCTCCCTGATTTTAGGTTCTTAAAAAGAGTAATTGCTGAAGTATTCGTTTACAACAGTTTTTTATTTATTACAAGACTTTTTATTACTTTACTCAATTTTAGGGTGATATTCTAATATGCTTGCCATCCCTTACCCTGGCGCAAACCGCGCAGAAGTGCCGCTTGACCCGCGTGCAAAACAGCATCGTTCATAATACTGACCAGACGCACGCCAAGCGTCGGGGGCGGCTGAAACCAGGGCTCGTCAAGTTCTCGATCCAAGTCCTCTTTTGTAAGCGTAAGGAAGTATCGTTTTGATTGTTCCAGTACCGCACGTTGATAATCGAGCAGTGTCTGAGCGTCGGGGGATTTGAATGCGGCAACATCCTCAGGCGTGTGTCCGAACCCGCTGTCCTTTGGATCTGCCGGCCGGTTAAACTTGGAATGCCACCCTTCCTTGACCCATAACTGCTCCGCTCCCATTAGAGCGGATATCTGAGCATCATGCTGCCGGCTCAGGTGCCAGGCTAACCAACCGATACTATTACAGTCGTGACGCGGCTGCCAGTTCAAATCTTCCTCTGTAAGTCCGTCGAGTACACTCTCCAGCAATTCGGGTACGCGTCCATAGCTATCAGCCATTATCTGATGCCATTCCATCGATACCTCCATTTCTTTGAGAATCTTGTAATCAATGCCTTGCTGTCTTCATGCGGCTTACTATTTCCTCCTTGACGAACTATTGGTACCCTTTATCCAGTGAAGTAAAAGAAAGAATCCCCAACCCAGGGCCGGCCAATAAAACCATAACGAGCCAGGCGATGTCAGCATGTTGATGATGAAGAGAAAAGTGATTACTCCCAGATAGGTTAGCACGTGTTTGTGCAATCGCAGTTTCGTCTTACCCTTATATTTGACGTCAACAGCTTGACTGGTATTAACCCAGCGTAAAAAGAGCAAAAGTCCCAAGCCCAGGGCCGGCCAATGAAACCAGATCGTGCCAGCCGATGTCAGCATATTGATGATGAAAAGAAATCCGATCACACTCACATAGGTCCAAATGTGTTTATCAAATCGGCGAGGATCCCGAATTTTGGACTTGATCCTTTTTTTTATTCGCTCTTCTTCTGAAGGCTTATCTCCTTCTGCGGGCTTAATCCGTCTTTCTTTGATCCTGATTTTTTTCTTTTTATGCCTTTCACTTCGTCTAGCATGTTTCGCCTTGTCACCGCCGTGTGTTTCCCCACCAGGCTCGAATACAACCCGGTAAGCACGAACAGGTTTACCAATATTCTTAACGGTTTTTTCTCCCAGATACTCGTATCCCAGAGGCAGTTTATCTTCAATCTGGTCATAGGCCGTCCTGGATATGCATATTCCTCCCGGGTCTGCCAGGGCTTCCAAACGGGCGGCGATATTGACGCCATCGCCATAGATCCGATCACCCTCCACAACAAGATCTCCAAGATTGATTCCTATACGAAACACCATCTTGCGGCTTTCCGGCAATTGAGCATTGCGAGTCTTTACCTCTTTTTGTATGGCGACAGCCCCTTGTACCGCATCGACTACACTGGCGAATTCGGCCAGCAGATTGTCTCCCACCGTATCCACAACACGCCCATGGTGCTGTTTTATGAGTGCGCTCATCGCTTCACGGTATGCGGTCAACGTTCGTATCGTCGCTGTCTCGTCTTCCCGCATGAGACGGCTGTATTCTTTAACATCCGCACTCAGGATAGCAGCAAGTTTGCGTTTAAATTCTTCTTGTCCCATGGAGTCACCTCAATCTTAATTCTTTTAGCGATAGTGAAGACATCCTGTCAAAAAAATGAGATAATCAAATATTATTATGCCACCTCTGATTCATAATTCTGAGATTCACGATTCAGAGTTGGGCATAATCGATTTTTCCCGTACAGGTGACGGGGTAAAGGGCTCCTGGATTTTTATTTTCAGACATCCATCCAATTATTTCAACTGGTCACTTTAAGAATATATTTATAATCAATGATCAAGGTTTGACCCCGCTATTATCTCCGTTTTTTGATAAATTTATGGATACAGGCTTTAAGCTCTTCCGTGCTGGGAGTTGTCTCAAAAACCAGCTTGCCTTCGATGGCAATGGAAGGTATGGGCACAAGTCTTCCCAGGGCTTTCGAAAATTCACTGAATCTTCTGGCCCCCCCAAGATCCTTTGTCACCACCTTATCCCAGGTCAGGATATTCTCAAATTCCGGTGCAACCGACTCGACCACACGGGTCATATAGACACAGGGGATTCAGTGCTCGCCTTCGTGAAATATCTCTAAGTGAATTTTTTTCGTATCCATTTTTAGCTTTTATCGAGTATACCTTTTTCCAAAAGAACTTCTTCAATCGCCTCCTCCAATTCAAATTTAGGCGGAATCGCATCAAAAAAAAGTTCTCCATTAATGAAAAGGGAAGGGACGGGAGCCAGGCGGAAATGCCGGTTAACGCCTTCGTCTCCAAATAAAGAGCGAGACAGCTCCAGAAATCGCGTTTTACCGTCACCTTTTAAAAACTCAACCCGGCGGTATTCAGCGTATTTATCGTATTTGGGAATAATCTCACGAACAGCCTCGTCCATATAAAGGCAGGGCAGGCAATAATCCGCCTTATATATCACTTCGATCAATATTTTTTTGGAGCTCTGTGCTGCCATAATAAACGGTTAGAATAGACAATGGATAAGGATTTTAAATTGTCAGTTTTTTTATTTTTCTTTAATTGATTTTTGGATCAAGAGTTTGGGAGAGGTAACATAGAAAAGGCCAAATTTCAACGGGATTCCGGATCACAAGAAAAAACTTAAGAGATCCAGTGAATTAAGGCAGAGACGCAGAAGACAGATCCTTGACTGGTTGTGGGCTTAAGTGTAAGAGGGACTAGATCTTCTCACGTCGGCCTTGCGCTGTAATGAACTGGAGGTGCAAGGCCATTCAGTGCCTGAATTGAAAACGAGGTGATTTCATGCCAACCAAGTTTTGCCCTCATTGCGGTAATCGAACCGGTTTTAAGGTAACGTTTAATGTTTCGTGTCGCATTGGCGACCAGGAAGAAAAAGCTTATTTGCGGGAATGCCAGGACTGCGGTGGTCGATTTATCACCATCCAAAAAGATGAACGAATATCGACGGTTTCAGCCCAATAGAAGGTTGGCAATTCGATTTGGTTTATAGACTTTCCCCTGGGCGACCACAACGCCTTCAATCACCAGGGCGGGGCTGAGAAGCAACCCGTATTTTTCGCGTATTTCCTCGGAAAGGGTCCATTTTTTAACGACTTCGGCCTCTATGCCTGTTTCCCGGACGGCCTTTTTGGAATTTTCCAAAAGTTCGTTACATTTATTGCACGGTGGTTCAAGACCGATGACTTCTATATGTACCATCGTCCGCCTCCCTTGTATTTATTCGGCAGCCACCTACCGGAGTTACTCGACCGGCTCACGTATAATGTGCGGCGGTTCGGGGTAGGCAGGGCTAAAGCACTGCAGATCGTCGATTTCAGACTGCACCGCCATTTCATTTGAAACCTTGTCTAGGGAATCGCGCACAATGATTTCCAGATCCTCGGGCTCAAGTTTGACCCGGGCATTGATAATGAGAGTTCCCCGGGGCAATTTGTCGAGCTTTTCCCCGCCGATACCGGGTTCGGCCCCAAGATGGGTCAGATTGGCCCACATGGATTGTCCGGCACTGGTAAGAACAAATTTCAGATGGCCGATTTCTCCTTTTTTAATTTTAAATCTATCCCGGAGCCTTGTTGCCAGGGATATCAAAAACCGGCCGGCGTCAAACGGTTCGTCGGCCTGTAACATAACCGCGGCATTCAGCCAGCCCAAAACCGCTTCAGCGGTTGCATAACGATCATAATCGATCTGGCTTAAGACCGTGTTGGCACCCGGCCTGCCTGAAATAAGGTCATCAAGCCATTCATCCATTCCGGTACCTTCTCTGGCGGAGACTGCCATCATCTTTTTTCCCGGATAACGATCACCGATGGCAATCAACAGCCGATTCGATTCTTCCTCGGTCAGAAGATCAACTTTGTTGAGCACAATGGTATCGGCTTCTTCCATCTGTTTGCCGAACAGATAGGCAACGTCTTCGGGAAAGTCGGTTTGGGTTTCATTTAACATCAACGAACGTATGCGCTCAGGATCGACCATAATTGAAAAGGGAGCGAAACGAAAGGCGTCACGGTACTGTATTTTTATCGGATTGGCGACCGCCGCCACAAAGTCGGTGCAACTTCCCACCGGTTCGCCCATTAAAACGTCCGGATTGTGGGCCAGAATTTTTTCAACATGTTCAATCAATTCATCAAATTTGCAGCAAAAACAACCTTTCACCACTTCTTCCACCGGCACGCCGAGATCTGTCAGCATCTGCCTTACGATAACGGTGTCAACCATATTTTCACTCTGGTCATTGGTGATGAATCCCACGCGCATTCCTCTTTGGATTAACCGTTTTGCGAGTGCTGCTAAAGCGGTCGTTTTCCCTGAACCTAAAAACCCACCGGAAAATATCAACTTTACCGGCTTTTCTACGGATAGCTTCCTAGGGGCGCTCATAGGGTGACCTCCTGCTCATTATAGGGCAACGTGCATGTAAACACGGCCTGCTCGCTCATCCATCGATAAATTTATGATATCGCATGCCCCGCAAACTGAATTGTGGGCAAGGGGGCATTGGGGAAAATCGTCTGGGCCTGATCGAAAAACTTTCCAATCAGCAAAATTTGGGTGCTCAGCGTCTGCATCCAGTGCCACAGACATTCCTTCCCGGCTTCGGTTAGAAAGTAGCGCCGTTTGGCCGGACCCCTTTTTGAAGCATCCCATTGGGAATGGAGAATTCCCCTTTTTTCCAAAACATTAAGATGGCGATAAAGACCGGTAATATTGATGGGGATATCTAATTCTTCAACATAATCATAAATAATCTTTTTTATCTTATAGCCATGGGCGCCCTCGTTTTTGTAAAGGGTTAGAAGAATCCACGGTGCAGTGAAATGTTTCATGTTTTTACCGGTACACGGACAATCTTGATCGATTAAAGACATCACTATTTATCCTCCTGTATAAACTATTATACATTGTATAATACTTAACATTCATCCGTCAATCATCCCAAAGTTGATTTTTTGACCAACGCAAGACGATTGCAGGGAAAAGCTTGTCAACAGGTGACTTTGACGGTATGCACAATAAAGTGAACCTTGAACCAAAACCTTTTTTTTGAGATGGCTTCTAACCACACATGGAATGGTATAATTGAACCGCAAAAGCGAGCGCATTCCCCGTGGCTTGCCGCGGGGTTAGCGAGCGAATCAAAAATAAGACAGAATACCTTACGGGGG
>CAZHAH010000261.1:0-5774 GCA_964530095.1 uncultured Desulfobacteraceae bacterium | reverse complement strand
AAACCTTTTTACTTTGCCATCCATAGTGGAATTCATGGCTTTTTACGAGACCATCAAGGATTGTAGGCGTCTAATATTTTTCCTCTTCACCATTCGCTTTGCTCATTATTAAATTTGCGAACTAGGGCACTTTGTGTTCATCCATAAATGGTAGATTTTGGTTCAGAACAAGGCCGCGCAAGGGTTTGCGGTGAGGCGTACTTTGGGACGTCGCAGCCGGAAAGCCGCGGAGAACGCTGTCCTGGGCCGAAAGATGCCATTTATGGATGGACACCACATTTTTTGCCGGGTGAATACCCTGCCCAAAACGCTTCCCATTTGCTGCGAAAAAAATAGCGATTTCTTTGTCCGGTTTTTTTGCCATATGGGCATGACATCCGGTGAAAGCGTTTAGAACGCCGATTGCCCAGGTAAAGTTTCTTTTTTTCGCTCCAATTATGCCACATCCCCTCTCCTGCTGTCATCGCCTCGCGCTGCGTTTTTAGAAATATGTGATCATACCTTTCATTCGGTTTTCGGGGGACGAAAAAGGCATAACCGTGTCTGATTAGTTCGGCGTTGACGAAGGTGTTGTCGTTCAAAAAAACGTAAGCCAGGGTGCGGCCGTAGCGATCAATATTTTCTGCATCAAATATCAGACGAATCCGTTTGTTTAAAACCAGCTTCAGATTAAATCGTTTGGCCGCATTGGCGTAAGGTTCGGCCGGTGTTTCAGCGTGGGCAATTTCAGGCGTATTAATACCGATGTAGCGTACCCGCCTTTCGTCATGCAGCACGATGGTATCCCCGTCATCCACCCACCTGACATGGGCCCACTCTTCGCCATACAGGTTTAGACCGGGAAATGAAACGGATAAGACCAAAAAAAGAATAGCAAAAAGGCGCTTCTTCATAGTAACCGTTCACAGGTTTCCCGCCCAGCGGGATCTTCGACAGGATTCGACGTTCAGGGGCTATGGGCAGGGACAAAGCGGATGCTTTTCATTGATACCTTAGATTGCAGTGCTTAGCGGCTCTCAAATCGAGCATTTGAGCCAATCCCCCGAATTCAGATGGAACAAATCCGAGCGACTTTTGCCACACTTCGCTGTCTTCCATACACAGATAGACCAGAACACCGGGTGCCAGCTCTTTTATCCGAGAAATCATCCGCCGATAGATTTTGATGCGTAACGGTTTGAAGTATCGCATTTTTCCATCCAAGCCCCTTACAAATTCTCCGTATATGATTTTTGATAAGCCAAAGCGATCCTGAATGATCGCTTTCAGGGAAGGCACAAAGCGAAATGTTCCCAGACTGATCCAAACGATATTTTCGTGCGAAATCTGTGCAAATAGATCATCAATCACCTGCAGATATTCAGTTTCACAATTTTCATAAATAAGGATGGGATCAAAATGAAAAGCCAACGGATATCCCAGCGATTCACATTCGGCCGCCGCCCGGAGCCTTTGTGAAAGGGAGGCCGTGCCATGTTCCTCAGTCCTGATAATGCGAGGCGTGTTGAGTGACCAGGCCGTAATGGTTTTATGGTTGTGGCGGAGTTTTCTCAAACTCTCGATTGAAGCGGTTTTGGTTTTCAATTCCAATACCGCATACAATTGATCCGCGAACTGCGGAATTAAGAATTCAGAAAGCGAAAACCATTTTTCCCACATCAGACTGTCAGTAAATTCGCCGGTACCGATCCGGCTGATCTTTTTTTGATCAAACAAATGATTCAATTCCTTTATCAGATCATCGTGATTGACAAAATACTGCAGCAAGGGCGGGTGAAAGTAGGCCTGCAAGATGCAATAAGAACAATCCATTACGCAGAAGGTTCCCAGATGGAGTATCTTATAGCCGCAACAGGTGTAGGCCCGTGTTCCGGGGCAATCTTTAATGAAGGCCCCCTTATTTCGGGTCAGTAGAAGTACGCTTTTGCCCCTGCCGACCGGATCGGAGGCGGAGGCGATTAGGTTGAATACGTCTTGGACATCATCGACGGTTTTGATCGGAACTTTGTGACGGGACTTAAAAGCCAGGACTTCAGCGGTGTCGGCAACTTTGTGATCGACATAGACTTGGGGAAGCGACAATGAGAACGATGCCTTTAGCGGTTTATTTTTTTATGCCGCGGCTGAATACGTCAAAGGCCATCCCGAGTGTGTCTTTGAGATAGTCTTTATCGCTGTTGAGGATTCTTTTGCTTTCCTCCCACAAAATGATTCCCGAAAATAGTGCCCAGGCGATGTCCGTCATGGCAACCGGATGCAGATCGATGAAATCACCGCTTTCAATTCCATCCTGGAAGATATTCGCCATGATTCCGAGCGCCTTTTGAGATAATTCCTTTATCTCACCCAGGAGCTTCGGCGAGAGGTTTTTCAGCGTTTCACTCGATTGAAGGTGAAACATATTGATAACAATCAGCGGATCAAATTCATAGACGTCATACAAAACATCTTTGAGAGCGTCCAGTTTTTTTTTGGCAGCAATATCCTCACTGTTTAACTGTTCGACCCGGAGGTAGAGGTAATGCAGAATCCGCAGCGAAAGCGAAGCATACAATTCATCTTTATTCTTAAAATAGAGATAGATCGTACCGGGGCTCAGTTCGGCCTCTTTGGCGATGTCTTCCATCGTTGCCTTGTTGAAACCCCTGGCCGAAAAGACCCTTTTGGCGGCGACGATGATCTGCTGGCGCCGTCTTGCCTTCTCTCTCTCTTTTCTTTCTTGTATACCCATAATATTATGAATGTGATTTATTTCCTAAATCCATTTAATAGCGGCCTTCATCTTTGTCAAGCAAAAAGGATCGTAAACGTTCACAGATTCAGGGTTCAACTTTCAGAGTTAGGGACAAGGACGAAATTGAACACTTGACAAGAATGTAATCTTGAACCCCTGACCTTTGATCCCATGAACGGCACAAAGTAGTTATCGTTTTAAAATTGCTTTCAGGTTTGGGCTTTTGAGTAAGTGATTCAACGTATTCCGACGATTCTCAAGCTCGTCAAAATTCCGAAACTTTAAATTGAGGGTATACGTCGATCCTTCAAAATCGGAAGGCGGTATCAATTTGATATGGTTTCCCAGTTTTAGTTTTTTTACATGTTTTTGAAATTTATTTCCGGCTGTTACCAGATTCGGAAATCGCTTTTCTTTAAGATAGTTGCGTATGAGGCTTCCCTTCCGAGGCCGATCCAGATTTTCAGTTACCATGGTATTCTTGAAAAAATCATCCTCCAACACAGCCTCAATTGAAAGATCCTCCCGCCTGGCAATTTCGGTCACAAGTGTATATATTTCACGTTGTTTATTTAGGTTGAGTTTGAGGTCGTTGAACATTTCAGACAATTGAATTCCTGCCTCGGTCGAAACGCTGCCAAGTTCCAGCGCCATTTTAAGCCCAATGGCACCTGATATCACAAACGCCTGAATCGGTTGGGGAAGAAAATAAAGCTGCTTAATTTTCTGAATCAATTTCGGCTGCCATGGCAAACCGACATTTAAAGCGGTTTGCTGCAATTTTGATCCTTCCATACATGAGGCTAACAGATGCAGAGCCCGGGACTGTTCTATCAGGTTCAATTGTCTTTGAAAAATGTTGTCCGCAACAGCAATCCTGGCACATTGCGCAGGTTCGGTTCCGGGACTTAAGACTCTGGCGTTGATCTTCTTCAACCCAAGTTTCCGGCAGGCGTTGATTCTTCGGAATCCGCAAATGATGATCAGCCGGGCATCTTTTTCCAGTAAAATAGGCGGATTGATAAGCCCCGCCCATTTGATGGATCGGCACACATCCTCGACTTCAACAGCGGTGGTAATGCGGTATGTTTCATCGGTCTGATTTATGGATGAAACGGAAAGAATTTGCTCATTATAGATCATGTTCCGTGCCGGTCAGCTGGTTTAAAGCATCCAGATATTTTTGGCGCGTACCTGCAATGACCTCGGCCGGAAGTTTGGGTGCAGGGGGCTGCTTGGGCCAATTAATCGAAATGAGGTAATCACGGACATACTGTTTATCGTAGCTTTTTTGAGCGCCTCCCGGCAGATAGGTGTCCTTGGGCCAAAACCGGGACGAATCCGGAGTCAACACTTCATCAATCAAAATAAGGTCCTCTCCCACCAATCCAAATTCAAATTTCGTATCTGCAATAATGATCCCCCGTTGATCTGCCAGTTGAGCCCCTTTTTGATAAATGGCCAAACTGAGATCGCGGGCTTTTTCAGCCAGAGAATCCCCCAATTGGGCGGCAGCGGCTTCAAAGTCGATATTTTCATCATGGAGTCCTAATTCAGCCTTGGTCGACGGTGTAAAAATCGGCTCTAAAAGTTTTTCTGATTCCCGCATCCCTTTCGGGAGTTCAATACCGCAAATACTCCCGGAGTTCTGATACGATTTCCATCCCGATCCGGAAATATATCCACGCACAACACACTCTACCGGAAGCGGTTCACTCTTTTGAACCAAAATGCTCCTTCCATCAAGGATATCGGCATATGGTCGGCAGACTTCAGGGAAGTCATCTACCCGGCTTGAAATAACATGGTTTTTGACAATCGATTCCATTGCTTCAAACCAGAAAAGCGAAATCTGGGTTAAGATTTTTCCCTTATCCGGTATCGGATCCGGCATAATCACATCAAACGCCGATAGTCGATCCGTAGCCACCATCAAAAGGGTATCTCCCAGATCGTACATGTCTCTGACCTTCCCCCGCTTCATCAAATTCAAATCCGCAATATCAGTTTCATAAACAGCATTTCCCATTATTTGCATCCTTTCGTTTATATGGGGATAATCGTTCCTTTTATTTCCTTACCAACCGTCAATAATCCCACAGACGGATTTTTTCCCATAGGGAATGAACCGGAAAAAGCCCCGGGGTTAAATAGCAGTATGCCGTTTTTGACATGGTTGACCGCTTTATGCGTGTGTCCGTACACAATGACATCGGCATTCAAAAAAATTTCCATGATGCGATCTTCAATATCACCTCCAGCGCCCCAGCCGTGGATCAAACCGATTTGAAATGTGTTCGCCTTAATAATCTCTTTTGTGGCCAATCGGGATGTGACATCCACATGATCCATATTCCCGGTCACGGCAACCACTTTTTTATCTCCAAATGCATCCAAAACCCTATGGCTGGTGAGATCGCCTGCGTGCAGGATTAGATCTATATCAGCAAAAACAGTATCCATTAGTTGATAAAGTTTTTCCGTAGGTTTTGATAAGTGAGTATCTGAAATAACACCAATTTTCATTTCTTATATCTTACCTTTGTTCATTCTGATTAAGAATAAACACGTTAACACAAAGATTCTTTTTAGGTCAACACACAACGAGCGGTATTACGCATTTCTTTTTTTATAAAATTTTGATATGGAGATTTGCTGCATTATTCAAGTATCCCCAAACAAAAGGAGATTATCATGGACAAAAAAGTAACGGTTGTCGGTGCGGGCAATGTAGGCGCTACCGCAGCACAACGCCTGGCCGAGAAAGAATTGTGCGATGTGGTTTTGATCGATATCATCGATGGCGTACCGCAGGGCAAAGCCTTGGATCTGACTGAGGCCGCTCCCATTGAAAAACACGACGCCCATTTAATTGGAGCGAATGATTATGAAGCTTCGGCCGGTTCCGATGTCGTCATCATCACGGCTGGTATTCCCCGCAAACCCGGTATGAGCCGCGATGATCTCATCAGTACCAACGCCGGGATCGTTAAAAATGTCACCAACCAGGTAGCCTCTCTCTCACCCGATGCCGTACTTA
>CAZHAH010000260.1:0-5842 GCA_964530095.1 uncultured Desulfobacteraceae bacterium | reverse complement strand
CCAGGCAAAGAAAAAGTATATGCCCACAGCCGTAATCACAATCGGCACCACCATGGGCATGATCATAATTCCGGTAATCACACCCTTGAATGGAATTTTGGCCATCGTCAGACCCAGGGCCGCCAGGGTGCCCAGAGAAGTTGCCAAAAGAGTTGCCGCCGCGGCGATGATAAAACTGTTTTTCATGGATAAGGTCCACATGATTGCATTGAAAAACTCTCTATACCAGCGCAGGCTGATTCCCGGCATGGGATAGGTCAGCATGGTGTCCGAGGTGAAAGAGATCGGTATGATGACCATTATCGGAAGCACTAGGCCGATGAGAATGCATACGCAAAAGATACGTATAAAGTAGTACCAGATTTTTTCCCAGATTGAAGCATATACCTGCAAACCCATGGCGTCATCCCATCCGTAAACGGTCGATTCCGATAAATCGGTTGAACACAATATAAAGCATAATAGTCGCGCTGAGAAGCAGCACGGCCAGACCCGCCGCCATACCCCAGTTGATGGTGTTGTTGGTGAAAAAGGCAATAAAATAACTGAGCATCTGGTCCCTGGGGCCGCCGACCAGGGCCGGGGTGATATAGTAGCCGATGGCCAGGATGAACACCAGCAGACAGCCGGCGCTGATGCCCGGCAGTGATTGCGGTACGTAGACCTTCCAGAATGCAACAATGGGATTGGCTCCCAGGCTGGATGCGGCCCGCATATAGGAAGGCGAAATATTCTTCATTACGCTGTAGAGCGGAAGGATCATAAAGGGGAGCAGGATGTGGACCATGGCCACATAAACACCAAAGCGGTTAAAGACCAATTGAAGGGGCTCGGGGATCAAGCGAAGGAATAGCAGCGTTTCGTTAATGATGCCTTCTTTTTGAAGGACGATAATCCAGGAAGCCGTGCGAACCAGCAGAGAGGTCCAGAAAGGGAGCAGAACCAGAATCATTAACAAGTTGCCGATCCTCACCGGCAGTGTGGCCAGCATCCAGGCGACCGGGTACCCCAGGATCAGACACCACAAGGTCACGATGAGGCTCATCCAGAAGGTGCGCAAAAATACATTGAGGTAGAGGGCTCTTTCAGAAGGCACGCGTACGATATTCCCAGTGCTGTTCCTTTCCCGGTCGATCGCCGCTAAAAGGTAAAAGTCGGTATAGGGTGCGGCGGCCCTTTTCAATGAGGCCCAATAACGTATTTCTCCCCAGCGTTTATCGAGAGCGATAAACGTATCCCGATAGGAGGTTGGTTCTGTTTTGAGTTTAGAGATTTTGCGGGCGGTCTTGAGTACTAACGTTCGAAAACCAGTGATATCATAATTGAGGCGTTTGCCTGCTTTGCCGATCGTTCTGTCTTTGCGCGCTTGGCGGAAGTCGGTGGCTAGAGCAGCAAAAACGGGCTCGTCGGGCAAATCAACCCCGTCCCACATTGAGATAACTTTGGCCGTGTGCGGCAGGACTTGCAGAAGCTCGGGGTTGTCGATGGCACGGTAAAGCAGTAATAGGATCGGGACAATGAAGGTAATTAAGAGAAACAGAAAAAGCGGCGCCACCAATCCGGCAGCCTTGATCTTACGACGACGCTCGGCACGACGCAACCTGGCCTTGAGCGGCAATCCGTCAGTCGTTTGATCGGGAAGGCTCATCTCGACCCTTTGTGTACGGAAAATAAAGGAGCTGAGGAGCCTGTTAGGGCTCCTCAGCTGAAATAAAAGGGCTTAATGAGCGGCCCAGACATTAAAGCGCTCACTAAGTTCCTCCATGTGTTCCACCCACCATCCTGCATCCGTGGCTACCGAACCGACCAGATTGGCCGGAAAGGTCGGCAGATCGGGTGCGACCTTGGGATCTACGGCCGCCACGGCTTTGACATGCGTCGGTCCGTAGGGGATCGTTTGCGACAACACGGCCTGATTCTCCGGCAGGCTGGCGAATTTGATGAAATCATAAGCCAGATCGATGTTGGGGCTCCCCTTGACAATGACCCAGGAATCAACGGCGTAGTTCTGGCCGTGCCAGGCGATCTTGAAGTTTCGTCCTTCCTTGATGGCTGCGCTAATGCGCCCGTTATAGGCGGAGGTCATGACAACGTCACCGGCGGCCAGCCACTGCGGCGGCTGTGCGCCGGCTTCCCACCACTGCAGATGCGGTTTGAGCTCGTCGAGCTTAGCGAAGGCGCGTTTGATACCGGCCTCGGTGGATAAAACCTTGTATACATCGGCCGCCGGCACACCGTCGGCCAGGAGGGCGATTTCCAGGGAGGGTTTAACGTTCTTGCGCAAGGCGCGCTTGCCGGGCCATTTTTTGACATTCCAGAAGTCGGCCCAATTTTTCGGTCCATCGCCTTTGATCTTGTCGCCGTCATAGGCGATGACATGGGCCCACACAATGGTGCCCACACCGCATTCACCCATGATGGCAGTCGGAATAAAGATCTCCTTGCCGCCGACTTTGCTCCAATCGATGATTTCCAAAAGGCCCTCTTCGCAGGCGTTAATGAGTTCCGGTGATTCCACCTGGATCACGTCCCAGGTTACGTTTTTGGCCTCGACCATGGCCTTGATCTTGGCCATTTCACCGTTGTAGGACTCGTCCAGAATCTTTTTACCGGTCTTCTTAATAAACGGGTTAAAAAAAGCTGTCCTTTGAGCTTCCTGGTAGGCGCCGCCCCAACTAACGACCGTCAGTTCGCGGGCATCGCTGTTGACGGGGATGCTAAATCCGGCCATAAGCGCCACGGCGATAACAATTACCGACAATTTGAGCATTTTTTTCATCGAAATTTCCTCCTTCGTAATAAAAGGGTTGGGTTGTTGGTTGACATGGATTACCATTTGTGGAACGCGCAGCATAAGGAAAAATAAATTCTGTGTCAAGCTCAAATTTCGCACGAAGTGAAGCTATCGCGCTACCCTCAAAATACTCAATGTATTCCTGCGGTTGAAATCTTCGCCTTCCTTGACCTTGAATAAACTGAAACGTTTTGAAATTGACTCATGTGTATTAATAAAGCCGAGCACAGGGTAAACAGCGAAGGGTGTGGGTTGTTCAACCGCAGTTACACAAAAAAGTTGACAGCGCTATATTCATAAAATAGGTTTACGCTCAGTCAGACTTTCGCCGGCCTGCCGGTGTTTTAGTCACTATGATTATGGAAACCACAACGCAAAATACACCCATACTGGTTCGTTTCGAACACGTCGATAAAAGTTTTGACGGCGAAACACTCGTCATCAAAAATCTTAACCTCGATATTTTAAAAGGAGAATTCCTGACCCTATTGGGGCCCTCCGGTTCCGGTAAAACAACGACTTTGATGATGCTGGCCGGTTTTGAAACCCAGACCCACGGTCAGATTTATATCGGGGGTAAGGCCATCGGCCACATTCCCCCGCACAAGAGAGACATCGGGATCGTTTTCCAGGACTACGCTCTTTTCCCGCATATGACGGTGCGCGAAAACCTGGCCTTTCCGCTCCAGGTCCGAAAATTTCCTAAGCCGGAGATTGATACGAAAGTCGCCCGGGCCCTGGGCATGGTGGAATTGTCCGGTTTTGAGGGGAGGAAACCGACTCAGCTTTCCGGTGGCCAGCAGCAGCGTGTGGCCCTGGCCCGGGCACTGGTCTTTGAACCGCAATTGGTCCTGATGGATGAACCCCTGGGGGCACTGGATAAAAATCTGCGCGAGCAAATGCAATATGAAATCAAACACATCCATGAGAGCTTGAATGTGACGGTGGTGTACGTCACGCATGACCAGAGCGAATCCATGACCATGTCCAACCGCATTGCCGTTTTCAATGACGGCGCCATCCAACAGCTCTCAACGCCCAATATCTTGTATGAGGAGCCTGAAAATGCGTTTGTGGCTCAGTTTATCGGCGAAAACAATAAATTTTCAGGTAAAGTGACGGCAATTGATGGAGATCGATGCACGGTTGAAATCGATAACGGCGAAATTGTAAAGGCACTTAAGGTCAATGTGAATGCGGTCGGCGACCGGACCAGCCTCTCTTTCCGTCCCGAAAGGGTGTTTATCAATCCTCAACCCGGAAGCGTCGAAAATGTTTTTGAAGGCATCGCCAAAGAACTCATTTACTTGGGTGATCATATTCGTACAAGGGTGAGTGTTTGCGGTAATGATGATTTTATCGTTAAAGTTCCCAATTCACAGGGCCATTTAATCGTCGATCGGGGTCAACAAATCCAACTGGGGTGGTCTTCGCAGGACTGCCGAGCCCTGGATGCCCTGAATTAACTTCATATCCTTTATTTTTACCAAATTTTTTCCTTAAACGTATCGTTACGCCATGTGGCACTGTTCAACGTTTTTTTAAAGAAAGCTGAAATGGGCACTTATTTTGCTTTTCATTTTTAGACGGGGAGGAAAAATGGAGACTTCTAAAAAAAAGTTGGATGATACATCTCATCTCATATTACACCTCACACCCAGAGATGAGATCAAAAAAGGGATTATGGTGGTGAGCAAAGGTGAAGGGATTCATGTTTTCGACGCCGAAGGTAAGCAATATATGGACCTGGTTGCCGGTGTGACCCGTCCGGTTCATTTGGGTTATGGGAATAAGGAGTTGGCCCAGGCCGTTTATGACCAGATGTGTGAGATGGCCTATTTTACACCGCTGATGTTTGCCAATGTACCGGCCATGAAACTGGCCGAAGCGCTTTCGGAGGCAGTACCCGGTGCCATCAACCGGTTTGCTTTTGAATGCGATGGGTCCGAGGCGGTCGAAACCGCCATGAAATTGGCAAAACATTATCATTATTTCAAGGGTGAAAAGGGACGCTATAAGGTCATATCCCGAAGAGGCGCCTACCATGGTGTCAATGGGATCGGGCTGAGGGCTTTGGGGAGTGTCATTCCCATGCGGCAAATAATGGAGCCCCTTGCACCGGGAAGTATTTTTGTGGATTCGCCCTATTGCTACCGCTGCCCCTATGATCTATCCTATCCCGGTTGCGATATGGCCTGTGCCAGAAATATCGAGCGCGTCATCGAATTTGAAGGACCGGAACTCATTTCGGCATTTATCGGAGAACCTATCCAGCAAGGATTCGGCGCACTGGCGCCGCCGCCGGAATACTGGCCGATTGTGAGAGAAATTTGTGACCGGTTCGGGATTCTGCTCATCATCGATGAAGTGATTTGCGGATTCGGTCGCACGGGCAAGATGTTCGGATTTGAGCATTTCGACGTTCAGCCGGACATCATCACAATGGCCAAAGGGATTACCAGCGGATACGTCCCTTTGGGAGCCGTGGGATGCACGGATGAAGTTATGGAGCCGATCGAGATTTTCAACCATTTGCACACCTACGGCAACCACCCGGTTCCCTGTGCGGCCGGATTGAAAACGATCGAGATTTTGAAAAGAGATAAGCTGGTGGAAAATTCAGCCGAAATGGGGAAGTATTTTCTGGAAGGGTTGCATTCGCTGGAGGATCATCCCATTGTCGGAGAGGTGCGGGGAAGCGGATTGTGGACCGCCATCGACTTTACGGTCGATAAAAAAACGCACGCACCGCTTCCGGCAGAGCACCTGGCAAGCATGATCGGACGTGCCAAACAAAAAGGCCTTATCATCAAACTTGCCCCTGTACGGCATGCCTTTGAATTTGCGCCGGCGCTGATAATTCAGAAACCTGAAATTGATGCGGCCCTGAAAATCATAGAGGCGTGTATCACAGAAGAGGAACAAGACATGATGGCGTTGTAAAAAGTCCCATCTACTGCGTTGTAATATTTTTTCAGACACTCGGCATACTGCATGTATAGCCTCGTTCCTGAAAAAACACTACGCCTTGTATATGAACCTTTTTAC
>CAZHAH010000259.1:0-5907 GCA_964530095.1 uncultured Desulfobacteraceae bacterium | reverse complement strand
TTTAAGATCACAAAAACCTTTTCATGACCACCCTCAAGAGCCAGAGCCAGAGGTGTGCGCCCATTGTTATTGCGTGCATTCACATTGGCTCCATAATCTAAAAGCATTTCCACCACTTCGGCTGAATTTTCTTTTACGGCAAACATCAGAGCCGTTTCCCCTTTTTGGTCCCTGGCTTTCATCTCGGCGCCACGCTCCAAAAGCAGCTTCACCTTCTTTACCGTACTGCGGCCGGCGGCTAGCATCAGGGCCGTCCTCCCTTCCTTGTCCTGGGCATTGACGTTGGCATTTTTATCCAAAAGGGCTATCGTTTTTTTCAATTCACCCTGTTGGGCGGCCTCGATCAACTCTCGATCCATATCTCCCGCCCACACTGAATTTGCCCAAAAGAGCAGGTTTAAAAAGACGGTAAATGACAAAATGAGATTTTTTGCCACTGGTCGCTGTTTTTTTCCGTACATCATGCCCGTTTCCTTTCGCGGGGTGCGGTTTTCATTTTGGCTTGCCCATGGGACAAACCTCTACGCATTTTATGCAGAACGGAGGATCTCCCGAGCGGAGACTCATGTATATTTCACTGAATGTTCTGTCGAAAATAAGGCGCTTTTTCTCCTCTGAATCCTCGGCCTCAAGTACTTTTCCGACAAGCTTCAACAGACCGTAAAGGTTGTACTTATGCATCACGGAAAGGCATCTCTTCGCCACGAAATCAGTCTTTGAAATGGCATTTGCCGGACAGGCCTCAATGCATTTACTGCATTTCTCTCCCCGGCAAATATCATCCTTTAGGGGTTCATCCGCAATGAGCGGAGCCGTGGTCACAACGCTCACAAGGCGAACCCGGGGCCCGAACCGGGGGCTGAGAAAGTGCCCGCTTAACCCCACGCGACCCAATCCGGCCTGGACCGCTGCGTGGCGATGGGAAATGTCGCCGAGCAGCCCCCCCCTTTCCATCATTTCCACCGGCACATCAGAGGCGATCGGGATGGCATCAAACCCTTTTTCTTCCAAAAAGCCCGCAACCTTCCAGGCGATATCATCGAGAGCGTCGTGAAGGTATGTGTAGCTGGCCCGCGAAATCCGGATATTAGAGCTCTTAAAAATTGAGTTGAGCATCCTCATACCCAAAGAAACTACCGTTTTAGCACCTGTGAGGTTTTCCTCGGGCCTCTGGAGATTCCTTGCTTCCGTGTTCATGGCCTCTGCCGAGCCGATTCCTACCACGTCAGCTCCCTGTTCCAACGTGAATGCCTTTACCGCTTCTGTAACTTCTTCCATTGCATTACCCTTTTTTCTACCCCAGCACCCGCTTGGCGTAGGGAATCTTTCGGATGAGCATACTGACCAGATAACAGATCGGGACGGCCAACAGCCCGGAAATGAGGAACTTCAAGAGGGTCGGGATATTAACGGGCATCAGCAAAATTTGCAGCGAAAAGAGTATGGTGGCGTGAACAATGTAAATGGTGTAAACGGTTGCCGCCAGAGATTTGGCAAGCGGCCCGGTCTGATTGAATTTTTCCCGGAAAAAGTAAATCACAAAAACGATGATACCCACCATCAGAAAGGTTTCCCAAGCTATGTAGGCCAAAGCCTGCCAGTACGGCCCGCCTAAAAATTTGGCGAAGTTGGCATCGCTTTCCAAAATGCCTCCCAGCACCATGATAACCGGTATGAGACAGATCACCACCACAGACATGATCCCCCAGCGCCGCGCTTGCCCCTTAGACAGCCGCCGGAACCAATCGCCGCGATAGGCTAAAATACCGGCGTAGAAACAAAAGATGTAGTGGACAAACTGGGCCGGTTGAATGCCCAGCGTCCACTCGCCAACCGGGTAAACAAAGCGCACCAAAAAGGTGAGAACGGTCAGCACGGCAACGCTAATAAATAGCGCCGAAGATGATCAATAAAATGGGGCTGATTTCATCCGTCATTGGGTCGCTGACATACCAGGCCCCTATCCCGCCATAAGCCAACGCGGCGTGATGAAAAATTACCAAAAGGGTCAGATAAATTCTGAGATTATCCAGAAAAAATTGTCTGGCTTTCGGTTGTGCGGCGCTATGCATTGCCTTTTTATCCGCTCTTTTCAATTACCGAAGAAATCTAGAACATTACTCAGAGTGGTTGTATCGGTTTTATAAATTTCGGTGTACCTGCAGCGTGTGCATGTAACCGTAGTAAATCTTTTGTTTTGAATATTGAAGAACTTTGTCAGACCTCCACCAGTTGCAGCAAATTGGTCTGTGTCAAATTCCTTGTTTTGACATTTTTGACATTGCCAATTGTTGTGTTCCATTTGATTCTCCTGTTACTTATCTTTGTTTTTCAATAAGCCGTCCCGTTACAAACCGATGCAGAATGCTGGATATTAAAGTTTGATAAGGCATACCATCTTCAATAGCCCTTGTTTGAATCTCATCAAGTACCATTGATGAGATCCGAATATTTACGCGCTTGTCTTTGTTAAAAGTCTGACGAGCATATCCTCTATGCCTTTCTATTTCTTTTTTAAGATTTTTAACAGACTTCCATTCTCCCCGTTCATAACTTTCAAGAATTTCCCTTTCTTCTTTATCGAGCTTTATTTTAGCCATTTCATCCTCCCAAATACTCACGAGTTGCTTTTCGACTCGGAATTATTGCTATTAAAAATTTACCTTTTTCATCCTCAATAAATGGAACCAGATAAGCGCAGTTTTTGATTTTAACGATCAGCATTTGTTGATTTGGATATTTAGATTGATTTGGGTGGCCAATTACATCGATAAGGTCACCGCGTTCGATATGCAGAATCACTTGTTCAAAGCTGAGGCCACTTTCAGCTTTCAGTTTTTCATTTTTTTTATGATTCCATTTATAATATGGCATATGTAATATTTAAGTACGATGTGTGCCATATGTCAACAAACTAGAAATGATTTTGAGAGATCGTTTCGGTTCAGCGGCGGCACTTTGCGCCGTACACCGGAACCGGTAGCTGGCGGTTGTCTATTTCGGAATTTCGCTCAGAGGGATGCCTAACCATTGCATGCTATATGCATCAGTTCTTTTCTATCCTTACTCGGCTACGGCATTTTTACCGGCGATTCGTCCAAAAACAAGACAGTCGATAATGGCGCAGCTCCCCAGCCGACAGGCGCCGTGAACTCCACCAGTTACCTCCCCGGCGGCATACAGTCCCTTAATGGGTCGATGATTCAAATCCATTACTTGCGCCTTCCTATTTATTTGAACCCCGCCCATGGTGTGATGAACTTTGGGCCACACGCGAACTCCAAAGTAGGGTGCCCGATTCAAGGGTTTGGCATTCGCGCTGATCGGTTTGCGGAACTCTTCATCGCGGCCGTTTTCGACTGATCTATTGTATTTCTCAATTGTCCTGCTCAGGGCTTCAAAATCGAGATCGTACGCTGAGGCCAAAGATTTGAGTTGATCAAACTTTTTGACGACACTTTTTTGGAGGCCGCGTTCAATCGAAATGCCGGACTGTTCGACCCCAACGACATCAGCAATACCGATACACGGTTTCCCGATCTCTAAAATGGCATCGGATCGGATCTTGCGGTCGGCCAGTTCGTTAATAAACCGTTTGCCGGTATTCGGGTTTACCAGGAGGCCGTACGGAAATACGATATAATCCGTAAAGTCAGGGCCCACACCGCATCCCTTTTCATCCGGAGAAGTCCAGGGTCCGAGCTGGATCCAGGAGAGATGCACCGGCGCAGCTCCGATACTGAGCGCCTCTCTTAAGGCCTCACCTGTCGTGCATACTTTATTGGTGCTGTCGACTTCGTGGTTCAGCCTGGGATCCTGGACCATACGAAAATCGATATCATTAGCGAACCCGCCGGATGCTAAAATGACGGCATGGGTGGCTTTAATATTTTGAAGCGTTCCGCTGGTGGCTTCGGGATAAACATAACCTCGGTTGGCCGATACTCCCACAACGCGCCCGTCTTTTTGCCTATGGATTTTTCGCAAATAGGTTTGGAAATTGATTTCCATCCCCAGATCTTTGACTTTGGCCCGCAGCGGCTTGACAATAGCGGCACCGGAGCGGTTATAGGTCGTTAAGGAACGCGGAACCGAATGACCTCCCAACTGACTCACTTGTTCAAGGTATTTTACGCCCAAATCATTGATGGTCCATTCGATAACGCTGCGGGAATTTTCGGTAAGTGCCTGCACGAGATGAGGGTGATTCAAGCCCATTCCGGCTTTGAGCATGTCCTTTTGCATACGTTCGGGAGTATCCTGAATTCCGGCTTTGACCTGCATCGGTGTGCCGGCGGCGGCGATCATCCCGTCGCTGATAACCGAGTTTCCCCCATACCTTTTCATTTTTTCCAATATGACCACCGAAGCGCCGGCTCTTTTGGCTTCGATGGCTGCCGCAAGCCCGGCAAACCCGCTGCCGATGATAACCACGTCGGCAATCCGGTCCCACTTTGGCGAAGTACCTGTAGATTGATCCGGTTGATCTTTCAAAAATGTCTCCTAGGTTTGAGTTCGATTCGATTTGCCGGCCCAGGCTGTTTGTTGGTCAATAAATGGCCGGAAGATAGAATAGGAAAGAGGCCCGAATGTGTCAAGCGGCCTCCTAAGCGCTCTAATTTCGGGCGTATCGATTCATGATCTACATGACAACTCTTATTTTAATACAGATGGTAATCAATATATCAATATATGAAGGATGTCCCCTATATCATAAAATAATTTCACTGTCAATATTTTAATCAATAATCAAGGTTTGACCCCAATTAATCCGGGTTTTAAAACTTGCAAATTCTTCCTATTATGGGATGAGCGGACGGGTCTCCAGTGTTCAACATGCTTCGGTTATTCTGGGAACGCAGACCCTCATGGAGCTTCTCAACCTGGCATGCTCATCCAGTCTTCTGGGACAAAATCTGAACGGTTATGATCTGGAACCGGGCGATCTTTGGAGACATTCCCTCGCGGTTGCGGCCGGTTCCCAGATTATCGCCCGGAAGAAGAGACCGGAGCTGGAGCAGAATGCTTTTTCAGTCGGACGCATACATGATGCGGGAAAGCTGATCCTCGATCCGTATATCCTGGAACGAAAAGAAGCCTTTGAACGTTTTTTAAAGGACGGGCAGCGATCTTTTCTGGATGCCGAACGGGCGCTGTTGGGGTTTGACCATTCTGAGATCGCCGCAGAGGTTTGCGGGAAGTGGCAGATTCCCAATGAGCTGACCATGGCCATTCGCTATCACCATAATCCGGCCCAGGCCGAAGACAGCATGTTGGCCAACATCCTCCATGTGGCCGACGCCATCGCCATCATGAGCGGCATCGGAGGCGGGGTGGACGGCCTTCTCTATGCGCTAGACGAGGCCGTGCTGGGGCATCTTGGTCTGGCTCCGGAAGAGATGGAAGAAATCATGGGCGCAGCCGTGGAATATGTGGAAGAGACTTCCGAAGCGGCCTAAATCATAGCCAGTGCGGGATACGTGCCTTTTTTATCATCCGTGTCTCTTGGTGCAATTCCGCCTTACGCCTTAAAAGGGGACGTTGGTTCCAAAACGATTCATCCATAAATAGTGAAAGATGTAAATTCGTTGCACCCGCTCCTTATGACTTGAAAAACGGTGGCATACTATCATATTTCATGAAAACGCATCAAGCGAATAGAAACATTTTGTATTGAACCATTTTGAACAGATTTGTTGAGCCACAAATCGTTTGGAGCCAACGTCCCCTTTCACTATCCTTATAAGTGGCTTTTGATTTCTGATGTTTTGAAATGCACCCACCTGTCGGCTGCGAAAAGCACGGCTAGTACTCGCACAGCTGTTATAGAAATGGCTTCCTGTAAACTGGATAACTAAAGGACGTCGGAGCAGCCGACAAGGCTGCAATCCAGCGGGTGAGAGTCCC
>CAZHAH010000258.1:0-6188 GCA_964530095.1 uncultured Desulfobacteraceae bacterium | reverse complement strand
ACAATCAAAAAACAAATAACAAACAAATCACAACACGCGGCGCAAGCGCCTGCGCTGCGCGTGAACAAAATTCAAAATTCCAAACAAAAAAATCGGAGCTTAAAATGTTTGGTCATTGGAATTTGTGGCTTGGAATTTATTTGAAATTTGGTGCTTGTAATTTGTTATTTGCGGCGTACGCCTTTTCAACAACGCCGGTTTATCCGAGATAGGTATATAAGGAGAGTAAATGGAGCCAAAAGAAGTTTATATGTCCAAGCCCTGGTTGGCGTACTACCCGCAAGGCGTTCCGCACGAAGTGGATATTCCCGAGGTTTCGGTCCCTGATCTGTTCGATGATGTGGCCCAAAAGTACGGTAATAAAAATGCATTGATTTTCTACGGCAAAAAGATCAGCTACGCCAAATTACGTGAAATGTCCGATCGTTTTGCTGCGGCCCTGGTGGATTTGGGTGTCGGCAAGGGGGACACGGTTGCATTGTATCTGCTCAATTGCCCTCAGTATGTGATTGCCTATTTTGGAGCCCTGAAGGCAGGTGCCAAAATAACCCCCATCAGCCCGGTTTATACCAGTCAGGAAGTCAAACACCAACTCACCGACAGTGAGGCGCATACGGTCGTTTGTGAAGATATTTTGTATGATAATGTGGAAAAGTCGGGTATCCAACTCCAAAATGTTATTCTCAGCAGCATCGCCGACTATCTCCCGCCTCTGAAAAAGCTGTTCGGCAAGGGGGCGCTGGCCAAGGCTTACAGCGGAATGGAGGTACCCTCGGCCGAACATATTGCATCGGCGGAGCTGCAGTTATTCCAGGATCTGATCAAAAAGTACCCGCCCCAGCGACCCGACATCCGAATAGAACCGCATAATGATATTGCGGCCTTACCCTACACCGGAGGTACCACCGGCCTTCCCAAGGCGGCCATTTTAACCCATCGCAACATGGTGGCGCTTTCGATCCAGACCACATCTTTCTGGCCGCTAATTGAAGAAGGCAAGGAAACGGCTATGGCCTTTTTGCCTTTTTTTCATATTTACGGCCAAGTCGTGGTGATGTTGAACAATCTGGTACAAGGGTCAACCATTGTGCTTTATACAACGCCGGATATCGATGAAATCCTTGCGGGTATGGAGCGGTATCAAGCGTCGAGTTTTTTTGGGGTGCCGACCCTGTTCGAGTATCTCAAGGAGTATGAGAAGACCGATCGCGTCAACTGGAAACGCCTTAAAATGATCGCGTGTGGAGCGGACACCTTGCATAACACCACCATTGATGAATGGGAACGGCGTACAGGTAGCAAGATCCTGGAAGGTTACGGGATGACCGAGACGACCGCAGTGAGTCACAGTACGCCATATGATCGACCCAAGACCGGTTCGTTCGGGGTGCCGCTGCCGAATGTGATTGCGGCGATCGTAGATGTAAACGGAACCGAGTTCATGCCGGTAAACGAGGTGGGCGAACTGATTTTGCATGGCCCCAACATGATGCGCGGATATTGGAAACGCGAACAGGAGACCGCCGAATCCATCATCGAACTGGAAGGCAAGAAATGGCTGCGAACCGGTGACCTGGTGCGCATGGATGAAGAAGGGTATTTTTACTTTTTTGACCGTAAGCGGGATTTGATCAAATATAAGGGATACTCGGTGTTCGCCCGTCATGTGGAAGAGGTTCTATACAAGCATCCACAGGTCAAAGCGGCCGGTGTCGTGGGTGTACCGGATCCGGCCGTGGGAAATATTATCAAAGCCTATATCGTACTGCAGAGTGAAGCCCGGGGCAAGGTATCGGAAGAAGAGATCATGGAATTTTGTCGTGAAAATCTGGCCCATTACAAGATTCCTAAGATCGTTGAATTCAGAGGTGAATTGCCGAAAACGGATGTGGGTAAAATTTCCCGACGTGAACTGCGAGAGGAATCTGAGGAGAGCTGATATGGCCCAGGCATTTCTGGAGATTGAGGGACTGAGTAAAGTTTTCGGTGGGCTGCATGCTGTCAATAAGGCCACTTTTTCCATGGGGCGTGATGAAATTATCGGCCTGATCGGCCCCAACGGTGCCGGCAAAACGACACTCCTGCGACTGATCACCGGCGTTTTAGCTCCCACCGCAGGGCACGTCCGATACAGAGGAATAAACATCATCGGCATGAAGACGTGGAATGTGGTCAAGCTGGGGATTGCATGCACCTTTCAGAATATGCGGCCCTTTCGGCGGTTGCCGATTATCGCCAATGTGATGGTTTCCTGTTTGAGCCCCCGGGCGATGAAAAGGGGGGAATGGGTGAAGCGCATAGAGGCCAAGGCCATGGACGCCCTGGAGTTTGCGGGGATCTCGGATATGGCTTTGGAAAAGGCAGCGACCCTCTCCCAGGGTGATTTAAAACGCCTTGAAGTTGCCCGGGCGATTGCCACGGAGCCTGAACTTCTCCTCTTGGACGAACCTTTCGGCGGACTGACGCCGGCGGAAACCGATTTGATGGCCAAGTCGATCAAACGGCTGCACAAAGGCGGGCGCTTCGGCCGATTGCACAGTGAAGGCCCGGCGATGATCATCGTCGAGCATAAACTGCAACAATTGATGAAAATCGTGGACCGGATTATCGTTCTCAATTTTGGGACCATCATCGCCGATGGAACCCCCGATGCGGTCGTTAAAAATCCGGAAGTCATCGAAGCTTATTTGGGTCAGGGGGGGAGTTAACGGTGCTGCTTGAAGTCGCCAATTTAAAGGTTTGTTACGATAAAGCCATGCTCATTAACGATTTGAGTATGCATGTTGAGAATGGAGAGCTGGTGAGTCTCGTGGGACCCAACGGCGCGGGCAAATCGACCCTTTTGCGTGCGATCACCGGGATGGTGGCATGGGAAAGAGATATCACCCGCCGCTCCACCGGCGGAGATGTGACGATTGAGGGGACGGTAACGTTTGCCGGGGAACGCATCGATCAGATTCCCGCGCACGAGATCGTTAAACGTGGGCTGATTCACTGTCCCGAGCGGCGTCGGCCGTTTCGGGAAATGACCGCGATCGATAACCTCTATGCGGGCGCCTATCTGGAAAAGGATAAACAGACGATCCAGGATAATCTTGAAAAAGTATTTAAGCTGTTCCCGGTCCTCGACGAAAGGTGCAATCAAATATCCGGCACCTTGTCCGGCGGCGAGCAGCAGATGCTGGCGATCGGGCGGGCTATGATGTCGCGACCCAAACTCCTGTGTATCGACGAACCCTCCACCGGTCTGGCACCCAAAGTCCGGGCGGAAGTGTTTGAAAAAATAGCCGAAATCCGCAATTTAGGAATAACGATCCTCCTTGTAGAGCAAGAAGTCAGCACGGTATTCAAGATGGCTTCACGCAATTATGTCCTCTCTTCAGGAAAAATCATCGGCGAAGGAACGGGTGACGAGTTGCTGAAAGATGAAGTGATCCGCAAAACGTATCTCGGCCTGTGACGCGAAGGTTGCCTTGATAGCCTGCCAACTTGGTTTGAGCAATTGAACAATCCGCAGAGATTTGACAAAAAGGGCGATTTGTAACTGCCTCTAAAGAAAGGAACCCATCATGTCCATGATGACTGCTGAACAATACGAGCAGAGCCTGCGTGAATTGAAGCTGGTGGTCTATATGTTTGGAAAGCGTGTCGATAACGTCGTGGATGACCCGATTATTCGACCGTCCATGAAGGCCGTGGCCACGACCTATGCGCTGGCCCAGCGACCGGAATATGAAGAACTGATGACCGCAACCTCGCATATTACCGGAAAAAAAATTAATCGTTTTACCCATATCCATCAAAGTGTCAAGGATCTGGTTAAGAAAAGCAAAAGGGGGCGTTTGCTGGGCCGAGAAACCGGATGCTGCTTTCAACGCTGTGTCGGCATGGATGCCCTCAATGCGTTGTCCATCGTAACGCACGCGATTGATAACAAACACGGGACGACTTATTACAAACGGTTTTTAAGCTATCTTGAATACGTTCAGGAAAAAGACTTAACCTGTGACGGTGCCATGACCGATCCCAAAGGGGATCGGCGCCTGCCGCCCCATCAACAACATGATCCCGATCATTTTCTGCATGTCGTAGAAGAAAAACCGGACGGAATTGTGGTTCGCGGGGCCAAGGCTCATCAAACGGGTGCCGTAAATTCGCACGAGGTTATCGTAATGCCGACGATTGCCATGCGCAAGGAAGATGAAGACTATGCGGTGTCTTTTGCGCTTCCCAGCGATGCCGAAGGAATCACCTATATTATGGGGCGTCAGTCCTGCGATACGCGTAAGCTTGAAGACGGCCAGATTGATCAGGGAAATGTCCTCTTCGGCGGTCATGAGGCGTTGGTTGTGTTCGATGATGTCTTCGTTCCCTGGGAACGGGTCTTTATGTACAAAGACTACGCATTTGCAGCCCAGCTGGTGGAAATCTTTGCCGCCTATCACCGCCAGAGCTATGCCTGCAAGGTCGGCGTGGGTGATGTGCTGATCGGTGCCGCCCAGACCGTGGCCGAGTATAACGGCGTTGAAAAGGCATCCCATATCCGCGATAAAATCGTTGAGATGAACCATCTAAACGAAACCCTTTATTGCGGCTGTATTGCCTGTGCATCAGAGGGGCAAAAAGAGGCCAGCGGGACCTATGCCGTAAACACGCTGCTTGCCAATGTGCATAAACAGAACGTGACGCGGTTTCCCTATGAGTTGTCGCGATTGGCACAGGATATCGCCGGTGGGTTGATGGTGACCATGCCCGGTGAACAGGATTTTCAATCTCCGCAAACCAGGAAATGGCTGCAGAAATACTATCAAACCAATCCGAATATTCCCACCGAAAGTCGAATGCGAATCTTAAGGCTGATTGAAAATCTGACCCTGGGGACCGCGGCCGTCGGATACCTGACCGAATCGATGCATGGCGCCGGATCACCCCAGGCTCAACGCGTCATGATCGCCCGCCGCGCCAATATGGATGAAAAGAAAAAAGCGGCCCAAAAACTCTGCGGGATTGTTGAAGAAGATTAGGGAAGGATTAAAACACATGTTTGATTTTGAAAAAGGGAACGTAAAATTTCTAAACGGCGGAAAGTACCCGCATTGCCATGGTATTTTTATTGATGATCAGATCCGCGCGGTAATTGATCCGGCCAGCGACGAAAGCAAACTCAAGGCGATTCAGAAGGAAAAGCCGGTGGACATACTGATCAACAGTCACTCGCATGAAGACCACATCCTCTACAATTATATCTTTGCAGAGGCGGAACTTTGGGTTCACGCTCTGGATGCCCCGCCTATGAACGATATCCATTGCTTTATCGAACAGTTTGATATGCTCTCTGATATGGATGAAAATACGACTCAGGAATGGCGGCATTTTCTCACCGAGGAGATTCGCTATTCTCCCCGCGTGCCGGATCGTCTTTTAAACGATGATGAGCTGATCGAATTCGGACAGACCCGCATGCAGGTTCTGCATACACCGGGACATACCCCCGGCCATCTCTCATTTTATTTTCCGGAAGAAAAAGTTCTCTTTAGCGGGGATTTGGATATGGTGAAATTCGGCCCCTATTATGGGGACAAGGCATCCAGTATCGATGCGACCATCGAATCCCTTGAGCGAATAGCGACAATCGAGGCCGAAACATATCTTTCAGCCCACGGAAGGGAAGGGGTTCTCGACGGTGATCCGGAGCATATCCAGCGCTACCTGAATGTGATTTATAAAAGGGAAGAAGCGCTGCTCGATTTTTTAGCCCCCGGTCCGCAAACACTTGAGGCTGTGATTGAGCGGGGGATTATTTATGGCGGCCGAACGCTCGCGGAAGGAGCGTGGGATCTGGCCAAATCCGAGAAAGCGATGATGATGAAACACCTCGAGCGACTCGAGTCCCAGGGCCGCATCACCAAAGAAGACGGTCTCTATCATCTTGTGTAAGTATCAACACCGACAAGCCCCGTAATGGAATTAAAGGAGGGCCAAATGAAACCAGGTATTTTTCGATTCTATAACCCGGTTAAAATCATTTCCGGGCACGGCGCCCTGGACAGCCTTGGATATGAATTGAAACAGCTTGGGGCTGACTCACCCTTAATCATTACCGATCAGGGTGTTGTCAACGCGGGTCTGATCGAATTTCAGGACCCCTTACCTCTGGGAAGATCATCTGACACCTTCGGCATAATTGG
>CAZHAH010000257.1:0-6347 GCA_964530095.1 uncultured Desulfobacteraceae bacterium | reverse complement strand
GCTACCTTGGGGGCGACCAGATACGGCATCACATCTTCGATATCAACCTCAAATTGCTGCAGGTATTTTGACATTTTGGGGAGAAAGGGAGCCAAAAAAACGTTCGATAACTGATGATCCTCAATAACGACCTCCTCGGGAACTCCCAGAGCCAATAGAATCAGGGCCGCGCACACCCCGGTGCGGTCCTTGCCAGCCGTACAGTGAAACACCAGAGGCCGTTTTTGCGGATCGATCAGGTTATTAATCACAGTTCCCCATATATCTGGAAATGATTCGATATTGCGGATATAACCATCGATCATCAGCGATTCATTGATCCAGTCGGTGTCCCCTTTTTTTATTCTTTCCATGATGGCCACCGTGTCGAATTCGTGGCTTACAACCGGGAGGCCCTGGGTTCGGATGGCGCCGTCCGGCGGCAATTTGTTGGGGGATTTTTCGACCTCTGCGGGTGCACGAAAATCACAAACAAGTTTGATTTCCATCTGTTTTAGAAGTGTCTGATCCTGCACAGTGAGACGCACCAGGCCATCGGAGCGAAAAATCCGGCCCCACTTTACCCGACGACCGTCTGTGGTCCGATAACCTCCCAGATCGCGAAAATTCAGCGTTCCTTCCATCGGTACGCGTCGTTCGGCAACGTTTATTTGCGGCCCTCCTTCCGGGCCGATACGGAAATAATATCGGATAGCGGAATTCAATCCGGGCAGATCAATGTAATTTTGTCCGGATATTTGTGCTATCGGCTGCGTGGTTTCGATTGCATCCGGTGATTCTCCGGCGTAAATGAAAATTTGAAGGTCTGAAGCAGGCGGATCCCACTCGATTCGAAGTGTTTTTGGGTCAATGCGCTCAACCCGGACATTTTGCAAAGTTTGCATGGATACCTCTTTCTATTAACTGGTTTTGATAGAAAGCGCGACATGTACCATAATAACCTTCGATGCTCAAACAAATAAGTTAAACGTAAGCGTTCACGGGTTCAGGATTCACCGTTCAGGGTTACTTTTTTCCAGGCAAAACGCCGTTGAAAGATTTTCGAACCGTTTACCTGCAACTGTGAACCTTTGAACCCTGAACCTCTGAACAATTAGCATGTATTTTGTCTTGGACGACAGTGCAAGTTCCTGCTATGAAAAGGATAAAATAAAGTTGGAAAGGAGTCAGAATATGGGGAGTCATTTCGATCTGAGTGGCAAAGTGGCCATTGTGACCGGCGGGGGCAGGGGTATCGGCCGTGCGATTGCGCTGGGTCTGGCGGAAAGTGGTGCAAAACTGGTTTTGGCGGCCAGATCGCAAGACCAGCTTGAACAGGTAGGTGCTGAAATAAAGGAAAAGGGAGGGGAGGCGATAACGGTTCCGACCGATTTAATGAAAGGTGAGCAAATCGATGCGTTGGTGAAAAGCGGCCTCGATGCTTTCGGAAAGATCGATATTCTGGTCAATAATGCCGCCCGAAGTTTTATGGTCCCTTTGATGGATTTGCGCGAAGACGGCTGGGACAAGATTTTCGACACCAATTGCAAAGCCGTATGGCTGTTAAGCCGGGCAGTCGCCAAAGTAATGGGAGATCAAGGCGGTGGTCGAATTATCAATATCACGACCGTCGGGGCCGTGCGCGGTGGCGCCGGAATGGGAATCTATCATGCCAGCAAAGCGGCCTTGGCCATGCTGACCAAATGTATGGCTGTGGAATGGGCCTGGTTCAATATCAATGTCAATGCCGTGGGACCCGGATTGGCCAAAACCGATTTCAGCAAGCCGATCTGGAGCAATCCCGATGTTGAGAAGATGATGGCGCAACGGATACCCAAGGGCCGATTGGCCGAACCCGAGGAAGTCGTGCCGGCGGTTTTGTTTCTGTGCTCCGAAGGAGCGGATTATATTACGGGTGAGACGATTTATGTTGATGGAGGGAGTCTGGCCAATTACTAATTAATCGGATAAGACCGAAACAGGCGGGATTTTATCTTTCCAGGGGCGGGCCTCTTCCAGTTGTGCGGCCAGACGAAAGAGGGTCGCCTCATCCCCGAAGCGTGCCAAAAAATGCGATCCGACTGGAAGTTCTTCCTGATTCCAGAAAAGCGGCACACTCATGGCGGGTTGGCCCGTGACATTACAAATGGGTGTAAAAGGCACGAACGTTTTGGAGCGGCGAAACCCCTTCATGGGATCATCCGCGGTTGCATCAAAAGTTCCCAAGGGAACGGGCGGTTCGGCCAGCGTCGGTGTGAGAAGTATGTCATAATATACAAAAAAACGGGCAAACTGGCGCGACACACGCTGCAGTGCTGTGATCGCCTGCATATATTCGGGGGCGCTTATTTGACGCCCCATTTCATATAAGGCCCAGGACAGCGGTTCGACCTGGTCCTGCTTCGCTTTTAAAATACTCAAGGTCGCTGCCGTAGAAGAGGACCACAGAACCGAGAACATGTCGGTGAGCGAATCGCCGCTTATTTTCGGTGTAGCCTCTGTCACCTCATGGCCCAAATCGGCGCATAAGTCAGCGGCTTCCCGGACCGCTTGAATACAATCGGGATGGATAGGGGCTCCTGAAATAGCTTTGGTGGTAAAAGCGATGCGGAGGTTTCCGGGATCCGCACCGACCTCGTTTGTAAAGGGCCGTTCAGGGGGTGGCGCCCAATAAGGATCCCCGATGTCCGGACCTGAAGTGGCATCGAGCAAAACGGCTGAGTCCCTGACCGAACGCGTGACGGCATGCTCGGCTACCAGCCCCCCGATGGCGTCACCGAAATCGGGCCCCAGCGGATTGCGTCCCCGGGTCGGTTTCAGACCGAAAAGACCGCAGCAGGATGCCGGAATCCGGATTGACCCGCCGCCGTCGTTGGCATGCGCCATGGGGACCACCCCCGCAGCCACGGCGGCTGAGGAGCCGCCGCTGGATCCGCCCGTCGTTCTTTCAAGATTCCAGGGGTTGCGGCAAGGCCCGAAAAGCGCCGGTTCAGTCGTCGGCAGAAGGCCGAACTCCGGAGTATTGGTTTTACCCATAATAAGCAACCCGGCTTTTTTAAGCCTGACCACAAGCTCGCTGTCATGATCCGGCACAAAATGCCGCAACAGGTTGGATCCTAATGTAAAGCGCACGCCGGCATAAGCTGCCAGAAGATCCTTCAGTAAAAAAGGAACACCCGCCAGAGGGGCATCTAAAGAGATATTTTCGGCTGCCTCGCGGGCCTGATCATACATGGGCGTTACAACGGCATTCAGGGCCGGATTCAGCTTTTCTATGCTCTCGATGACGGATTCGACCAATTCCGCCGGTTGAACCTCTTTTCTGCGAACCAGCTCGGCAAGAGCGGTTGCGTCCATGTATGCAAATTCGTCTGACATCAAGTTCTCCTATTTGTTCAGGGCTGCCAATTCATCATACATTTCGATTTCAGGTGCACCGTCCAAAATCGGCTTGACCGCATTGAACAGTTCTTTAAAATGCGGGGTTGAACTGTGCTGCGTCAACGCTTCCGCATCTTGGTACTTTTCATAAAACATGAACGTGCGGGGATCTTTTTGGGCCCGATGCAGCGTATATGTCAACGTGCCCGGTTCGGCTTCAACCTTTGGCACCATATTGCGCAGGATCTGTTCCATTTCTTCTTCATGTCCTTCTTTGGCTTTTAATTTCGCAACAATATTCATTTTTCCTCCTATTACTTTATCTGCACCATTCCGGGGAGCTTCTGCCCTAAAATTTCGACTGTTTCGGCAACCATTTCTTCCAAGACCTGCGCTGCCGGTTTTATATCGCTGATCAAAGCCGAAACCTGGCCGGCAAGGCCGCCGACGTAATTGGTTTTGCCGGCTTCGATAAAGCTGCTCAGCAGGGCGGAAGAGAGGAGAACCTGCGATGGAAAAGGTATCGGTTCGAGTCCTGACGCATCCCACAAATCGTGAAAACGGTTGTAGCTGGCGCGCAGGGTTTTCCCGGTGTAGGCTTTACTGACACGGGTGCCCTCATCCGTGGATTTAACGATGCGCTGTTTGTTGATTTCAAGAGCCCCGCCTTCATTTGTGGCCAGAAAACGTGTGCCAATCCAGGCCCCCACACATCCCATGGCCAGTCCGGCGGCAATACCGCGTCCATCGCCAATACCGCCGGCAGCCAGCACAGGCACGGAACCGGCCACGTCGAGTGCGGCCGGTACCAAAACCATGGTCCCGATGCGTCCCGTATGTCCGCCGCCTTCATAACCCTGTGCCACAAGCAAATCGATTCCCGATTGAGCCATGCGGCGACCGTTCTTCTGGTTGCCGGTTATGGCCAATACTTTCATTCCCACAGAATGGGCCTCTTCCACCATAAAACCGGGATTTCCGAGCCCGGCACAAAACAAGGGGACTTTTTCATCGATACAAACCTGAATCGATTCTTTCGGATTCATGGTGGTGGTATTCATTCGGACCTGGATATTCACATCCGGCAGTTCCATCTCTGCTTTGATTTTGTTATACCATTCAAGATGTTCCGGCGGCATCATAGCGAGCAAATCACTCAGGGGAGCGGAATCAGCCCCTTCGCCGACCATCCCGCCACCCTTGTCGAGAAATTTGGGCAACAACAGGTCAACCCCATACGGTTTGTCAGTCAGTTTTTTAATCTCTCGAATGGCGTCACGAAGTTCATCCACCGTGAAGCCGCTTCCACCCAAAACTCCCATACCGCCGGCTTCGGAAACCGCTACCACCAGTCCCACGGGCGCACCGGTAGTTTCTCCAATCAGGGTAGGGCCCATTCCGGCGCTTAGAATAGGGTATTCGATTCCCAACATGTCGCAAAGTGGTGTTCTCAATACGGGTCTGCTCATATAACTCTCCTTTCTAAATAATACTATTCGATTTTGAAAAAAACTTCATCAAATTCGGGTTTGTCGGCATATCGTTTTAAGTAAAATCCTGGTAACTTATTGATATTTTCATAAATCGATGGATCGACTTTAATTCCGGCCTGATGCAGGGCCTTGACAACCGTGTTCGGTTTAGGAGGACATCCCTTAACGGCGATCATTTCATTGATGTCGGGATGATCCTTGTTGGCCTGATACATACATTTTCCCAAAAGGATAGTCTTATTTTTTCCCGGTGTCGGGGCCATGGATTTCCCGGTCAGGACCTCCACATCATCCCAGGGTTCTCCTTTCCAGGCAAAAGCGATCGAGCTCAGGACGACGCCTGTCATTCCGGAGCAATAGGTGCACAGGGAAAGGTCATATTTGCGGTAAGAAACGCCTTTGAGGCCCTTTTTTTCCATGGGCAGGGGAAGAGAATTATCTTCGTTGTATGAAAAAGTCCACTCATGCGGTGAGGCAACAGATTCAATCGTTTCGCCCACAACTTCTACATCACTGAGATCGATGGGTCTGCTGCGATGTTCTGCGGCATGAACCAGGTGGGGTACATCCGACGTCTCAAAGCCGAGTACTTTTGCACCCACCAGGTCGGCTGCCAAAACGTCGGCCGAAGCCACCAACACATTACTGCGATGCATACGGCCGTCGATGCTCGGTCCTCTTTCGTTGGTGAAAATGCCGTCAAGGAGCGTAAACATGGGCGGCATCGGATCTGCAAGTTTGGAAACCCAGAAGTGCAAGTCTTTCCCCGGTGTCATGTTGTGGCATTTTTTGCGTGAAGGAATATCGATCATACCCTTAAGGTTTTTGATTCCCAGACTGACGACGGTCTGGGAATGGGTTTTTAGGACCGGCAGATCGACCACAAAGTCGGCATTCAGGATATCTTGATTGATTTTGACGACAACCCCGTCGCCTAAATCGACTCTTTTAAAGGGTCTTTCAAAAATGTTTACCGATCGGACCCCGTAGCGTTTATTTAATGCCCCGTATCCCAAAGTCTCAAACGCATGTCTGGCGGTATCCATATCCTTGGGATCCGCCATCACGCTTCCTTCGGCGATGGTGATGTTATCGATTCCACGCTCTTTCAGCAGCACCACCATGTCCTCGATGATCCGGGATGTAGTAATCACTCCAAATTTGGGGAAAGGGGTGGCCATGGTCCAGTTAACGATATTGGGCTTAATAATAACATTAGCATTTGCAGGCAGATGGTCCAGGCCCCGGGAAAGTTCAACGGCCTTGCGCACTGAATCCTGCGGTCTTTCATACTTTACAATAGCGACTTTAAACGGGTTCACCATATTCCTCCTTGATATTTGAATTTAAAATACAGATTAGGCAACCCGGATCGATTATTCAAGCAAATAATTCAAAACAAGATGAGTCGTGGTTGGCCGGACGGTTAGTTTCAGCTTGCCACGCGGGTACAGAGCTGCGGATGGGCAGCCCCGCAGCCGATAAAAATCTTTT
>CAZHAH010000256.1:0-6356 GCA_964530095.1 uncultured Desulfobacteraceae bacterium | reverse complement strand
CTGGCACTCATGAGGGCCACAATATAGGGCTGAGATATGGTTTGACCTTCACCGATGGGAAGTGGGCGATCGATGTAGGCCCGTGAACGGATTTTTTGAGGGACAAAGTCATGACGCGGAACGGATGCCATTACGTCCAGTACTCTAGAATCGGTAATGCCCCGCGCTTTGATCTGCTGCGTCACCATTTGGATGCGATTTTGTGTATGTGCTTGCTCCTCTGTTTGCGCAGTTGCACCATCCAAAAATAAAAAAAGTAGCGTAAATACAAAAGGATATAGCGACGCTTTTTTCATGGCTTGCACCGTTTGTCAGATATATGTATTGAAAGCGCGTCCGTGAGTTACGGCCGACATCTGCTCGAACCGACATCCAGGCGTTCCTAAAGAACATCAGCGCAGGATATCAACGAGGCATTGGCATTATACGCCCTGTAGTTTATGCGTCTATGGGGTTCATTTGTGGCGGCATGAGGATCCACGTGCAAACAAGTGCACAGAGCACTGTTGGGAAGAGGGGAACGAAGGCGACCCAAATTGATCGTGATCTAATGATGCGAAAAGAAGTTAAAGCCAGATCACGATCTTGGTTTACATGAAACTCCATTTTTTCTTGACCATGAGGTGCAGCACCCGGACCACAATGGGATAGTTGGCCGTTTCCCCGGACGCATCAACGGGGACGCCATCGATGGCCTCAACAATTGAAAGAATGTTACCAAACGGGTAGCTGTACAAAAGTTCGTTCTCCAAAACCAGAACGCTGAAATGATCTTCGTTCACCTTGGCCAACTGGGCTTTTTTTATTTCGGCTGGATCATCATAATTAATGCCGATTTCCTGACCTTCGTACTTCAACAGCAGTTTTCCAAAATTTGCTTGGGGGGGAAGTTCTTTCAAGATGCTTTCAGTCCTTTTCTGCTTGTCTTCTCTTTCGCGTCTAAGTGCCTCGGCTTCTTCCTCTTGGGCTTTTATTTCGGCCGCCTCTGTTTCCTTACGGAGATCCTCGGCCTCCTGTAGGGTATCTCTTTCATTCTTTAGCGATTCGGCCTCTTGTTTTAGATCATCTTTTTCTTGGGTCAAGGCATCAATTTGTTGCTGCGCTTCTTCGTTTTTCTGGAGTGCCTCGGCTTCTGCGGCTTTTAATTTCTCGGTTTCGGACTTTAAGAAAGAAGATTCCGACTCCAGATTGGCAATCTCTTTTTGCAGATTATCAATGGCCTGCTTATCAGCTTCCGCAGCTTCTGACTCCGCAATTTTTGCAGCCGCTGCCTCAGCAGCAGCAGCTTCAGCGGCGGCCGCTTCTTCAGCCGCTTGTTTTATCTTTTCCGCTTCTTCTTCTTCTTGTTCTGCTTTTTCGGCCGCTTCCTTTTCCGCTTTTTCTTTTTCTTCCAGCTCTTTTTGGCGTTGGGCTTCCTTTTCCTGGGCTTCCTGCTCCTTGCGGCGCTGCTCGGCTTTGCGAGCTTCGGCCTTTTCTTTTTCAGCTTGCTCCTTATTCAGCTGTTCGGCTTTCTGTTGTTCCTCCTCTTCAGCCTGCTTTTGAAGCGCAAGGGCTTCTTCCCGTTCTTGGGCTTCTTTTTCTTCCAGCTCTTTTTGGAGCGCTTCGGCTCTTAATATCTCCTGGGACTCTTTCAGACGTCGATCTTGAACTTCAAAATATTTTGAGAAGATAATGCCACATTTGATGCATTCTTCCGAATCTGGTACAACTTCGCTACTGCATTTGGGACAAACCGACAAATCCGACGCGGAATCTGCTGGCAATTGCTCCGATTCAATTGGCTTTGCCGATCCACCCTTGGCGGATTTTTTTAAGACTAACGAAAGGGTTACACCGCACTTGTCACATTCAATTGCCGAGGTGTTATTATCATGACCGCACTTGGGGCACTGGATGGTGTTATCACCCATTCTATTTCCTCCTTATTTAAAGCGCTTGAGAACCGCAAACGATCCATTGTGAATTGAAGAATTAGACGGTTATACGTATCATTAACAACAGCATAGGTCAAGCATTAGGTCGAAAAGCCATTCATTGACAAGGGGTTATGGCTTTGATATTTTCAGTCAACATTACTGCTAATTGTGGAGCAACTTAATGAACCGAGAAACATTCATCAATCGACTCAGAACCGATTTGCTGACCATGGTCGAGGACTATTTAACCCCGGTTGCATTAAAATACGGGTATAGTGAAGCACCGCTCGAAACCAATATCAAATGGAAACCGCTGGTGTTGGTTATCGGTAACTACTCATCCGGAAAATCCACCCTGATCAATGATTTTTTAGGATCACAAATACAGGACACAGGACAAGCACCTACCGATGATTCTTTTACAGTGATTACGCATGACCCGTCGGCTTCGCCGGAGGGACCGGTTCGTGTGACCGAAGAACGCGATGGTAAATTTCTGCTAAACGATCCCGAATATCCTTTTGAGGCTTTAAAGACCCACGGCCAGCGTTTTGCTGCCCATTTTCGCCTTAAAAAAGTCAATGCCGCATTCTTAAGAAATCTCTCCATTATCGATACCCCCGGTATGCTGGACAGTATTACCGAACGGGATCGTGGTTATGACTACCAAAGTGTTATCGGTGATTTGGCTCAAATTGCAGACCTGGTTTTGGTTCTGTTTGATTCGCATAAAGCCGGTACTGTTCGGGAAGCACACACAAGTTTACGCGATACGCTGCCCACGCGAACTTTCGAAGATCGAGTTCTGTTTGTTCTCAATCGGATTGATGAATGTGTTTCCCTGGTGGATTTGCTGCAGGTATACGGAACCCTATGCTGGAACTTGTCTCAAATTACCGGTCGCAAGGATATCCCCTCGATTCATTTAACCTATTCCCCCGGGGCTATGGCCGATACCGGCCAAAACTTCAGCGAGGATTTAGGCTTTTTAAAATATCTCGAAAACCAGCGCGCAGATTTAAAGCATGCCGTCCAAATGGCACCTCGGCACCGGTTGGATCATTTGGCCAGTTTTGTGGAAACGCATGGCGAGCGCTTAAGTCATTTTATCGAAGCGTTGATAGCCTATCAAGGGCGCTTCACACGTTTCAAATTCCGAACTATGAGTATCGGTTTCATCCTGTCCATTATCGGTGGCGCCATGGCCGAAATCGGGCTTAGCGCCTGGGGCGGTTTATCCTCACTGGACGACATCATGATGCATGCCACCGGCGGGATTGCTTTTATTATAATCTTTTTTCTATGGATTACCTATACCCGCACAATGGGCTATCGACGCTTCAGAAAACGTCAGCAGAAACACTTAGATGACCTGACACCGCTTGAGAGCCAGACACGTCGGGATAGCTGGGAAGCCATTCGTGCAATGGTAACTCGTTACATCGATAAAACCGGTGGTCAGTTTTCCAAACGTGATCTGAAGCAGGAAAATGAATCCGTGTTGATGGTGTTTGAAAGGGGAGCCCGGGAGATAAGGGAGGCGCTTAATGAACTGGCAGCCATCCACCATGATGATGCTGCCGAAGTGGATCGCTGGATTGCCAAACAAACGAATCTACTAAAGAAGGGCAAGTAATCAGGCGGCGACGCCGTACATCAGAACATTGTGAAACAATGTTTTGGGGGAGGTGCATATGAAAAGTATAAGTCAATCCTCAGGGAAGAAAAGGGCCGTTACAGGAGCTGCCATCGGTATCATTTTAATGGTTACCCAGGGATTAGGTTTTGGAACAGCGCTTGCTCAGAACCAGGCCGCAGTGGTCAGCGTGCACCAGTTCCTATACGAATATATCTACTTCAAGATAGACAGCACCAAAGTTTTACCTTCGTCAGAGGACGCCTTGCAAAGAAAGGTTTTATGGCTCCAGCAACACCCGGGTATGAGTGTTATCATCGAGGGGCATTGTGACTCCCGGGGTAGTGAAATTGACAACCTAATCCTGGGTGAAGCCCGGGCCGGGAAGATAAAGTCCTACCTGATCCAACAGGGGATTGCCGCATCCCGCTTGTTAACCATCAGCTATGGCGAAGCAGATCCGGTGGATACGGGAGAAAATGAGGAAGCATACTCGAAAAATCGACGCGCTCGATTTGTAATACAATAATTCCATTAAATCACCACCGGCTCTGCCCGTGAAGAAACAATTCTGTGATCCCCACAAACCAGACGACTACATCAACCTCTAATCCGCGGGCAGATAACCTTATCTTGCGCATGATCACGGCTATCCTTTGCCGCTTGCTGCTAAATACAGCCCGACGATTTGCCTACCCATTTGCACCTGTATTAAGTCGCGGACTCGAAGTGCCGCTCACTGCGGTTACATCGCTTATCGCCGTAAACCAGGCCACGGCTATGCTGGGTGTCGGCCTAGGCCCCTTTGCGGATCGATTTGGATACCGTCGCATGCTGATCAGCGGTATGGCTATGCTGGCTTTTGGCATGCTGGCTGCCGGTATCTGGCCTGATTTTTATACAGTAATGGCAGCCCTATTCTTAGCTGGCTTGGGGAAATGTGTTTTTGATCCGGCGATCCAGGCCTATGTGAGCCGAAAGGTCGCTTACCAAAAGCGCGGGATGGCCATAGGATTTTTGGAAACAAGTTGGGCCGGCAGCACCCTCATAGGTATTCCCATAGTGGCTATCCTGATTACTCAAATGGATTGGCGCGCGCCGTTTTACGTCCTCGGATGCCTGGGGTTGGCGGGATTGCTGGCACTATTCATTATATTTCCTAAAAATAATCGCACACAAACCGTAATTTCTAAAAACGGCACAGTATGGCAGGCGTGGCCTCACCTTGTAAAAAACCGCGCGGCCGTGGGCGCACTGGGGTACGCTTTTCTAATTAGCGTTGCCAATGACAATCTTTTTGTGGTTTACGGCGCCTGGTTGGAGCAATCTTTTGATGTTAGCATCATTGTTTTAGGCATCGGTACGGCCATAATCGGGGTGGCCGAGCTATGCGGCGAAGGTCTGACCGTATTAATTTCCGATAGAATCGGTCTGCGTCGATCTGTATCATTTGGTCTGGTTTTGACGATTGTCTGCTATGGCCTAATACCCATGTGCAACCAAAACCTGATGGTGGCTTTGGGGGGTATTTTTTTATTGTTCCTGGTTTTCGAATTCGCAATTGTTGCCAGCATGTCCTTATGCACCGAGATTCTGCCTGGATATCGGGCTACCATGATGTCAGCTTTCTTTGCCGCCGCAGGTGCTGGTAGAGTTCTGGGAGCTCTCTTGGGCGGCTATTTTTGGATGATCGGTGGCATTTGGTTAACCGGATTGGTATCGTCAGGGATCACTTTGTTGGCTTTTTTATCACTTTTCCTCGGTTTGAGAGCAAAATAAAGAAATCGAAAACTTTAGTTTTAACCGGAGCTTAAAGGGATTCGCTGGCGAAGCATTGCAGGTTCGTTCAGATAGCCCACGATTTCTTTATTAAACCAAACCCTCTTTGTTAAGCGCAGTCATAGCCTCCTGACCAATTCCGGTAACCTGGCTGAGTGCTTTGGAAAGATGGTAGGGGGCATCTTGGATGACATTTGAATTGATCATTACGGTTGCGGTGTTGATATGTTTAAGGGCCGCCTCCCAACCTTTATGGGGTGCAACTTTCATACCCAAATGAATTTCATTGGCGACCATGCCCAGCAGCGACGAGATTATTTGATCACCGCCTTGTTTGCGATTTTCAGGAAGCCCCATTGATATTTCAATTGTCTGAGAAGTCCAAATTAAACCAGCCTTAATCTTTTCACTCTGAGACAATGCCAATATGGATGAACGTGTATTCATGACTTGTTCCTTTTTGGTTTGTTTTTGACAGTTAGCAGTTGATGGGGTAATATAAACAGGTATTGATTTAAATGCAAATGCAGGTACAAGCTATCTCAAAAATATCTTTTTGCTACTCCGCCTCGGGCGGATACATATCATGTGTTATGCTCAAAAATTGTTCCTCGAAATATCAGGCATATGCCTGTGGTAATTTTTTTCGCATGCTTTGATCTGCCTTCGACCCCGAGCATGTCGAGGGGAACCAAAAACCTTATTTTTGAGATAGCTTGTAATTATTTTATCCGCCTTCGCAGAAGACCACGGGAGTACCCGTGGATGAAACGCGTCCATATGAAAGTATATCGGCTGAGACGGCCCATGCGTGGAATTCAATCACACTATTTGTTACGCGTGTTTGCGGTGCTAATGTCAATCGGAACTATTTGGTCATGCAGTTACCTCAAACCCATCGATGACCCGACCGGATCCCAGAGGACGGCACCCAAAAAATCGCCTATTACGCCGGTCTATCATGATTTTGACGATATCCTGGTTCCAAAAGCCATGCGTATCAATCGGAAAATGACTGCGCTAAC
>CAZHAH010000255.1:0-6402 GCA_964530095.1 uncultured Desulfobacteraceae bacterium | reverse complement strand
ACAGCATTTAAAATTTTACGGTTGTTTATGTAACCTTTGCTGAATTATTGCTGAGGTCACTCTGAATTCTGTAGATTATATATAGGACACTTCGCTAGCGTTGTTAGATCAAATTTTTTCGCATGCGGTTTTTTACTCTGGAGTTTCCGCCTCGGTGTTGGGGGGGGGCTTTTTTTCAGCACTCGTTTTGGCCTTTTGAGCCTCGATCGCTTTCTGCCTTTCCTCAGCGATCCATTTTTTTTTGGCATCGTTTACTTTTTCCAAGGCAGCCTTGCCTTTTTCCGGATAAAATTTTTGAAAATACCCAAGCACCTTCTCGCTGACAGTTGCCATATTTACCGGCTTAACGATGTAACCCTGTATTCCCAGCTTGACACAGGCCATCACCTCTTCTTTATCAGAAATAGCGGTCGCCATGATGATTAGGGTGGTCGTGTCTTTATAAAGTTCACGTATTTGCTTCAATACTGAACAACCACGCCAAAGGTCAACCTGAAAATCGAGGCTCGCAATTTACAAATTCTTTGTTTTGATTTAAAAAGATGACATTTTCATAATTTTATGATTTGCATAATGCGGTTAGAAAATGTGAATTTACAAATTAATCGTCATAATATCAAACAGATTCAGCGTAAAAGCAAAAAATGCCGACACCCAAATTGGTTGAAAAAACGTTTCATCACGTGGTCGATGCTTTCTATGCCATATGGCCCCAGCCATTGCCGTCAATACATCGCGTCGCACAGGCTAAAATTGTATCCCACCGCGGTGAACATGATAATCGAGAGATTATCGAAAATACGATCCCGGCATTTGATAAAGCGGATGCGGCCGGTGTGACGGGGATCGAATTCGATGTCCGCTGGACCAAGGATTTACACCCGGTTGTATTTCACGACAAGGACTTTAAGAGGCTTTTTAATTCGAGTGAGACGCTTGGCGAAATCACTTTAAAGGAGCTGACATCGAGATTTCCGCTGATTCCGACCCTAAAGGATACCATCACCCGCTACGGGCGGAAGATGCACTTGATGGTAGAAATTAAAGCCGAAACGTATCCGGACCCGGTTTTCCAAAATGAAATTCTGGAAAACCTCTTTGCAAGGCTGACACCGCGAAAGGATTATCACCTGATTACACTTACGCCGCATATGTTTGATTTGATAACCTTTGTTTCGCCCAAAACGTTTTTCCCCATCGCACAGCTCAATTTTCGAACCATCAACCAGCTCACAACCGAAAGTCAATATGGCGGTATGTTCGGTCATTATCTATTCGTGACCGACAAAATGATTCTCAAACACCACCACGCAAAGCGGCAAATCGGTACGGGCTATATTAAATCTCGCAAGTGTTTATGGCGTGAGCTCAACCGGGGGGTGGAGTGGATTTTTAGCAACAATGCAGCCGAGCTGCAGTCCATCTGCAACGCACATATCAACGGCTGATTTTACGAAATTTCAGAAGCAAAAGCACTCCACAATTCAGGGGTTCGGGGTGGGTTTGGGATTTGACTCGAGGCCGGGCTTGTTTTATACTGAAATCGATTAAGGTTCAAGGTTTCGGATTCAATGTTCAAAGGAGAAGTAATCTCGTGATTGAATCACTCGATTTAGAGGGTTTCGAAAAATATTCAAAGATGATTTTCAGCTTTCTCGAAGATGTAGAAGGCTTTGCGGTGTGTGACTCTAAGGGAGAGCCGGTTTGGACGAGTGATGAGTCAGGGAGAGACGGAATGGCCACGGCCGTGGACCTTGTGAACCAAAATGAGACAGGCTGGATCAATTCGGCTGAGATCGTCGACCAACGAAAAATCGATCAGAACCGAACAGTGCACAAACGGAGCCTGGTCGAAGAGGTCGATGGACAGATCGGCGTTTTGGTTGTTTTGTCTCGCTTGACAGAAGCTATGAATCAAGACAAACGATTCTCATCTGTCAACACAACCTTGGAAATGATTGGTGAAAGCATCCTCAACGAATACCGCTTGACCAATGAAATCAATGCCCTGGCCGAAGAACTCGGGGATCGTTATGAAGAGATCAATCTGATTTACGAAACCGCCCAGCAGGTTAAAAATGTATCCGAAGGACCCCGAAACCTGAGGCAGCTGGTAAAGAACTGCACCGATTACTTAAGTGTGGATATTACCGTTTTGCTCCTGACGGGCAAAAAAATTACCTCTTTTTATGAGGATGCGGAAAACACGCTCCCGGATACCGAAAAAATTGTTGGCAACCTGCACCAGCTTCTGCACTGGACAACTTTAGAAAACCAAATCGTCGTCATTAATGATGAGAACGATCCGCTCAAATCCAAGTTCGCGAGGGATTTGCCCTACAAATTGATGTCCTTTCCGGTTTTGGACAGCAATGAAGAGGTAAAGGGCGTGTTGGTAACCCTGAATCATAACTATAGGCCTGATTTTACAACCGGAGCACGCAATATCTTAAAAGTCATTGCCCGCAAAGCGTCCGAAATTATTCAGGCCAACACCGATGATCTCACCGGACTCATGAACCGTCCCAGCATTGAGTACCATTTAGAGAACGCCTTGACTTCATCACGGCTGCAGGGAGTGGAGCACTGTTTCTTAAGTTTGAATATCGACAAAATGAAGCTCATCAATGACATGACCAGTCTTGCCTTCGGCGACGATCTGATCAAACAGATCGCTAAGAGTACTCAGAGTATGGTCCGGGACTTTGACAACGTCGCCCGTTTGGGCGGAGATGAACTCGGCATCCTGCTTGAAAAATGTACCGCCGAGCAGGGACAGCGCGTAGCTGAAAAAATCTGTAGCCAGATATCCGGCCTTTCCATCATCTGGAACAATAACCCCATCGAAGTCAGTGCCAGTATCGGAGTGGTGCCTGTTTTACCCAATTCCGAAGGCGTGGCCAACATCATGGCTTTTGCCGATCTGGCCTGTGGTTTAGCCAAAGAAGAAGGTGGCAACGGCGTTCGGGTATACAAATCCGGTGATGAGATCCTCAGCAAGCGTCAGGACGAAATGCGCTGGGTCGGACCCATTCAGGTGGCACTAAGAGAAGATCGATTCCGGGTATACAGCCAAGCGATCGAGCCGCTCCAATCGGATCAAGAACCCTGGCATTATGAATGCCTGATTCGTTTGAAAGACCAAAAGGGGCGCATCATCGTACCGGGCCAATTTATGCCGGCCGCGGAGCGGTATCAAATGATGCCGATGATCGACCAATGGGTCATCAAGCGTGCCCTCGCTTTGCTTTCGGAATTCCACGCCAAAGGCGTAATGGGGTCAAAGTCATGGTCAATCAATCTATCCGGGCAGTCTTTCACCGACAAAAATTTTCTAGATTTTATATTGGAACAGATCAAAGGATCCCAGGTTCCGGCCGAAAATATTTGTTTTGAAATAACCGAAACCGCTGCGGTGAGGAATCTGATGGGTGCGCAGCGCTTTATCCTGTCAGTAAAACAGCTCGGGTGTAAATTCTCGCTCGATGATTTTGGAACCGGCTTAAGCTCCTTTGCCTACCTCAAAAATCTACAGGTGGATTACCTCAAGATCGATGGGAGTTTTGTCAAGGAGATTTTAGAAGATAAAAGCACAGAAGCGCTGGTCATGGGTATTAACCAGATCGGCCACGCCCTGAATCTGAAAACCATTGCCGAGTATGTTGAAACCGACGCGATCAAGGAACGTCTGCAGAAAATCGGGGTCGATTTTGCTCAGGGATATGGGGTCGGCAAACCCCGTCCGCTTGAGGAGGCGCTGGCAGAAATCGTTGACAAGGAATCAGCCCAGAACGAAGCATAACCGTTCTAAGGCTCACTGTTGGACGTTCATTTAGTTTCCGACAAGATCGCCGCTTCAGCCTTACCTTTTTCTTCATCCACGAAATAAAAAAGAATAACCCCGGCAATAAAGAGGATAAGCAGGGAGGCGATACCCCAGCGCGAAGCCAACTGTCCCACATAAAGAACCTGTTCCGCTGTTGGGGAAGACGGCATCAACATCCGTTTGGCGGCCAGTCCCACAACACCCATCAGCAGGGGGCCGATGATGGCCGCAAATTTGCCGATCATATTGTAAAAGCCGTAATATTCGGCGGCCTGGTTTTTGGGGATCAAGCGTGAATAGTATGAGCGACTCAAGGCCTGGATTCCTCCCTGGACCAATCCCACGAAGCAGGCCAGAATGTAAAACTCATGTTTTTGGGTCATCATCATGGCCCAAAGCGTCACCAGCATGTAAATCCCAATGGCCAGAAAAATGGCTTTGCGGACATCCCATTTCTGACCCAGTTTGCCATAGGCCAGGGCAGCCGGAAATCCGATAAACTGAACCATTAAAAGGGCCACGATGAGATCGTTGGATTCAAATCCCAGCGACATTCCATAATCGACCGCCATACGGATGACCGTGTCCACACCGTCAATGTAGAGCCAGTATGCGAGCAGAAATAAAAAGACGGTTTTGAGATGGCGCACTTTCTTGAATGTGTCGATGAGCTGACGAAACCCCTCGCGAATCAAATTTCCGTGAGCGTTGTCGGAATCCTCTTTTCTGGTTTCCGGGACCCAGAGGATGGTAAAGATCGTGAAAAAGCCCCACCAGATGGCGACCGAAACAAAGGAGTAGCGAACCGCCTGGCCGGCATCGGCCAGCCCGAATTTTTGAGGAAATAGGGTCATCAGCACATTGATGAGGAAAAGCAGCCCGCCGCCCAGATATCCCATCGAAAAGCCAAAGCCTGAAATATAATCGATCTTGTCCTCTCCGGCCACACTCGGTAAAAGGGAATCGTAAAATATATTGGCTCCGGAAAATCCGATGGTCCCCATAATGTAGATAAAAATTGCCCAGGCCCATTCACCTTTTTGAATCATAAACAAAGCCAGCGTACTTAAGACACCCAGGTAGGCGAAAAAAATTAAAAATTTCTTTTTGACCGATCCCTTGTCGGCGATGGCACCTAAGATGGGAGCCATTAGGGCGACCAATAGACTGGCCAGCGAATTGCCCAGTCCCAGCTGGGCGGTGCTAATATTTGCATCTGTGCCGTAACTCCAGAATTGTTTGAAAAATATCGGGAAAAAACCGGCCATTACGGTAGTCGCAAATGCTGAATTGGCCCAATCGTACATGGCCCATCCCCAAACCGCCTTTTTGTCATTTTGCATGGTCACCATCCTTTTTGACCGAAACAAGTTGTCGGTCAGGACTTATTGATTGTTTTCGGTATAATATAAATATATTAATTGCAATCAAAACAGCCCGAGCGGCAGGGTAACGTCAAAGTCAGCTCTAATTGATTCAGATAGTAGAGATTGCTTTCCCGGATACGCCACTAAAATCCCAAATCACAATACTCAAAGCAATTGCTTGACTAAATGACGTGGCCCTTACCCGGCACAATCTCCGACGCCCCTTGTTCATTTTTTTCAAAACAAAACACGCTATCGGGAGATGCGGCGTTCAGCAACATGGGTGAGTGGATCGAAATAAACATCTGGGCCGAATGAATCGAGGCCAGTGCTTCAAACACGGTATTAATCCCATCGGGAGGGAGGCCGTTTTCAGGATTTTTATAGATATTGATGCCTTGTGTATCTTTTAGGAAAGGCGGCAGCGTAAGCGCCAATAGACGTAGCGTTCCACCCGACAACATCCAGGACGGAACTTCCAACCCGTTGTGATAGGCAACAGTGAGATAGACTTTACAAGTATCCTGTTGTTCTTTGATGTGAATATTTTCAATATCCGGCAGAACTGTTTTGAGCAATGCAATCCATTCTCGAAATTGTTGCGGATCGACGGTTTTTAAATCTTTGACGACCAGCGGTAGATTGGCCCCGTTGGATTTTAATTGCCTAGTTTGGCCGGGTGAACAGGGTTTTTTAAGCAAACGCTCGTTTAGCCTGATCGTTTTGATACCTTGGGTTAAGAATTCCTTAAACCATGTGGCGGCCGGAAAAAGGGATTGTTCTTGAGGGAGATTTCCGAAGGCTGACTTTCGGGGTCCAAGCTTAAAAGAAGGACGCCACCCACCCCCATCTTTTTTCTGAACCTCGGAATAATAATTGTCATTACCGCCCGGTTTTTTGTTGAATATCCAACGCCGATCGGCCCTGGGAGACATCAAAATAGATTTGGGTGTTATCTGATCTTCGGGAAAAACCGTTTTCCCACTCCCATGGGGCCCCATCAGGACATTCAAGGGGGAAAGCGGCTGGCTAAAATATTTGAAGCAGCAATAATTGAGTGTTTCAATCAGAGAAAGCATGTAGCACCCGTCCACTTACCACCGGATCAGTGCCGACCCCCATGTCAGTCCCCCGCCGAATACGGGTAGACAGACCAGATGATTCTTTTGGATCTTTCCGGTCCGCACCGCCTCATCTAGTGTGATCGCG
>CAZHAH010000254.1:0-6570 GCA_964530095.1 uncultured Desulfobacteraceae bacterium | reverse complement strand
ACATCAGTTTTTTAATAATACCTGTATATTGAACGGTTCCTGAATTATTGCTGATCTGTGGTGGTCGGCCACCATCCCCCAGGATCCTTTTGCCTATCGCATGTCGCTGTGTCCCGAACTGAGGGAAAAAATCGAGCAAACTTTTTTGAACCTGCACAAAGTTCCGGAAGCGAAAGCCTGGCTGGATAATGTTAAATCCAATAAATGTGTGCCAATGCGTGATACGGATTATGATGTTATTCGTATCTTGAAAAAAGCCAAGGAAGCCAAAAAGAAGAAAAAAAGCTAGATCCATATTCAGTCATTTATTCAAGGGCGGCAATTTGCCGCCCTCACTTTAGCATTATCATTATATAAGATGACCTTATTGGGGAGAAGCTATGTCTGCACTTGAAGTCAAGGACCTCAAAATTCGTTACAATCGCTCAGGACCGGAGGTCTTAAAAGGGATTTCTTTCAACGTGGAACGGGATGATTTTTTTGCCATCATCGGCCCCAGCGGGGCGGGAAAATCAACCCTGATCCGGTGTATCAACCGATTGGTGGAACCCAACAGCGGCGATGTGTTTCTCAATGGAAAAAATATTACCCAAATGGGGAAAAACGAATTGAAAAAAGCCCGCCGCAACATGGGGATGATCTTTCAGGAATTCAATTTGGTTGAACGCATGTCTGTCATGGACAACGTCCTTTCAGGCCGACTGGGTTATGTCGGTAATCTTAGAAGCCTTTTAAGATTCTATCCTAAATCCGACATTCAGAGAGCCTTAGAGTTATTAGACAAGGTTGGATTGAGCGACTTTGTTGACAAAAGGGCCGACGAATTGAGCGGCGGGCAGCGCCAACGGGTCGGTATCGCCCGGGCACTCATTCAAAAACCTCAGCTTCTGCTCGTGGACGAACCCACATCAAGCCTTGATCCAAAAATTGCCAAGGAAGTCATGGGAATGATCAAGGAACTATCGCAAGAAGCGGGTGTGCCGGTTTTGTGTAACATCCACGATGTGCAACTGGCATTGGAGTTTTCCAATAAGGTTATCGGGCTTCAGGACGGTGTCAAAAAATTCGAAGGCCCCACCCACAAAGTTGACAAAAACACCCTCGAAGAAATCTATGCCATGGAAATCTTATAATAAAAGGACCTCCCCATGACGTCATCCGAGATCGAAAATAAGCTAAATACGATACTCGCCAAAATAAAAAAGTATAAGCTAATCCGTTATGCCTTCTATCTCCTGCTATTTATTATGGTCATTGGGAGCATCCAGACAACCATTATTATCGATACCGACTGGGACCGGATCGGTTCATTTGGATCGGTAGCCAAGGCTATGGCGCGTTTTTTCCCGCCGGATTTATCCTTAATACCCCATCTGGTCAAACCGGCACTGGAAACTTTTATGATTGCCTGCCTGGGAACATTTCTGGCGCTCATTCTATCAATTCCCGTTTCCTGGTTTGCGGCCCACAACATTACCCCTTATAAACCGATCACCTACCCCATTGGCAGGGCGATTATGACGCTGTCACGTTCGGTCCATGAAATCGTTTGGGGATTAATCTTCGTAGCAGCAGTAGGGTTGGGGGCCTTTCCAGGGATAATCGCAGTCGGCATGCGATCGATTGGTTTTATTTCCAAGCTTACGGCCGAAGCCATCGAAGATATTAAACCCGGCCAGATGGAGGCCATCCGGGCGACCGGTGCCAACGGGTTTCAGGTGATCTTATTTGCCGTGATCCCTCAAATTTTACCGGTTTATATTGGCAATACGGTTTTTCAATGGGACATTAACATCCGGCGGGCGACCATAATGGGGCTTGTGGGTGCCGGTGGATTAGGTCTCACATTCCACAGACAGCTGGTAATGTATAATTACGGAGGGGTAACCACCGTCATTATTGCCATTCTGCTCCTCATCGCCATCGGGGAAGTGGGATCCTATTTCGGTCGCAAGGCCATCATCTAAATAGATTCAAGGAGTCGCACTGAATGAACGCAAACACCAGCACAATAAATTCAAGCGCCAGCCCCATAAAAACCTGGAGCCGCTTTAAGTATCCGCAATCTTTAATCAAATATGGTGTTATGTTGATCATTCTGGTCTTTATTGCAATTTCAATTGAGTACCTGAATGTTCACCTGAGCCGTTTCTTCACCATGTTTGGGCGCCTGGGTAATCTTTTTGCGTATCGCTACTATCCACCCGATATCCCTTATATCCTTGACAGCGAATATCTGGGGTATGTATTTGAAACCATAAAAATGGCCTATTTAGGTGCTCTTTTCGGTATCGTCCTTTCCATTCCGCTCTCCTGGTTCGCGTCTTTTAACATGACCCCCAACAAGCAATTTCTTTACCCCATCGCTCGCTTTGTTCTTATGCTGTGCCGCGCGGTTCACGAAATGATCTGGACCATTCTTTTTGTGACGATTTTAGGATTTGGGATGCTTCCCGGCGTAATGGCCCTTTCACTTTTCAGCCTGGGATTTACAGGAAAACTTTTTTCGGAAGAGGTCGAAGCCATTAACCGGGGCCAGGTGGAAGCGATTCAGGCCACTGGCGCCAATTCTCTCCAGGTGTTTGTGTATGCCGTATTGCCCCAAGTCCGCGTGGCCTGGACCGGCATTTCAATCTATACCTGGGATGCCGCATTCCGTGCCGCCACCGTCGTTGGATTCTTTGGCGCAGGCGGAATGGGATGGTACTTGCGAAGAACGGTGCAACAGGTTGAAAGTACAAGGGTGGCGGCCATTCTTCTCTCGATTATTTTCCTCGTTACGATTTCAGAAGTGGTGTCGGCATGGGCCAGAAGCAAGGTTGGAAAGACCTAGACTGAACTCTGATCCTGATTTGATACTATATTTCCACAACTCAATCTGAAGCTAAAAGGAGGGACACGGTAATGGCTAAAATCAGTATGGTCATGTTTGATCTGTCGGGGACAACCGTTTACGACGACACAGGCGTGCGGGATTGCCTGTATAAAGCGGCCCAGGAATATAAGCTTGATACAACCCCTGAAGAAATCCTGCTACATATGGGCACAAATAAGATTCACCTTTATCAGTTTCTCATCGCTCGATCACGCGGGAAAAATATCGATTTTAAAGATTTCGAAAAGATTCAAGATCCCGATACCTATGAACTGGCCAAAGATGTCTTTGACCGCTATGAAGAATTTATGATCGAGCATTATCGAAACGAGGTCAAAGAAGTACCCGGAGCCTCGGATACTTTTCGCTGGTGCCACGAACAGGGGATTAAGGTGGCAACCGATACCGGCTTTCATCGGGAAATAACCGAAGCGATTATGGATGGACTGGGCTGGGTCAGAGATGGACTGGTGGATTGCTCCGCCCATGTGCAATCCGTTCCCGGCGAGAGGGGCAGGCCGGCACCGTTTATGATTTTTTATGCCATGGAACAATTGGATGTTCAAAGTGTGCGTGAGGTGATCAAGATCGGAGACACACCCGCCGATATGTTGGAAGGACGTAATGCCGGCTGTCTGGGGGTGGTGGGCGTTCTTAGCGGGCCTCGCCCGGTGACCGCCTGGGGGAAATATTGGCATACCCATGTCATTCCCAGCGTAAAAGAGCTCCCTGAGCTGGTCGAATCTGAATTTAAATAAAAAAACATGGGAATTTGTAACTGAGAAAGGGAATAAGATGCCCGATTACGCCAGAGCGGCCGTTATGACCGCCCCCAATACAGATTTGGAAATCCGGGAATACCCTCTACCGCAGGTTGAGAAGGGCTGTATTCTGGTGGAAATTACCTGTTGTACGATTTGCGGATCTGATGTGCACACCTGGTTGGGACGGCGAGAGGGCCCCACGCCCTGCATCCTGGGTCATGAAATCGTCGGCAGAATCAAAGTGCTGGGAGACGGCGTGACGCATGACTCCGGGGATCGCCCCATCGATGTCGGCGATCGAATCACGTGGACCATCATGGACAATTGCGGAAAATGCTACTACTGCCGCGAAAAGGGCCTGATGATGAAATGTCGTCATCTTAAAAAATACGGCCATGACAGCTGTCAGGATCCACCTCATTTTGTCGGTGGTTTCGCCGAATACTGCTATATTACGCCGGGCACGTGTGTTATCAAGATCCCCGACAACCTGAAAGATGAAGAAGTTGCCCCGGCCAATTGTGCGCTTGCCACCGTTGTGGCAGGGTGGGAAGCGGCTGATATCCGGCCCTTTGAAAATGTTCTAATTCAAGGCGCCGGAGCCCTTGGTATTTATGCGGCGGCTTTGGCAAAACACTATGGCTGTCGCAGCATTATTGTGACCGATATTCTGGATCACCGGCTCGATTTTATTAAACGTTTCGGGGCTACAGATATCATCAATACCCAAGGTATGCCCGATCATGAGATCGTTCAAGCCGTCCGCGATATCACGGGCGGATTTGGTATGGACAGTGCCATTGAAGTCGCCGGAATTCCGTCCCTCATTCCCTTGGGCTTAAAGTGTCTTCGAAAAGGGGGGCGTTACATCGAGATTGGCAATTCTTTCCCCAATGCCAACTTCTCTTTGGATGCCTGTGATATCGTCTGGAATCGATTGACGATTAAAGGCATCCACAACTATGATGCCAAACATTTGCAAATGGCCGTCGATTTTATCGAAATGACGCATCAGGATTTCCCCTTTGATGATATCGTCAGTCATCGCGTGACCCTGGATGACATTACCAACGGGATGCGAATGTCTGACTCGGGCCGGGAAATCCGTGTGGCGGTATTGCCTTGAGTTTTTTGTGAGTGAAGATTCGAATAAGATAAGCGATGAGAAGTCAATAGAAGGTGGAAAATGGAGCAAAAAAAACCATCCCGTCAATGCGCAACAGTCAATAAAACTGAAAAAGTTTACCGGGGCAAACTATTCTCATTTGTAAAAGAGGATATTACCCTGCCCAACAAGCGACGGACGGAGATGGCAATCGTTCGTCATCCGGGTTCGACCGCTGTTGTCCCCTTATTTGAGGACGGAACCGTCGCGATGACGTTGCAATATCGCCACGCCGTGAGCGAATATCTGCTCGAAATTCCGGCCGGAACGATGGAGCCGGGGGAATCTGAGTTAGATTGCGCCAAACGCGAATTGGAGGAAGAAACCGGGTTGGTGGCCGAGAAATTCATCAAACTCGGCCAAGTTTATATTCTTCCGGCCTATTCGGATGAAAAAATTTACATTTATCTTGCCAGAGATTTTACGGTCACCCGCCAAAACCTCGATCAAGACGAGATCATTCAGGTTGTCAAGTATCCTCTAAAAGAAACGCTGCAGATGATCGAAGAGGGCCGGATTACCTGTGCCCTCACCATCCTGTGTCTGCAACAGACGTGGATTCACCTTCAAGCAGCAGCTGAGTAAAATTAAAACCATGCCATCTTGGCTTCATTTCGGAGCGGCAGCCGGTGATATTTAAATTTGGGGTATCCCATCATCATAGCCCCAAAGCTGACATGACCGTCCGGAAGCCGGAGCGCTTTTTGCATGGGTGGCCATAAATTGGCGGCGGCATTGAAATACCCGGCCCAGCAAGCCCCTAGTTTATGTGAAGCAGAAGCCAGTTCCAGGTAAGTCAAGGCGATGGTGCAGGCCTGCGGTGCCGCGCGGTTATCCTCAGGCGCGTATGCCACGATCACGTGTGGTGCATCTCGGCAAATCCGGTCGATCCCATCCTCCCACGCCGCAACGACACGATCCATATGCAATGTGGCTGCAAGCGGCGATTCTTCTTTAATCAAATGGCGCATCCATTCGATCACAAATCCGGACATCTTCCGGACATCGTCGCGATCGTATATCACCAGCCAATTTACCGGCTGCATATTGTGTCCCGAAGGAGCAAAGCGGGCGATATTGACTAACCGGGTCAGTAGCGCGTGTTCGACTTCTTTCTTTTTATAGACACGAATAGACCGCCTGGCTCGCAGGGAATGTTCCATCTGTTCCGGACCCACAAGCCACTCATCCTTGATGGGTGTGCACGCCTCCGATTTCATGATTTCATGCGACATGGCACCGTGGGGACATACGGCGACACAGTGGCCGCACCGGATACACAACTCCTCACCGCCGTTAATGAGTGTCGGGAATGCCTCTTTGGTTTTAAATTCAATGATCTTGGCAGGGCATACGGCCAGGCATATTCTATCCTGCTTGCACTTTTCCTGATCGACTGTTAACAGACTCATCCTTTTCCTCCTAAAATTTAAGCCAACGTTGGGGTAACCAACAATGTGCACTTGGCGGTTAATAAGCAATCTGCATAAAAAATCACAACAAAGCCTTGAGGATCAAGATCTTTTTTCCGCGCAACGCCAAAGTTCATTTTGGATTGAGAACCCCATTTGCCTACAAAGATGTAATGGTTATTTGCATCGCATTATCTATCCCAAATGAGACATGCGATTGCCCTGATTTGCGACAGCGTGGCTCTTGACATTGATGTTTGAACTTTGGTATGGGAACTCATTAAAGGGTTTCCAGCGGACTACTCACGGCCTGGATATCCTTCGCCATGACGTGGGTATATATTTCGGTGGTCT
>CAZHAH010000253.1:0-6728 GCA_964530095.1 uncultured Desulfobacteraceae bacterium | reverse complement strand
AAAAACACTACGCCTTGTATATGAACCTTTTTACTTAGCCATCTATTATTGAATTCATGACTTACAAATAACTCATTTTCAGCTGTGTTGTATAACCAATTAATTTTACAAGTTATTTTCGCCCATAGGGGCGCGAAGCGCCTTTATTAGCTTTTTACGAGACCATCAAGGGGTAGAATAAGTGTAGGCGTTCACAGGTTCAATTTTTCATCCCTCTGCCTACTATGGCAACCCATTCCTCCTGGGTGCGTAATTCAAGGATTTCAAAGCCCAAAGTGCGCATTTTCTCCACAACCAGGGGTGCGCTTTTTTCAACGATTCCCGAGCAGATAAACCGGCCGTTTTCTACCAGGACGCGTTTCAAGTTATCAAGAAGCTGCAAAATTACCCCGGTCAAATCCGAGTTATGAAAGTCAAAAACGATTTTGGTTTCGATCCACTTCATGGGGCTGCTTTTTTTTCGGACTTTCTTTCTGCAATTGTTGATTCGGCCGATTTTCTTGTCAATTTCTTATAGCGGATAATAGGAAATCAAAATAAAAATCAAGCTCAAACTATGAATTTGTTTCTAATATATTGACTTTTCCTCATGTTTTGAATAAGGGAAGTGGAGCTTAAAACCGGGACCCTGTTAAAACCAAAAGGAGGGACAGAGAATGACCAAAGAAGCGTTATTAGAACAAATGGCCAAAGATGCCGGCATTTCAAAGTCGGCCGCGTTAAAAGCACTCAATTCGTTTACGGCGAACGTGACCAAGGCGTTAAAAAAGAAAGACGGAAAGGTAACACTGGTCGGATTCGGCACATTTGCCAAAATGCGGCGCAAAGCACGCAAGGGGCGCAACCCTCAGACCGGCGAAGCAATCAAGATAAAAGCCAAAAATGTCGTCAAATTTACGGCCGGGAAAAAACTGAAAGATTCCATTTAAATCCAATTGCGGTCTATCTGTTATGTGACAGATAGACCGCCAGCTTGAAATTTATCCTCTTTTTATCCAGTCGTGCAAACCTTAGAAGAACTTTTCCTTTGGCGGGTTATAATAGCCGTGCTTTAGATTGGGAAAGGTTTTTCTAATTCTGCCCAAAAGTTCGGGAATCCCAAGCGGTCGGCCATGGTCGGCCGCCATGTTCATTTCTTTCAAATAGCGCACCGGATCTATGTTCAAATTACGCCATTGGATCAGATCGACACGGTTCCGTCGCAGAAATCCGGCCAGGGCTTTGGATTCCTCCGGAGTGTCGGTAAAACCCGGACAGTTCAAATAATTGAGGGCAACAAACTTCTTGCGATGAATTCCCAATTGGATGCTTTTAACCACATCTGTAAAACCGTAGCCTTTGGGTCGGAAATAGGCCGCATAACAGATTTCGCGAACACTGTTCAGGCTGATGCGAAGGCTGTCCAAACCCGCCTCAAAGAGGGCTGCCAGAATGTCCGGTCTGCTTGCATTGGTGTTCATGTGGATCGTCCCCCGGTGGGTGACGGCACGGATTTTACGGATAGCAGGCTCGATAACCGCCGCCGCCAGCAACGGATCCCCTTCACACCCCTGTCCAAAACTGACGATACCTCTCGGTACCCGTCTGATATGCTCCAGTGCGACTTCGGCAATTTCGTCATCTGATGGTGTAAACGCGATTCTCTCCTGACTGACGGGTATTGCACGCGACATTTGAAGCGAAAGACATCCGAGACACCTGGCATTGCAGCGGGGCGAGGTGGGTAAGGGGGCTTCATAACGACCCAGAAAAAAATTCTTTGCGGCCGGGCAGCCATAATGAAGGGCACAGTCTTCAAGATGGCGCCGTAACCGGTTGCGGGGCATATTTCGGCGTATCTTTTTGATTCCGGAAATTACATCCTCTGTTTTCATCAGTCTTAAATCCTGACGCCTTTCGCGGTCAACACCTACTGCCGCGGATCTGAATTTTCCCCGATGCCACCCCACAGCACCATAGGAGAACAGAGGGAGGGGCCGGGCTTTTTTATTCTCCTGAAAGGCACAAAGATGAGAAACCAAATAACCCGGTGAGTTAAATACAGCCACAGGGTGGATGCGCTGGCCGGGAAAATAAGGGTTCTCAGTCAAGGCCTCCATTTGTGCTGTGACGAGGTTGTAAAGAATCGGCGTTCTTTCAGGCAGCCGCATGAGTTCACTGCCGTATGGCATGGGGCGTGTGTCGTCTATAAAAAGGGGTACAAGAGCAGAACCGGACATCCCTACGGCGGCAAAACCGTTCAGATCAAAAATTTCGCCTTTCTCATTGGCAACAACGGCTTTGAGCGGGGGTTTTTTCATAGGTCTTAACGATTACAAATAAATCTATTTTGCAAACGTTTTTTTTGAGATATAATTATATACTGAAAATTCGTCGATCTTCAACACGAGAAGCGAAAAAGGGGCATCATGAATTTTGTGACTAAAATTATTCCGGGGGTATTTCTCTTTTATCTAATATACTGCGGGTTGCTGTTTGTGATGCAGCGTCAGGTCATGTTTCCGCGCTATCTGATGGGAAAGCCGACGTCACCGTCGGCTGAAATCCCGGGAGTTGAAAAAATCTGGCTTAAAACTTCATTCGGTAAGGTAGAAACATGGTTTTTGTCGTCTCGAGCCGGAAACGATCCCAAGCCGGGCCCGGCGGTTATCTTTGCCCACGGCAACGCAGAACTGATCGATTTCTGCCTGGCAGAGTTTCAGACATTCAGTAAACTCGGGATTCAGGTATTGTTTGTCGAATTTCCGGGATATGGTCGCTCCGAGGGATCACCCTCTCAGAAAAGCATCACCGAAACATTTCTGGCGGCCTATGACATGCTAACCCTTCGCAAAGGTGTCGATCCTGCGCGGATTGTTCTGCTTGGCCGTTCCATGGGGGGTGGGGCCGTTTGCCAACTGGCACGTGAGCGTCCTTCAGCGGCCCTGATTCTGATATCCGCCTTTACGAGTGCCCGCTCTTTTGCCAAACGCTATTTGGCGCCTGCTTTTCTGGTACGGGATCCCTTTGACAATCTTGCTGTCGTCCGATCCTATAAAGGACCCATTCTCATCATTCATGGCAAAAATGATGATATCATTCCTTACCGCCACGGTAAAACGCTTTATCAGGCGGCTGCAGATGGAAAAATGATTGCCTACGAATGCGGGCATAACGATTGCCCACCCAGCAGCGATATGTTTTGGCACGATATTAAGATGTTTCTGCGGAAGGCCGGTGTCATTGATCACTAAAAGCGAATCGCTTTAACGCATCGCCGCTGCAATCTTCTCGGCAGTTTGTTTAATTACCTCCATGTCTCCCGGTTTGAGTTCCCAATGGGTCATCGGCAAGGGGGGTGCATCGCCGGCGCGGGGGACAAGATGCAAGTGGTAATGCATCACCACCTGATCAACGCCGCGACCATTGAGTTGGAGTGCCACTACACCGATGGGCTTCAGGGCATGCTTTATGGCCTTGGCAACTTTTTGGGATGCCACCTGGACCGCCGCAAGGTCTTGGCTTGAAATTTCAAACAGGTTCTCGGCATGATTTTTGGGGATGATGAGGGTGTGGCCTTCTGAAACCGGATTTATGTCTTCGAAGGCCAATACGGCATCATCTTCGTAAACTTTAAAACTGGGGATTTCACCCTGTACAATTTTACAGAAAATACAATCCTCCATAATTTTCCCTTTCATTTATCCACAATAATAATTAAGTAAGCAGCAGAAAAATTGAAGCATACTTTGTTAAAAAGATCAATACGCCTTTTGAAGGGAGGACAATCAACATGATGAGCGACCCGAAATTTTTCCGATGGATAGTAGATGTTCGCCGTGACCTGCACATGCATCCGGAAGTATCCACTCAGGAAACTCGCACAACGGATACCATTATTAGAATTTTGGAGGAATTCAATATCGGAGTCCGGCGCTTTTCGGATATGACCGGGGCGGTTGGCCTGATCAAATGCGCCGCAGACGGACCGACGATCGCATTAAGGGCCGATATTGATGCCTTGCCGATACTGGAATTGAACAGCGTTCCCTATAAGTCCGTAAACGATGGGGTGATGCACGCCTGCGGCCATGATGCCAGTACGACGATTATGTTGGGCGTTGCCAAAAAAATTATCGAGTCCGGTTTGGCCTCGAAAATGAGAGGGAATGTGAAGTTTCTGTTTCAACCGGCAGAAGAGCGAGTTCTGGGTGCCAAAGCGATGATCGCCAAAGGCGTATTGGATAATCCCCGGGTGGATCGTATCATCGCCGGTCATATGGCGCCTGATCTGTCGGTAGGAAAGGTAGGTGTATTCAAAGGGCAGGGATATGCTTCGGCAGACCGGTTTGTGCTGAATATTATCGGTAAGGGTGCCCATGGCGGGCGGCCCAATGAGGGAATCGATCCCATTGCCGCCGGATCTTATTTCGTGACTCAGGTCCAGTCGATTGTCGGGCGTAATATTAAGCCTACCGATACAGCCGTCATTAGTGTGGGGAGGTTTGTGGCCGGTGATGTGTCCAATGTCATACCGGAATCGGCAAAATTGGAAGGGACCATCCGTGCCCTGTCAGCGGGAACCCGTCGCTTTGTCATCCAGCGCCTTGAAGAAATGGTTGCAGGACTGGAAACCGCTTTTGGCGTGCGGTGTGATTTTGAGATCCGAGAAGGCGTTCCGGCCGGTATCAATGACGAGGAGGTTGCTGTTTTCCTGCACGAAGTTTCGGCAGACGTGCTGGGAGCAGACAACGTTAAATTTGTCCCGCCGGTGACGGGTGCGGAAGATTTTGCCTATTTTGCGATGGAGCGCCCGAGTGCCATCATGCGCCTTGGATGTTCAAACCGTGACAAAGGAGTCGATCACCCCCTCCATTCGGCTTATTTTGACATCGACGAGAAAGTCCTGGAGACGGGTGTCGCCATATTCACGGAAGCGGTCAGGCGCTACCTTTCTCAGTGATGCCGACAAGCAAAAATCCGAATGTTCGATTTTGTCTGAGTAACAACAGCTTTTTGGAAATCCGCCTTATGGTTTTGACAAACTCTATCGGCTATTTTAAGCTGAATCGAACGTTTCATTTGTTGGCGGAGTGGGCGGTTTAAGAAGAATTTTATTTTGATAAATAAATGGATTAAAATAGTAAATGCTTAGGGGGCTGACATGAAATTCGTGATCATTGGCGGAGATGCGGCCGGAATGAGTGCCGCCAGTCGCGCCAAGCGCAAAAAACCGGATTTGGATGTGACTGTTTTGGAAAAAACCAGGGACGTTTCCTACAGTGGTTGAGGGATGCCGTACAATATCGCCGATCCAAGTCGGGATATTGAGGACCTGGTGGTTCGCCAGGCAGAGGTTTTTCGAGAGAAACAGGACATTAATCTTTTAACCGGATATTGTGTGAACGACATTAACCCGGCCGGCCAAACCGTTCAGGGAATATCATTGAATGGGGATGAATTTGTTTTTCCTTATGATAAGCTTCTTATCGCCACCGGGGCGTCGCCGATCGTTCCGGATAAACCCGGGTTCGATCTACCGGGAGTGATGGTTTTGAAGTGTCTGGAAGATGGAAGAAGAATCAAAGCCTATTTAAAAGCAAATAAGGTTCAAAAAGCGATCATCATCGGCATGGGGTATATTGCGCTTGAAATGGTCGAGGCGCTGCGGGCACTGAACATTGAAGTCGATATGGTTAAGCCCCGTCCGGTTTTCCTACCCTGGCTGGCGGAACAATTGTCGCAGGCGGTTAAAGATGAAATTGAAGCAATGGGGGGCAAACTCTATTTGGGCCATACGGTCGAACGAATTGAAAATGCAGGTAAAAAATTGAGGCTTGTTTGTACGGATTCAATGCTTGAAGGTGACATGGTTATAATCGCCATCGGCGTGACACCGAATAGCGAGATTGCGGCCAAAGCGGGGCTCACGTTGGGACCCGGCGATTCTATCGGAGTAGACAAGGGACTGCAAACCTCAGATGAAAATATCTTTGCGGCCGGAGATTGTGCCGATGCTTACCACGTCGTAACCGATCAAAAGGTGTGGGTCCCATTGGCCTTGAGAGCCAATCGATCCGGCTGGGCCGTGGCGGATAATGTATGCGGAGAGCCCATTCAACTCCCGGGAATTGCCGGAACAGCGGTCTTCAAAGTATTTGATCAGTGTGTGGCAAGAACAGGGCTTACCCAAAGAGAGGCTGTCAAAGCCGGGTTTGACCCGGCGGCAGTTACGATTAAGAGCGGTTCGCGTGCCCATGCACATCCGGATTCATCCACAATCTGGGTCCATATGATCGGTGATAAACGATCCGGTCGACTTCTGGGAGCACAAATGGTCGGGAAGGAAGGGGTGGCACATCGCATTAATGCTCCGGCAGTAGCGCTTCACGGTCACATGACGGTGGAGCAATTCAGTCAGTCGGATCTGGCTTATGCGCCCCCGTTCGGGCCCACCTGGGACCCGATGCTGACCGCCGCCAATCAACTGAAGAAACAATTGTAGCCAAATAAAAAGGTGAATCGATGAAAAGCTATCGCAAAGAATTGTGGTTTGAAGCACCAACTCGACGAGCGTTTATTAATATTACTCCCCAAGTCGAAGACTGCCTTAAAGAGAGCGGCATCAAAGAGGGTTTGGTGCTTTGCAACGCGATGCACATCACGGCCTCTGTGTTTATCAATGACGACGAATCTGTTATTTACCTCGGAATGGCGGAGGAGAAAGGCAAGGTATTGTCAGATTGTAT
>CAZHAH010000252.1:0-6860 GCA_964530095.1 uncultured Desulfobacteraceae bacterium | reverse complement strand
GGCTCGGCCTGCCGCTGAAATCGAAGCAGAAAGTCGCCAACCTGCTCCCGCTTTTGCGGATCAGGAATAAGACCAATATAAGCGCCAATAACTTTAGACGCATTTTTTAAATCCCAGTGGAAATCGCGATGTGCCGCCGGATGATCGAAGTCTTTTAAGTGGCGATCAATATGACCAAAAAAACGTCCCAGGCTTGATAACAAATCCTCATCATGGGGCTTTACCAGCGCAAGGGGTTTGCCCGGGATATAGGTTAAAAGGCGTACAAAATGGGAGTTGCCCTGCGGGCACTCGAGCGTCGTGATATGCTCCCCTTCGAGATTTGTAAGAACCTCCGGACAAGGGTTCGCTTGTGGGTTTTTCAAGCGGCTTTTTTGGAAAACATGCCGCATGGCCTGGTTTTGGAGCGCGAGGATTTCAATCGGTTCAGCTGCATTGGCAATTTTGAGCACATATCTGCCACCGCCTGACGCGGTTAAACAAAAATTTTGATCGCGTTCACTGGGGAGTGGTTTAGCGGAAGTCTCCAGACCGAAGAGATCACGAGCTATACGGACGGCATCATCTTTATCAAATCGCGGGGCATGTTGAACAACAAGTGACATCAGCTGGCGGCTCCTCATTCGGATAGCGTTGCTTTATTGAATGCGAACGAACATATAAAAACGCCAAGTGAAAATTATCAAGAGCTATTTCTTTTTCGGCTTCCAAAAAGCCAGCCATGAGCCGATAGTGTCCAAGATGGCGTGGCCGAGTTTGGAAACATCAAATATTCTTTTTACGGCCTGTTTTTTGCGGTGGGTTGGCAGGGCATGGGCATGGTGCCATAAATCGGTGTATCGATTTATTTCAGTTTTCCATCGCCGTTTGTCCCAGGGCAAGATACCGCGGCAAATTTTTTGAATCCGCTTGAAATATTTTTTGCCCCCAAAGGGAGTTAAAAGACCGATTCGCACGCGTCTTAAAAGGAGGTCGTCCAGATGCCGGATCTGTTCATGCCGGGCCGCATATGCCAGTTCTGCCCACAGCGTAAGGGTACCCGGGATCAGCGTTAGATCTACAGGAGCGGCCCCTTGGATCATCGGACGGGCAGCGTCCCCGTAACGCCCATAAAGCCGCCGCCAAATCGTTTGCGATAATCCATAATCTTCGACAGGCGCTTGAGGCACTTTGGCGAAAATCGAATCGCTATGTTCGGGCAGTGCAACAGGCGGTAAAAAGCGCTTTGCGGCCTTGAGAGCATCCCAGGCCAGGCGACTGAAGGTCGTGAGCTTACCTCTGGTAACGGTTACCAGCCCCTGATCGACCCACACGACATGCTCACGGGATTCTTCAGACGGGGGCCGTTTCCCCTCACTGAGCACCGGGCGTATACCGGCGAAGGCGGCGATACATTTTTCCATCGTCAGGTCAAGGGACGGGAAAATGGCGTTCACACCCTCTATTAAATAGGATATTTCGGCGTCGCTGATGGCGGGTTCAAGGCTCAAATCCTGCTTGTGATCCAGGTCGGTGGTGCCGACCAGAACGGCGCCTTCCCACGGGATAATAAAAACGCTGCGATGGTCCAGCGGATGGAGGAAGCCAAATCCCTCGTCAAGCGGCAGGACTTCAGACGGGAAAACCAGATGGCTTCCCCGCAAAGGACGTAGATGTTTATGCGGGTCGGGCGAGGGATGCAATTTTTCGGCCCAGCATCCGGTGGCGTTAATCACCGCACGGGTGGCCAGCTTTTGGGTCAGGCGGGTTTCCGTGTCCTGTAGTCTGACACCGGCCACATCCCCTTGGTCATTGCGTAAAATTTCGGTGACGATTGTGTAATTCAGGGCCGAACCACCGGCCTTCTTTGATTCGTCGAGCAATCGCAGAACTAAACGGCAGTCGTCCACCTGGGCGTCCGTATAGTGAAACCCGCCGATCAGCCCTTTGCGTTTCACAAGGGGGGTACGTTTGTAAAATTCCGCAGGATCATAGAATCGATGTTGCCTTTCACGGGCCAAAAGATCATACAGCGATAAGCCAATCTTGAGAAGCCGTTTACCGGGGCGCTGGTCTTCATATACGGGAAGCAGAAAATCAAGGGGTTCAACCAGCCCGGGTGCATCTTGGAGAAGGAATTCGCGCTCTTCAACCGCAATTTTGGTTAAAAATATCTTACCCTCTTTCAGATACCGCAAACCGCCATGGACCAGTTTGGAAGAACGGCTGGATGTTCCCCAGGCAAAATCCTTTTGTTCCACCAAAAGCACCTGTAACCCCATACGCGATGCTTCCCGCAGGATTCCGGCTCCGGTAATCCCGCCGCCGATAATCACCAGATCCCAAGATTTTTCAATTCTTTCCAGATCCATTGGGATCATCCTTTTCTAAGGGAGCAGCTTGGTTGGATTCATGTGCTGCTCGGGGTCAAAATACTTAAACGTTTCTTTTAGCGCGTTGATTCCGATGGTCCCCTTTTCGGCGTTTAAATAGGGTTTATGATCAATGCCGACCCCATGCTGGTGGCTGATGGTACCCCCGGCATCCACGATCGTGCGGCTCACAGCCTGTTTGAAGGACCGCCAACGATTCAGGGTGATCTGCGGTGTTTCGGCGAGTCGGAATACAAATGTGGTGTAGATGCTCGAGCCGGTCGGGTAAACATGGGAAAGGTGACTGAAGGCGTGTATGCGTTCATTCCAACGCGTAGCACACATTTTAAGCGCTGTTTCAATGGCATCCATGGTTGAAGTCACTTTATCCCAGGTTACTGCCGTCTCCAGGGTATCGACCGCGTATCCCAGGTCCCAGAGGGTATTGCGCAGATAGGCCGAACGGAAGCGGTTCTTTTTCCACATCTTTCCGATGGTTTTGCCCACCAAGACGCCGCCTTGTTTTCGAAAAAGGGAGAATGCGACACGCCGGGCAGCGTTTACCAGAGACCGCGAGCCGGTTAATCCGACCAGGCACAGGCAGTGCGTATCTTGAGGGATACGCCGTAAACAAAGGTATCGGTTGAGTAGCCCGATTGCACGTTCATGTCCGGCCAGGGCAAGGCTGGTTGTGGTTTCTAGAGGATTACTCAACCGGACCATCGAAACCGGGATGTCCGAACAGGCGAGGGCTTGCACGGCGGTTTGACCGGCGTGCCATGATGGGAAAAAGAAGGCGAAAAAATCATCTTTTTCCGGTAGACGGGATATTCTGACAATAACCTTGGTCAGAATGCCCATGCGACCTTCTGATCCGAGCACCAACTGGCGTAAATCAGGACCGGCCGCCGATGCCGGAAAAGGGGGTAGAACGAGGGTTCCCTGAGGGGTCAACACCTCCCCGCCGGCAAATAGCTGTTCAATCCGGCCATAATGTTTCGATTGCTGACCCGTTGAACGGGTGGCGACCCAGCCTCCCAATGAAGAATATTCAAAGGATTGCGGAAAGTGACCCAAGGTAAACCCATGCGAATTGAGCTGCACTTCGAGATCGGGACCGCGAATCCCGGCTTCAAAGGTGGCCAGCAAGCTGTCGGCATCAAGTTTGACCAAACGGGTAAGGCGTTCAAGGGATAAACTCAATACCGGTTTTTCCGAAAACGGTACATCCAGGTGGCCCACGACACTGGTACCACCGCCGAACGGGATAACGATAATGTCATTTTCGACAGCGAAACGGAGCAGCTCTTCAACCGCTTCAAGCGTTGCGGGTTGTGCGACCCCATCGGGGAAACGCTCCAAGATGCCGCCTCTCAGTCCGATCCAATCCGGCAGGCTTTGTCCGTGAGCATGGTTAAGCCGAAGCGTCTTGTCGAAGGAGATCAATGGGTGATGGGGCATCCGCGAAACCGGGATACGTTCCAGGAAATGTTCAAGGGGGACATCCTTTTGGATTTGTCCTTCTCCTATCGATTCCCGGAGCAACCGAAGTCCTGTGGCGGGCAGCTTCATATGGATGGCATCATCGCCCCATCCGTTCCAACGACGCATGACAGTTCTCCTGTATCGTTCAAGGGTTCAGAGGTTCGGAGGTTCAGGGTTCACCGAAAATCTGAGCTGTTAATTCGTGATTTCATCGTTTGCCAAATAGCGATACTCTGTTGCATGGCCCGACGCACGACGCTTTCAACATTGGCGCTGTTTTGGCCGATGGTTTGAAAAAGATTGCGGTAATAATCGCTTGAGGCCGAACGGGCCTTTTCGTCACGGAAGTAAAGCATGGCTGTGGTTTTAAACAACGTTGCGAAGTCGTTTAGTATCAAGGCAAAGATGGGGTTGGGGCAATTATGGGCCATCATCATCTGCAATTCCCAATCGTAGGCTGCATACGGTTCAGGACCGGCATTCAATTTGGGGGCATGATTTAGGAAGCTTAAAAGCGGCTGCGGATTGTATTTTGCCGCCATAGCGGCGATGGGAGGCATTATTGTGAGCCGTACTTCCATCAGATGGGGAATAAAGCCAGCCGGCAAATAATCGCCGTATTTGGCTAAGGTACTGAGCAAGCTCAAACCGCCTTGGCGCCAGTAATCCGTAATCACCGTTGGTTTGCCGTGATGGATGGTTATCCATCCCTCCTTGGCGAGGCGATGGAGCGTCTCCCTTAGAGTCGGGCGCGTCACGCCGATTTTTTGGGCCAGAACCCGTTCACCCGGCAAAGCAGTACCAACCGGAAAAGTTCCGTTTAAAATGGAGGTCACCAGAACATGTTCAACATGCTGAGTGGGGCGCAGAGGCCGCTGAGTGTCGTCGTGAATCATATTGAGTCTCCGATTTTTGATCTATCTGGTAAGAGGTCATACCAGTTAAAAAAGGATAAGTCAAGAAAATTTAATCACGCATCAGGCACCGGGATGACTTTTCCCCCATTTTTATGAAAGTGATTTCAATTCCACTGACAGCCTGCTATTGCGCACACAACATCGCAGGCTGTGCTAATGGTTGACATGCAAGTGCATTTTCGGCATAGTCGCGCGAAAAAAAACAAGGGCTTATCTCTATTTATTTCTCGAGACAACTGAATGACGAAACAGAGCAAAACAACATCTGCGTCGCTGACAGGTGTAGCGTCGTCGGAAATGGAAGAAGGCGCTCAAATCACCGATCGGGTCGAGTTTCATCGCAATGCGGTGGCATTGATATCGAAAATTCAAGACGCGAATCACGACGTCGCCGTAATGCTTTTACCAGAAAAAACGGCTTTGTCGTATCGGGGTTGTTCCTGTAGCGAATTCAAGACCAAAACCTGTCGGCACATCAAAGAGTTGTCACATATGGTGAAAGCCTACCGCAGAGGGCAGCCCACGGTCGGCCTTTTTGACAATTTCAGAAACAGCGTATGGTATCATCTCGCGGAACTGCTCTGGGATGCGGACAGAACGCCGTGTGAATCCATTCGGATCATCGATGTTTTCGCAGGCGAAGCGCAACACCTTGAAGTCGTTGATCAGCAAAACCAGATGCTGATTTCCTACTATTCCGGCGCGGCCGACAAATCCCGTTTTATCGACCGTTTATCGAATAATTCAGGCAAACCCTACGCTACCAGATCCGACATCCTCAAACGCTTGAAGCTGCTTACGCTTTCCGAAGACGAAAGAAAATTGATGGACATCGGCATGAAAACCCGACGTCAAGCCATGGAAGATTCCTTTTGGTATCGGATGGCTTATCATGCATTTAAAGAGCTGGGAGCCGGCGGTTTTTCATTGGATCATGAGATTAACGAGGTCTCCGGCCAGTTCAGAATATCTGTTGTTGATGCCGACCAGGCTATGCCGTTTCGATTGATTGTCCCCAAACATGTCGTAAGCCGGTTGTCTCCGGTGTATGTGTATCAACCCAAAGATGGCCGACAACGTCAGTTTACATACAAACAAGCCAAAAAGTTCTCCTTCGGTACGTTGTTTCACATTCCCCAAACCGATATGGTGGCACCTATCGCTCCGCCCGATGCGCTTTTCAAGGTCTATGGGGAGCATCCTCAGACAACCATCCGTAAAGGGAAAGTGCCCGATTTTCTAAAAACATATGGCGAGCTGATTCGAAACGGCGCCTGCCTGCTTGGAGATAGCGCAAAAGAGCTGCAGGTTTTTAACACACCCAGGTATGTGGCACTCAGCCCCAGCGCATTGGAGAGGGATTGGTGCTGGCTTTCCGTCACCTATGGTTTCGGCAAATGCTCACGCTCAAGCCATCAACCCCACTACCGAAGGCCGACCCCATGAACTCCCCGCTCAGAGCCTACCAGAAACTGGGCCTTGAGTGGCTCTGGTTTTTATATGAAAACGGTTTCGGCGGTCTTCTCTGCGATGATATGGGGCTGGGTAAGACCCACCAGATCATGGCATTGATGCTCTGCCTGAAGGCAAAGCATTTCCGTCCTTTTCTGGTAGTGTGCCCGACCACGACCATCAGTCATTGGGAAAAAAAGATTCGACAATACGCACCTTCTTTAAAAGCCGCCGTTTATCATGGCCAAGACCGAAATCTGAACGCCACGCTTCAAGATGCCCATCTGCTGATCACGTCCTACGGCATTGTCTTGAGAGATGCGCACAAGTTGGCTGGCATTTCATTTTCCCTTGTTGTCTTCGATGAAATACAGCACATCAAAAACGCAAATACAAAAAGCTTCAAGGCATCATGCGATTTGACAGCCGGCATGAAAGTCGGACTCACCGGTACCCCCATCGAAAATTCACTCTGGGATCTCAAATCCATGATGGATCTGGTCTTGCCGGATTATCTGGGAACAGACGCATCTTTTAAACGCTTGTACGCCGAACCCGTTGAAAAGGACGGCGCCGTTTCCCGGCAACAGGCCCTGTCCCGGATCATATCTCCTTTTTCCGGTTGAAATTCGCAGTTGTGGTCAACTCAATACCG
>CAZHAH010000251.1:0-6920 GCA_964530095.1 uncultured Desulfobacteraceae bacterium | reverse complement strand
GAGCATCCATGTCAAAGCTCCAGCACTTACGGTTGAACGCCAGACAGGTGTCGGCCATGGGATCTAAGACAAGATCCCCCTGTTCTGAAAAATAATAGAGGATGTGTGCAATCAGTTGGGCCGGGATGCGGCCGGGCCAATCATCTCCAAAACGATTATCACAAACATTCCAGTACCACACATCCCATGTCCGCAGCCCCCAGATAAGTGCCTTGAATCTATCAAGATCGCTTTTGCCTTCCAAGGCAATTGACCAGACAAGGGGTTCCGGCCAAGCATGCTTTTTTGCAACCTCAGAAACGGCAAGCCCGTCTTCCAGTGACTTCCGGACAGATTGAAACAACTGAGTATTATTACAATACCTTGCCGCAGTCTTAGGGCTGATTTTCAGTACCCTGGCGATAATTTCAAAGGGGATGCCCAGCTGATTCATTAAGAGCGCTTTCACCTTTGAGTTGAGAGGATAGATTTCTCGAGATCTACCCTGTTCGGCCTCAACTTGCTTCTTAACTTCTTTATCAGTGATCGCATCTATCTCCGCAGCACTGAAATCGCTTAAACCTCTATCCCTGGAACGTTGATTATCTGGTGAAGATTCAACCTTCGAGGCTGATGGTTCCGGATTTATAAACCGTTTAAATTCGTTCTCTGAGGCCTTTTTCAGTTTTGCCAGCGCTTTGATCTGGGATTTGTTCAGATTATGTTGAATTGAGGCATCTTGGACCTCTTTGCAAGTGGACAGCAGTAATGGCAGGTCATTGGTGTAAAAAGACCTCCATTCCAATGGCTTAGGTATGGTTTTGAAGATTTCTTCTACCTGTCCCATAAATTTATGGGACAGGTATTTTATCTCATCAGTGATACTCGATCCCCGCGCTTCGCTACGCCTCATGGAATCAAGTTTCCCTAATAATGTTTTCACCCGATCAACCGGATTCTTACCCATTGGACCATATTCTTTATCCTCGATCAGTTCTGCATCCACGAGTTTCACAATAGCTTCAATCGTCTCAAAAACAGTGAGATCTTCGCGCTGAATATTTTCCGTAGCGGATATTTGCTGTGCCCCGATGTCGTCAACCTCGACAATTCGGGCCAGTATGGTCTGCATATCGGTATGGTCCCGGATGGCTCGAAACCGTCGTTCTCCGGCAATCAGCTCGAAACGATTCCCTACGGGTCGGACGAGAATCGGTGAAATCAAACCATCCCGCAGTATGCTCGCTGCGAGTTCCTTCAGTTTGTCCGAATCGAAGTTCTTGCGATGCTGATAGGGTGAGGGATCAATGTCCCGAAGGTCAATAGCCTGGGTTACACCATCTTGTTCGATAGTGCCCATCAATAAATACCATCTTTCGGCCCATGACAGCGTTCTCGCATTTTTACAATCCTCAACGTAGGCGCGCTACGCGTGTCGAAGATCCCGAGCTTTTCATCGGGGAACCAAAATCTACCATTTCTGGATGGACACTCGATAGCATATTTTTTTGGCATAATTTCCTTCTTCTCAAGAATCGCACAGAATTAAGAGCAAAAAGAATGCCAGTTTAAACACAAATCCCAGAAGGGCAACTTCGGAGAAAAATAATCGCTGTAATTACAGGGTGTTATATTTATCATTAGTGACAAATTTATTTTTTACCCGGTTTTTTCCAGGGTGAAAGAACTCTTAAAGCATGCGGTATGCACAGTTTCAAGTGCATCCTGACCAAAGAATTGTGCATGCGCTAGTGACCATGGAACAGCTCATCGATATCATTATAAGGCTACTTGAAAATGATTCGGACTTGGATTTCCTATCCAAATTATCAAAATCTGAGATTGAAACGCTTGTTAGCGCTGCGCGGAACCGGGTGAAAAAGTTCGGATAATTTTGACATCGAATGAATAGACTTATGGTAGTCGATGGTTTCGCCAGCATGCGGTTGGGTTTCTGATTACCCGACAAATCTTTAATATCTTCGCATGAACAAGCAGTCCGTATTCATTTCGACCTCCTTAATCCCAATTGTAAGCCTAACCCTTTTATCTTAAAACTTTTTTGTTACATTCGCGATAAAATTAAGTTCCCCATGTCACGATGGGTGAAATCGTATGGGCAGTGATCACCCCCCCCCACGCTGTGTCTGATGATTATAAGTCACCGGGATAGTAGATTCTTATTTCATCCCGTTATTGAAGTAGGTAAATCGGCCCCCGCGTTTTTACACTTTAGGTTTGCGGTAAGCCTTATTTGATGATATTCTTTAATAGGGGCGCGACGGTATTGTTTGATTGCCCCAGGTGATTGCATACAGATTTTGTGTATTGACACAGTTCACCCTGACATACATCAATGTGACTCACGGGTCATATGAGACTTACTCACACCCACCCCTTTACTAAATTTTTTTTGTCTGGAGGAGGAAATGATGAATATCGAAATATTACGTAAGTTGCGTTTTCCGTTAGTCCTGGGAGTCGTGGCATTTGCACTATTTCATGCCTTATCGGGCCCGTTCACGAATGACACAATTGACGCTTCAACGACCTCAGATCCATTCATCAATCCTACACGACGCCTTTCAGTCTCAAAGGTTTTAGGTAAATAGGGGACGTATTAAACTAATGAACTTATATGATGTTGTAGGAAATACAATTCAGGAAAGAAATTTTCGCTTATTGATAAATAAGTTTGAATGTTTAATACGTCCCTTATATTCCTCGTATCCCGAGTGTGGTTTTGCCTGTGTACACTTTATCGAGGATGAGCTCTTCAAGACGATTGTTCCGCCGGAAGAGGTTGCCCTGATCGTGGTGGAAGCGATCCAGGGAGAAGGCGGCTATATCGTTCCACCCCCGGGTTATCACAAACGGCTCAAGGCGTTGGCCGAAAAATACGGTATTTTATACATGGTCGATGAAATTCAGACCGGAATGGGTCGAACCGGCAAGATGTTCGCTATTGAGCATTTCGACGCGGTGCCCGACCTTGTTACCAGCGCCAAGGGGATCGCCTCGGGCATGCCGCTCAGTGCTCTGATCGCATCGGACGATGTGATGGACTGGGACAAAGGGTCCCACGGTTCCACTTATGGCGGCAACCCGGTCTCCTGCGCGGCGGCCCTGGCTTCGATCCGGGTCATCAAAGACGGGCTTGTTGAAAATGCAGCCTTCCAGGGAAAAATTCTTCAAAAAGGGCTTGCGACGATAAAAGATCAGTTCGAATGCATAGGCGACATCCGAGGTCTGGGATTGATGCAGGCAGCCGAGTTCGTCATGGACAGACACACAAAAAAGCCCGACAAGAAAATTCGTGATTTGATGCTGCGCAAATGCTTTGAAAACGGCCTGCTGCTTTTGAGCTGCGGAGACAGTACGATTCGCTTCTGCCCGCCGCTGATTACAACATCAGAGCAGATAGAAGTCGGCCTGGAGATATTTTCGCATGTTTTGAAACAGGTCTGTCAGTTGGCGTCGGGGGGATCGTTGTCGAACGCATCCAGATAGGCCCGAACAATCGGAAGCAGTGCGTTCACGCCCTCTTCCAAGGGGCGCACCACCGGTATGTCCAGGCGTTGTGCCAATTCCCGCTGGGCGGTGATCAGGTTGTTGTCCGTACCGCCTTCACCGTTCAGAGTGACCGCCAGAACCCGGCTGCCGTACATGCCGATTAGGGCGATTTCGTCTTCAATGGGGGGAATTTTGCATCCCAGGGCCTCATAATCGCAAAACAATTTTCGAAAAGGGGCATGCTGCAGGATCACCCCTTTGGCCTGGCCGGACACCAAGAATTCGGACCCACAGGGACCGGCGGGATGCCTCAAGGACGCTTGGCCTTCGATCAAAATGAGCTCCGGGTGAAATTCCTGATCGCAGGCCACAACAGCTTGCTCGATTTCACCGCTGACGAAATCGTTGGGCACCGTATCAAATAGAAATCCGTGGGCATAGCCCTGCATCCACCCGGTCTGGCCGGTATATATCATTTCGGCTCGGATGTCGTTAGACCGGCACATCTCCAGGATAAAGCGGCAGGTGGTTCTTTTGCCGATGGCACAGTCCATGCCCAAAACGGCGATGCGGGGCGTTTTGACTGCCAGAATTTCGCCACTCCAAAAATGATAGTGCCCGGGCGAGCGGGCTTGGCGGATATCCAGAATTTTCACCCCATATTTTTGAGCCGCCGCCTTGAAAGCCGGTTCCTCCCCCAGCGGATGGTGGCCGCCGTTGATCACCGACATTCCCTTTTGCATTGCTTCCAGCAGCGTCTGTTTCATCTCTGCGGGCAATACTCCCCCAGGCAGGGCAATCCCCACGATGCAGTAACGGCATTCCGGGGAAGGGGACTCCAGAAAACTATCGATCGAACCGTAGACCGGGATGTTGCACGCTTTGCCGTCCATGACCCGGCCTGCGTCCCGGCCGGCATGGACGGCATCGATGACCGCCATGACGTTAAAGCGGCTGGAGCCGCGGATAAGCCCGTGAGCCGTTTTAACGTCCAAAGTGGCCAGCAAACCGCCGGTGAGCACAATTGCATTGTCAGTCATACGTTGCCTCCATGGGAATCGGTTGGTTCGGGTCGCAACATCATCAGGGGAATTATGGGCGCGCCTTGAGGGTGACCCCCAAACCGGGGCGGGTGGTGGGTCGCAGGTATCCGTCCTTAACGCTGAATCCGCCTTCAACCAGATCGTGCGCCAGGTCGAAGCTGCCGTCCAGATCGAGATAGCGGGTGGCCGGCGACGCCAAAGCCGCATGCAGTGCCGCGGCGATACTGACGATACTCTCATCCATACAGCCCCACATCACATCGATGGCGGCCAGGTGGGCGATGCGGGCGATCTGCAGGCCCGCAAACAGGCCGCCGCATTTCATAAGTTTGATGTTGTAGATGCCGAAGGGGCGGGGCGGATGGGTCAGTTGGAGTGCATCGGTTTCGTCCAGCAGGCTCTCATCGGCAGCCGTACGCCGGCGGATATCGGCCGGCAGACGCCGCATCTCTTCGATGGCATCGGCTTTCAACGGCTGCTCGATGAATTCTAAATCCAGTTTTCGGGTTTTTTGGACAAAGGTTTTTAAAGCCGCGGTGGAATAGCCCTGATTGGCATCGACTCTAATGGCCACCCCGTGACCCACTTCTTCGCGGATCTGGCACACGCAGTCCAGGTCTTCTTCTATGGATTTGCCGATTTTTATTTTGAGGATCCTAAAACCGTTGCGGATGTATTCCCGCGCCTCTTTGCGGGCTTCGGCAGCCGGCTGGATGCCGATGGTTATGGATGTGGGCAGTGCCGGGTGTACGCGCCCCAGAATGTCCACCAGGGTCATCTGTAGGTGTTGCGCGTACAAATCATGCAAGGCTATGTCCGCGGCCGCCCGTGCTGACGGAGCGGCGGACAAGAGTCGGGCCAGATTGCGGCAATGGGCCGTCAGGTGACGCACGTCCTGTCCGAGCAGCAGCGCTTCCAGGTGGGTTTCCAGGGCCTGGCGGCAGGCACCCTCACTTTCGCCGGTGACATCGGAATCGGGAGCGGCCACACCCAGGCCGATGGTACCATCTTCAAGTTCCAGTTGAACAAAGATGTTTGCCACACTGTCGACGGTGGCATAGGCAATGGTATAGGGCCGGCTCAATTTGAGGTCTTCGGTCCAATAGATGCATCGGATGATTTTCATTCGGTTTTTTGTTGTTTTTATTCCGGCACCAAAATTCGGCAGTCTTTGGCGAACACTTGAACCAACACCTCATCTACACGCCGGAAAAGCATATCCTTGACGCCGCCGATGACGTGGATGACGGTGCCGGTTTCCAATTTCACAAAATAGCGCACCTCACCCCCCATATAGCTTCGGTCCTTGATTTGGCCCTGGAACTGATTTTCGGCGGTCTCGGTCAAAGGTTGTTCCCTGGGCGTCAGATGGAATTTCTGGGCGCGGATGACCACTTCGACTTCCTGGCCTTCTCGCCAATCGCCGGATTGTGTGACTTTCAATTCGAACCCATCATCGAGTTCGACCACCACCTGCTCCTCGTCGAGCTGCTTGATTTGACCTTTAAAGAAATTGGAGTGACCGATAAAGTCGGCCACAAAATGACTACTGGGGGCGTTGTATACCTCCTCGGGAGGGCCCTCTTGCTGTTTGCGTCCGTCTTTCATGACCACGATGCTGTCCGACATGGTCAGCGCTTCGCGCTGATCATGGGTGACGAAGATACTGGTGATCCCCAGCATTTCCTGCAGGTTGCTGACCTCCACGCGCATCTCTTCGCGCAAATTCTCGTCCAGGGCCGACAGCGGTTCATCCATCAGCAGGACATCCGGTTCGATGACGATCGCCCGCGCCAGGGCGATACGCTGCTGCTGCCCCCCGGACAGCTGGAAGGGCATGCGCATTTCCACGCCCGGTAGACGTACTATTTCCAATGCCTGTTGAACTTTAGCCTTGATATCGGTTTTGGTGACATTTCGATATTTCAATCCAAAAGCGACATTGTCGAAAATGGTTTTATGGGGAAAAAGGGCGTAATTCTGGAAGATCATGCCCAGGTTGCGTTTGTGGATGGGGGTATCGTTGACCCGCTGGCTCTTGATGAAGATGTCACCCTGGGTCGGTTTCTCCAATCCGGCAATCATCCTCAAAATCGTTGTTTTGCCGCACCCCGATGGGCCCAAGAGGGTGATCAAAGAACCGTCCGGGATATCCAGATCGATTTCATGGACCGCAATCACCTTGCCAAAGTGCTTGGTTACACCCCTAAGTTGAACCGCCGGCGGAGCATTGCCGTCTGCCCCCATGTTGCTGTCTCCTAGTCAGTGTCCATCCATAAACAGCATCTTTCGGCCCCTGGAGGCGTTCTCGCTCGTTTTCAATCCTCGAAATAGCCCACTATGCCTGCGGTTGAAAACTCGCTCGGGCCTTGCCAGAAACAAAAA
>CAZHAH010000250.1:0-7048 GCA_964530095.1 uncultured Desulfobacteraceae bacterium | reverse complement strand
TTTGCCTAAAAAAAAGTCAACTTTTTCTCTTGACTTCTTCCTGGTGCTCTTATTTTTAATGGCGTCGTAAAAAGTCCCATCTACTGCGTTGTAGTATTTTTTCAGACACTCGGCATACTGCATGTATGGCCTCGTTCCTGAAAAAATACCACGCCTTGTATATGAACCTTTTTATTTAGCCATCTATAGTTGAATTCACGACTTTTTACGAGATCATCATTTTTTAAAGTTGAATTCAACTGTGATAATGCATTCTTGCCCCTTGAATTTGAGGCATCGACTGAGATCAGGCGTACGGGTATAATTTAGGCCCATCGCATCAAACCACCCCTCAATCCTTTCAAAGATGCCGCACTCATATTCAGAAAGAACCCCTGTCTGCTCCATCCCTTTATGCGCAAAACAATCACTGATATGAAACCGTTGACTATTTTGACCCGGATAATCGATCTTAAAAGACATAAATTCAGGCACAAAAACCTGCCAGCCAATCTCGAACAATTCTCGATAGGTCTCCATGTCCGTCGGACCGGATGCTTCCAGCAATTTCATCAAACGTTTTAATTCAATCTGCCCCAGCTTGCGGCACACGCGAAGATTCATGGGACTGGCTGACGCCATTCCATATTTAGCCGCCACCTCACCATACCAGAGGGCATCATGCGTCATCCAGTTTTTAATAAGGATATTGCGTAGCTGTATCGGATCTAACGGATCATTTTGCATCGCCGGCACCTTTACCCATCCATAAAAAAGGGAGCAACCCTTCGTGACCCCCGGGCCCCTCCCTTTTTCCGAAAGTTTCGCAGTTAGCGTCCATCCACGAATTTAAATTCCGAGATCGCTCGGCACCGGTTTTTCACCGGAATAATCGTAGAAGCCCTTCCCCGATTTGCGGCCGTAATATCCCGCCAACACCATCTTTTTTAACAGCGGCGGCGGCGCATAACGCTTTTCACGGTACTCTTCGAACATGATATTAGCGATATTATAGGTGGTATCGAGTCCCACAAAATCAAGGAGTGTCAGCGGCCCCATGGGATGATTCAGTCCGAGTTTGATCCCGGTATCGACATCTTCGACGGAGGCATACCCCTGTTCCAGAACCCTTATGGCATCCAGCAGATAGGGGATCAGTAAAAGATTTACAATAAATCCGGAATTGTCTTTGGCCAGAATCGGTGTTTTACCGATCGTCTTGCTAAATTCAAAGCATGTTTCGATGGTTTCCTTGCTGGTGGCAATCGTCTTTACCACTTCCACCAGTCTCATCAGCGGCACGGGATTAAAAAAATGCAAACCGCAGAAGCGATCGGTTCGCTTCGTTGATGCAGCCATGGACATCACGGTTAAAGAGGATGTATTGCTGGCAAAGATCGTTTTTTCGGGACAGATTTTATCCAGCGCCGCGTACATTTCGTTCTTTAGATTTAGGTCCTCTATTACCGCTTCGATGATCAGGTCGCAATCCTGCAAATCACCCAATGCCACTGTGCCATGGAGCCGGCCTATAGTGGTGTCCATAACCGCCTGGGTCATCTTTCCCTTTCCCACTGCTTTGGATAGATTTTTTTCGATGGCACCAAAACCCTTGTCAATAAACTTCTGGTCGATTTCGCGCACTACCGTTTCGAAGCCTGCTTGGGCACAAACCTGGGCAATACCGGAGCCCATCAAACCACAGCCCAAAACACCTACTTTATTGATCTCCATTTCTTTCCTCCTGAATAATAGATTATTGTGAAATAGTCGCTTTTACGAATTGCCGATGATAAATATCGTAACCTTTCGGGTAAGTCAATCTGCGAATAGCGACAATAAAAGCGGGAAATTTCAATCCTTAATAATGGACCATAAAATGTGTATGACGCACAGAATTCTGTGCCTCATACATATTTTTGTTATATTATTTGGGTATCAAATCTAATGATATTAACCAGTCATAAATTTTTATACTAACGGCTTTATGACCACTCGTATTAAAATGGCCGTCAACTCTATAATATAAAATCTTTCTTGTTTTTTTGAAAGATTCTAGCAAATAGGGATAAAGGTCTAAGTATTTAATATTATTGTTCTCAAAGAAATCTGCCAAAGCTATATTGGGTTTTAATAAGTCAAAATTTAAGTCACTGGATTTCAGGGTGCTTAAGTAATCGGACCACCATTTGGGGTGAACCTGAAGGCTATATGGAATTATGACTACCATAAACTTAGAACCCTTATCTTCAACTATTTTTTTTAATCTAAGAATAATTGCCTTGGTAATTTGCCAAGCTTCCTTATATTCGTCACACCAATTTTTTGCAAAAACAGCTTCATATGCAGGATATCCATTCAGTTTCTCCCCTGTAGCCGAAGATAGAACACCCATATTAACCATAAAATCTGCCAGGAATGGTATTCTATATCTTATTATATCACGTAAAAGATGATAAGATTCAAGATAGTTTCGCATGAACTGTTTGAAATTGTACACAAATTTAGGCTCTAGCTTCGTATGCGTATTTATTACAGGCTCATTCTCATTGCTTAAATGTTCTTTTTTAAGGACAAGTTCTCCATTTTGTCCTAATTCAAAATGAGGAAACTTAATTCTCTGAAAAAAAAATTGCTCCAGCACATTAGAATTGTTCCGAATATCATTCCAGGGAAAGATGCATAATATTGTGATATCAGGATTGTATTTATATCCTTCGTTCTGAAAAAATAGTAATTCATTATCAGTTCCATAGCCCGCACATCCGGCATTAATAACCTCTTTTGCCCATAAATTGTCTTGATCCTTATTAAGCATTCCTTCTAAGAGAGCTTGAAAAGAATTTTTCTGTTTTACCTGAATGGCTTCAAGCAGTGAATCACCTAATAATAGAATCCTAAATGTATTGGTGGGCTTATTATATGTGTATTCCTTATCATTTAGTCCTAAAGAGTTTATCTGAACCCTTACGCCTTTTGGTTTTCTGATATCTTTTCTCGGATGCCAACCATAACTCGTCCCTGTTTTGTTAGGGATATGTACAGACCCTATTTGCTTGTTCATTTCATAAAAAAATTCATTACTTCTACTTTGAATGTCATGTGGCAGAAAAAATAGACGAGCCACAATTTCAATACAACCCAGGACAATCATGAAGCTCATGATGATAGTTAACATAGTAAACATGAACTTCCTTTTTGCTAAAAAAATTCCCCTGTTTTTCAATGAATAACCGTCGCTTGACATAAGGCAAGGAAGACCAAATAAAGCACAAACAAAAAAAGTTGATATCAGAAACAGGATCGATTTGGAGGTATATGTTGAGCCAAATATTGCTATTAATTTGTATCATATTTCAAATAGAAATCAAAGGCTTTGGAGGATTCCAAAATTCAATATCCCGATACGCTACCTGAAAAATCTACACCCGAACTATTTCAATGCCAAAAACCGACTCCAGATTTAAGGTTCATGCATGAGCCATAAATCAGCAAACAATACAGGTTACACATTGTAATCATTAATAAAAGTTGACCTCCCCCAAGGTTTCTGGTATCTATACTTTTTAATTCTGATTACAGATTGTGTTTTTGATTTGATCTGAACTTGCTCCATCCCTAATTTCCATTAAAATTAACCACTATTTAAACGCTCTTAACCTATTGCTGAAACCGCGGAGCAACTCATGGCACAAGAAGATTTCAAACGTAAGCTCACCGCCATCCTCAGTGCAGACGTCAAGGGCTATAGCCGCCTTATGGGCGAGGATGAAGTCGCAACGGTAAAAACCTTGACCACCCACCGTGAAGCGATGACCGCCCTTATTCAACAACAACGGGGGCGGGTCGTCGATTCACCGGGAGATAATTTGCTGGCTGAATTTTCTAGCGTAGTGGATGCGGTGCAGTGCGCAGTTGAGATACAGCAGGTATTAAGGGCCAAGAACGCGGATTTGCCTGAAAACCGAAGGGTGGTGTTCAGGATTGGCGTAAACCTTGGAGATGTCATAGTGGAGGGAGACCGGATCTATGGCGATGGTATCAACATAGCGGCCCGGATAGAAAGTCTTGCCGAGCCGGGCGGTATTTGTATATCAAGGTCTGTTTATGACCAGATCAAAAAAAAGCTTATGCTCGATTATAAATATATGGGTGAGCACTCTGTGAAGAACATCTCAGAACCGGTAAGGGTGTATCGGGTGCCGATGGAGCCTGAGGCCATAACCGAGATGAGCGAAAAAAGATGGGGTAAAATTGAAAAGTGGCAAAAGATAGCCCTATCTGCCGTGCTTGCCATTATTTTGGGTGCTGCAGCGATTTTGTTTTCTTATTTGCGTCCTTCTCCGCCTGCGATTGAACCCGCCGCTGTCGAAAAGATGGCCTATCCACTGCCGGACAAGCCCTCCATCGCAGTTCTGCCCTTTGTCAATATGAGCAACGATCCTGAGCAAAATTACATCGCTGACGGGATATCAGAAAACATCATCACGGCCCTTTCCTATATTCCGGAGATGTTCGTCATCGCTCGCAACTCTACGTTTGTCTACAAAGGCAAGCCCGTGGGGGTCCAACAGGTCGCCGAAAAATTAGGGGTACGGTATGTATTGGAGGGAAGCGTTCAGAAATCCGGGGATCGCCTACGGGTTACGTCCCAGTTGATAGACGCGACCACGGGGCACCACCTGTGGGCGGAGCGCTACGACCGCCATCTGAAGGACCTGTTTGCACTGCAAGATGAAATTACGCTGAAAATCCTGACGGCCTTGGAGGTGGAGCTTACCGACGGGGAGGACGTACGCGATTGGAACGCGACAACTAACCTCGAGGCTTGGGGCCAGGTTCAAAAAGGGGCCAGACTTTTTGAACGTTTTACAAAGGAAGATAACGCCAAGGCACGGGCGTTCTTTGAACGCGCTGTAAAGATAGATCCCCAATACGCGGGGGCATGGGTCATGCTGGCCTGGACGCATGCAATTGATGTGTGGCTGGGATCCGGTGAATCCCCTGCCGGATCTGTCCAACAGGCGGTTGAGTGTGCCGGAAAGGCCGGGGTTCTGACGGCGACCCATCCCAACCTCCATTCGTTGTGGAACTTTATCTATCTGATTCGAGGGCAGCATGCAAAGGCGATTACCGAAGGGGAAAAGTCGGTTACCCGCGCGCCCAGCAGCGCCCTGAACCATATCCTTTTTGCCAATACCATGCTCTTGACCGGGAAATTCGAGCAAGCCGTTGAACTGGCTGAAAAGGCCATGCGCCTTGCGCCCTACTATGCGGACTGGTATCTGTGGATTCTGGCTCAGTCCTATCGTCAGGCGGGGCGTTATAAAGAAGCCCTTGAAGCGTTTAAGGAAGGCCTCGACCGTTCCTTGAAGGACAAAGGCAATCCTTTTCCTGCCACCATCGGCATGGTGGATGTCTGTGTTGAACTCGGCCGGGAGGAAACGGCCCGGCAGTATGCGGCAGAGGTGCTGAGGATGGTTCCCAATTTCTCGGTAGAGGATTTCCGAAAGATGTCCGGTTACAAAAACCCGGCCCATATTGAGCGTATTGTCGTAAACCTCCGTAAAGCGGGATTGAAATGATTGAAAGGATATGACTAAGCACAACAAGAAGCACCTCATAGAAAGATGGCAGTTGAGCCGATGCACGATTCTGAATCCCTTGAAAAAATAGTCTGGTCTTCCTGCAATGTGAATTGCGGAAGCCGTTGTCCATTGCGCGTGCATGTGAAGGAAGGCAAGGTTGTGCGGGTGGAACCGGATAACACCGGCGAGGATACGTTCGGCACCCATGAAATTAGGGCTTGTCTCCGGGGCCGGGGATTGCGCAAGTGGGTCTATTCTCCGGATCGTTTGCTGCACCCCTTAAAAAGGGTGGGCAGGCGAGGCGAGGGAAGATTCGCCCGCATCTCCTGGATGAAGCCCTTGATCGCATATCAGGCAAACTCCGACAGGTAATAGACACCTATGGCAATGAGGCGGTATTCAGTATTTACAGCACCGGCAACCTGGGCGGAGTGGTTTCAGCGCGTGAGCAAATCGAGCGCTTGATGAACATTCTGGGCGGACAGCTCAACTACTACAACAACTACAGTAACGCCCAGATCACCCATGGAATGTATTACACGTACGGCGCCCGCGACTGCGGCAATCACTTCACCGATATTACCAACAGCAAGCTGGTCGTGTTTTTCGGCAATAATCCGGCTGAAACCCGAATGAGCGGCGGCGGCTCCATTCGCGATCTCGTCGTGAGCAAACAAAAAAGCCGCGTGCGCATTATCGTGATCGATCCGCGCCATACCGATACGGCTGCTGCCTTTGCGGACGAGTGGATTCCAATCCGGCCGGGCACTGACGCTGCCCTGGTCTCCGGGTTGGCTTATGTCTTAATCACAGAAAACCTGGTGGACCAGGATTTTCTGGATCGCTATTGCGTGGGTTATGATCAAACCACCATGCCGGAGGGCATCCCCTTAGGCAACAGCTACAAGGACTACATTCTGGGCAGCGGCTTGGACGGCACCGCCAAAACCCCGGCTTGGGCCTCCGGGATAACCGGTATCCCATCCGAGCGCATTGTGCAGCTGGCCAGGGAAATCGGCCTGGCCAAACCGGCCTACATTGCCCAGGGATGGGGACCGCAGCGCCATGCCAACGGTGAGCAGACCGCCCGCGCCATCTGCATGCTGCCCATACTTACCGGCAATGTGGGCATCCAGGGCGGTAACAGCGGCGATCGGGAAGGGCCGCACGTCATTCCATTTCCCACAATCCCGATGGACCAAAATCCGGTGACGGCCTCTATCCCCTGTTTTTTATGGACCAAGGCGATCATCGATCATGAAAATTTCACGGATTTAGGTGACGGTCTAAAAAGAAAGCAGCGGCTTGAGACACCCATCAAGTTCCTATGGAGCTTTGCCAGCAACACCCTGGTGAACCAACATTCCGATATTGGAAGCACCCACCGCTTTTTGACCGACGAGAGCTTGTGCGAGATGATCGTACTGATCGATAATGTAATGACCGCCAGCGCGCGCTACGCAGACATCGTTCTGCCCGGC
>CAZHAH010000249.1:0-7397 GCA_964530095.1 uncultured Desulfobacteraceae bacterium | reverse complement strand
CATGTGCTGCAGGCGCCCATGTCGTCCCAGCGGATCAAACCCAACGTGGCGGCGGCCATGCAAAAGAAAAGAATACTCGGTGTCACCAGCCGTTATGTGATTATTGCAAAAAAAAAAGTAGAAGGGAGTCGAAATGAAGCTAATTGAATGGGAAGTCGATGAGGACGGGTATGAAGAGCAGATTGCCCCGCCCGGAAAGGATGCCGATACGGCCGCTCAACTTACTGCGAACCAAAGCGAGTTTATTTCGGTGGTCGGCTTTGAGCGCGATTTTTGAGATATCATCGGGGAAAATATTTACAGGATAAATCAGGGAATTACAGGAAATCATTTATGAATGAACTAATTGAAATGCTACGAAAATTTAACGCAGAACGGGATTGGGAACAATTTCACTCGCCTAAGAATTTGGTAATGGCCCTAAGTGTAGAAGTTGCGGAAATTGCCGAACACTTCCAATGGCTGACCCAAGACCAGAGCAGAAATTTAAAATCCGAAAAACTTGATAGGGTCAAGGATGAAATCGCAGATATCATGATCTTTTTAACCGTGCTTGCGGATAAATTCGGTATTGATCCGATCAAAGCAGCAAAGGAAAAAATATCGGTTAACGCAAGAAGATATCCTGTGGAGCTTGCAAAGGGGAAGGCAGACAAATACACGGATTTGACTTAAATCAATGAATAGTTGGTAAAAATTTATTAGAAAAAACCTTAGTTCATTAATTATCAACAAAAAAATTATCTCCATAGGGGGAACACTATGTGTCAGAGCTACAAAAAGAAATGTTTTTGCAACCAACAAACGGCTGAAATTTTCTTCGGAAAAATGGTTTTAGACGAAACGTCCGTTGCAGCGCTTTATTGCCCCGAATGCAGTGAGGACGTCGATACGAAATGTGACCACCGGGTTTGGGATAATGACTGGATACTCGAGCTGGACATGGATGTAGTCCGGACGCATGCCGACTCAATGGGTATTTCTGCCTCAGAGATCATCGCCGACCGGGTTTTTGACGAAGGCTATGCCACCTGGGTGGGAATTACCCCGGATGATACCGAACGCAGAAATAAAGAACGTGATGAAATTCAACAACTTGCCAAAACCGATGTGCTTGCTTACTACGAGGCCATGAAAGAGTGGGGCCTGGGCCGAGAAAAACGTTTTACTGAAGAAGGCTGGCGCAAGATGAGAGCGCACGGCTAACCGCCCTTTTGTGATAGAAACCGCAATTTTTTCCTACCATGGTTTCAAACTGGTGCACATCCACGATAACATAATGGTACGTTAATGTGTCCAATTCAGAAATGCGGACACAAACTAGATCTCCCGGCCGGCGGCAAAACCTTGATGGACGGCATCGAAGGCCAGACCGACCTGAACGGCATCGCCCACAACCTGACAGGGGATGCCTATTTCCTGAATGACTTCCTGGAGCGGATTATGGGCGCTGGCGCCAACCGCCAAAACGACACTGTCGGCCGGGATCTCTTCAATTGCATCGTCTTTCTCGATTTTTACACCCGTCGGTGTGATTTCGAGCGCCTTGGTGGTACTTTTGGTTTTGACCCCTTTGCGTGACAACTCCTGCAGGATTCCCCAGCGGGTTGTGCGTCCGATGTCTTTGCCGAATTTTTCGATCATCTCGATGACAACAATCTGTTTGGTTCCCCGGGTGGCCAGTTCATATAGGTCTTGGGGTTCCTCGGCCCGGTTGACCAGCAAAAATTTGACCGCCTCTGCGGAAAGGCTCCCTTTTTCGCCAAGTAACAAGGCCGTTTCGACTCCCACGGCGCCTCCGCCGATAATGACAACCCGTTTGCCGGTTGCGACTTTATTCTGCAACACGTCCCAGGCTTGAACCACGTGGGGAAGCTCCGATCCCGGGATCGGCGGTATAATCGGGACGGCACCCGTGGTTAAAATGACCGCATCCGGTTTTTCATTTTGAACCAAATTTTTATCAACACACTGATTTGAAATCACGCGGACGGGAGAAATGGCGATCTGATGCGTCAAATCTCGCGCCAGTTCCGCAAATTCTTCCCGCCCCGGTGGGGCTGCAGCCAGAAAAAGTTGACCACCGAGACGATCGCTTTTTTCATATAACGTCACCTGATGCCCCTTTTCAGCGGCAGAAAGGGCGGCACTCATGCCTGCGGCACCGCCACCCACAACCATCACATTTTTAGGGGTGGTCGTTTTTTCAACTGCGGTTTCTTTTTCACGTCCGGCTTTGGGATTACACAGACATTCGATCGGTTTTAACTTAAAGATGTTATCAAAACAGCCCTGGGCGCAGGCAATGCAATGGAGAATTACCTGCTCGCGGCCGCTTTGGGCTTTTTGGGGCAGATACGGATCGGCAATCAAGGGCCGTCCCATGGCGACCATGTCGCACATGCCGTCTGCGATCAGTTCACGGGCGGTTGTGGGGTCGTTGATGCGGTGGCCGGAGATGACGGGCACATTGATGATTTCTTTCATCCCCCGCGACAAATATGCAAATACCCCGCGGGGCACCGAAGTGACGATTTGCGGCACGCGGGCTTCATGCCAGCCCACGTTTATACTTAAGGCGTCGACTCCGGCTTCCACCAATCGCTGGGCATATGTCAGCAAATCCTGGCGTCCGTTTCCGCCGGGCATAAGATCATTGCCGTTCATGCGCACGAGGATCGGAAACGCTTCTCCCACCGTTTCACGAATTGAGCGGATGATTTCCAGGCCGAAGCGCATTCGGTTTTCAAAAGATCCGCCGTATTCATCATTGCGTTGATTGGTAAGCGGCGAGAGGAATTCGCTGATCAAATATCCGGTACCGCTCAGAACTTCGATGGCATCGTATCCGGCTTTTTTGACCCTCAGGGCGGCCTGGGCAAAGCTGTTAATGATTTCTTTGATTTCATCGATGGTTAGCTCGCGCGGCATCTCCCTCGTCAATCGGGAGGCAACGGCGGAGGGCGCTACAGGCGGCTCTCCGTCCAGGAAAAAGGAATGAACGTAGCGGCCGCCATGATTGATCTGGACCGCAGCCCGGGCTCCGTTTGTTTGTATGGCTTGGGCCAGGCGTTTGAGTCCCGGGATAAATTCATCTTTATGGGCGCCGATGTTGGTCGACATACCGGAATTTTGGTCCACCGTCGCATAGCCGACGGCAATGATTCCGACACCACCTTTGGCTCTCTCGGCATAGAAATCGACCAGCTGATCCGTGACTTCATGGTTTACGGCCATATTTAAATGCATGGCCGGCAGACAGATTCGATTTTTTAGCTCGAGCTGATTGATTTTTATCGGTTCAAACAGGGGATCTTTCATCATGTCTCCTCCTAATACCCCAATTGAGCGGAAAGGCTCAACTGGTGGGTTATTCGTTAGTGTCCATTCATAAATGGTCTTTTTGCCGAAAAACTTCATTCTTCATAGTTGGCGTTATACGGCATTCTCAGCGTGGGAAAACGGCCCCAATATCGGCGCTGGAAACCAATTGGGCATATCTTGCCAGATAGCCTGTTTTGATTTTGGGCTCAAAAGCGGGCAGCCCGGCGATCCTGGTCTGAATTTCCTGTTCCGACAGCTGAACGTTGAGCGTTTTTTGGGGAATATTTATTTCGATGATGTCGCCTTCGCGCACGGCGGCGATCGGCCCGCCGGCCGCGGCCTCAGGGGACACATGCCCGATAGAAGAACCGCGGCTGGCTCCGGAGAACCTTCCGTCTGTGATCAAGGCCACCTCTTTGTCCATTGCCATGCCGGCCAGGGCAGAAGTCGGTGAAAGCATTTCCTGCATGCCGGGGCCGCCTTTGGGCCCCTCATAGCGAATGACAATTACATCGCCCTTTTGAACTTTGGCCTCCATGATCGCCTGGAAGGCGTCTTCCTCGGAGTCGAAAATCCGGGCCGGCCCGGAGTGGCTGAGCATTTCATCCGCCACAGCGGCCTGCTTCACAATGGCACCGTCGGGAGCCAGATTCCCGGTTAAGATGGCCAACCCGCCGGTCTTATGTACCGGGTTGGCGACGGTGCGGATGACGCCCGCATCTTTTATTTTAGCGTCAATTGCGTCAAGCATTTTCCCAACCGGTTCTCCGAATACGGTCATGGGGTTTTCATGGATGAGCCGGGCTTGCCTTAATTCGGCGAAAATGGCCGGAATACCTCCGGCATGAAAAAGATCGACCACATGATGGGGTCCCACCGGGGCCATGGAAGTCAGGTGAGGAATTATATCGGTAAAGCGCCCAAAATCTTTGAGCGTCAGATCGATCTCGGAATAATAGGCAATGGCGGGTAGATGAAGCGCCGTATTGGTGGAGCCACCGAGGGCCATATCCGCTGCGATTGCGTTTTCAAAAGCCTCTTTGGTCATAATATCGCGAGGCCTGATTCCTTTTTTGATCAGTTCCAAGGCCTTGAATCCGGTTTGCTTGGCCAGCCATATTCTTTCAGCAAAAACAGCCGGAGCACTCCCGTTAAAAGGGAGGGACATGCCGAGAGCTTCAGATAAATTATTCATGGTGTTGGCGGTGAACATGCCCGAACACGAACCGGCCCCGGGGCAGGCCTGGCATTCATAGGTATCCAGCTCTTCAGCCGTGATCTTGCCGCTCTTATAACGCCCAACCGCTTCAAAAACCTTGTCCAGGCCCGTGTCCTGACCGTGAACTTTGCCCGGCAGCATGGGACCGCCGGAAAGAAATATAGACGGAATATTTAAGCGGGTGGCCGCAATCAGCATTCCGGGAATGATCTTATCACACGAAGCCAGAAGGATCATGCCGTCAAAAGGGTGGGCCATGGCCATGATTTCGATGGAATCGGCAATCAGTTCCCGGCTGGGCAGCGAATATTTCATCCCCACATGGTTCATGGCGATTCCGTCACAGACCCCGATGGTATTAAAGACCATCGGGGTCCCGCCGGCGGCATAAACGCCGGCTTTAACAGACTCTACCAGCTTGTCCAGATGGATATGGCCCGGTATGATTTCGTTAAAAGAATTGGCGATACCGATAATGGGGCGCTCCAACTCCCAATCGGTGAATCCATCGGCACGCAATACCGATCGGTGAGGTGCTCTCTCAGGACCTTTGGTCATTTGATGACTTCGTTGCGGCATGTTTTCCTCCTTAATTTGGGCGATATCATGCGTTGTCCGCATATATAAACACATATTGGAAATATGCGAATATATCAATCAGCAAATATCAGCAACAAAATCTATTTTTTGACACCGTCCTGCAAAGTGATTGCTTTTAAAAGGTTAATATGTATAAAATATGATTTATAAGACTTATATTTTTATAAAATATTCTTTAAAAAACTATATATATTAAAATAGTGCTTGACTTATGTATTTAAAATAAGTATTAAAAAGCATATAATTTAAAAAAAAATAGGCTTTATAAGACATTCAAAATGGTGAAAAAACGACGCTCCTGGGCCCAAAGAGCTCTAAGTCTGAACGCAGAAAAAGAACTCAAATCCCTGGGCCGCAACATTCAAATCGCTCGAAAGCGACGCCGAATAGGTGTCTATGAACTGGCCGCTCGCATCGGGGTAACTCCGCGGATTATCTCAAAAATTGAAAAAGGAGATCCCACCGTCACGCTGGGTGCTCTTGTTCAGGTGTTGGATCTACTGGGCCTGCTGGAGGGATTGAATGCCTTTTTGGCACCGGAGCGTGATTACCGGGCCGCCAGGCTGGAGGCTCGCAATGCACTCGGGAAACCATCTCGGCGGGTGTTTTCAGATAGTGAGCTCGATTTCTAATGGAAGCGGCGGTAACAGTTTTTATTTTCCTCAAAGGCAAATGGGCACCCGCAGGCCGCTTGAAGCATTTTCCCCAGGGCCGCCAGTCTTACAGCGTGTTCGCTTATGGTAAAAAATATCTTGAAGGCTCCGAGGCGGTAAGCCTTGATCCTGTTCAGCTTCCCCTCGGTTCGGGGGAATTTCACACACCGGATGGCTTTGAGATTTTTAATGGAATACGCGATGCCGGAGCGGATCAATGGGGCCGTTACCTGATCGACAAACGGCTTTACAACGCAGATGAACTGGATTATATCCTCGCAACCAGTTGTGACCGTGCCGGAGCGCTGGCCTTCGGAGATGATCCCTCTCAGGGTCCGAAAAGCTATACTCCTCAAGGTTTTGTTGCATTAAGCCAAAAACGGTTTGATCTGGGAAAAGCCGCCAGCGCCATTTACAGTGCCATGAAAGACGAAGACGCTGAAGATCTCAAAGATTTCCTCCAATACGGTCCCTCGTTGGGCGGGACACGGCCCAAAACCACTGTAAACTGGAATGACAACCCCTATATTGCTAAATTTTCCGTCTCTCATGACCGGCGCAACGAACCGCTGATTGAGTACGCAACCATGACGTTGGCAAAAAAGTGCGGTCTCAATGTTCCAGCCTTGGATAAAGCCCGTGTACTAGAGCGGGATGTTTTTCTGATTCAAAGATTTGATCGCCGCTATAACAACAAAACCCAAATGGAAGAGCCGATTCCAATTATTTCCGCACTCACTGCCACCGGAGTGCATGAATCCGATTTCAGAACCTTCACCTACCGACAGTTGTGTGATGCCATTACCGGATTGTCCAAAGACCCTAAAAAAGACAAAGAAGAACTGTATAAGCGCATGGTGTTTAATATCATAGTATACAACAATGATGACCACTACCGAAACCACGGCTTTCTATACGCGGGAAAACAGAAATGGAAACTCTCGCCCTTGTATGATGTCGTACCCGCTGCGGTGGTAGGTGAAAGCCGTTATTTAGGTTGCGCCATAGGGCCGGGTGGGAATAAGGAGGCAACCTTTGAAAACGCAATGGCCTCGAGTCTCTATTTTGATCTGCAACCAGATCAAGCTCGGCAAATCATCACAATCCTACAATATGAGGCAGCGCAGTGGCAATCCCACTTTAACAAATGTGGCGTCAGCGAAACCGACATCGAAAGACTCAAAAACAGCATAGGCCGGGAATCATGGACAAATGTATAATTCGACAGTATAGGAACGAGGCGATAGCATTAAAACAAATGAGCGCTTAAATTTTTAATCATAAATCAAGGTTACCCCATTCTATCTATTTCCCTTGCCGCACCGGTTTGCGCTTTTCGAAAAATGGGGTGAGGCCTTCCTTGGATTCGATGGGTATCACAAATTTAACCCACGTTGCTTTAGATCGCGAGGATGTCGAAATCGTTATGTAGGTCATTCAGGCAAGCCCGCCTTACGCATACCGTTAATAAGGAGCTTTTTATAGGCCTCGTCTTTAAGCGGGATATGCTTAGCATAACTTTCCGCTGAGAATTTGGGATTTATCCTAACCCAACTTCGTGGCCGGTTGGGTAGAAACGGCCGAAATATGGCGATTTCTGG
>CAZHAH010000248.1:0-7414 GCA_964530095.1 uncultured Desulfobacteraceae bacterium | reverse complement strand
TATGCGTGTTGGGCTCCAAAAACACCGATCAATAACGGTGCAACTCTACGAATGAGCAAATTAAGCATCCCCCTTGCTGCCGGCTCCCACTTCCCTTCCATCCTCAGCATCAGAGCAAGCACATCTGCCAGCCCAGGCCCTACTATTTCCTGATTGGCTTTTTGCAGTTTGCCGCTTGCGTCTCTTGGCGAAGAACCATTCCGAACCCACTGATGCGACAAAAGTCGAACGACCTGATCGGGATAGGGTGCCAGAGGCCGTGCGTCCTGAACCGCAGAAAGCGTCAGGTCATTTCTGGTTATCGGAGGTAGATACATAGTGATATGTGGAATGTTTTCGCGCACGGCCCGCTGCCAGCACGTTGATGCTTCCAGCACATCCTTCACAGACGGCGATTCAGCCAAGGCTATCTGGGCTTGACCATCCGAGGCCTTTCGAATCAAGAATAGTTTTAACTTAGATTTCGGATGCTCGCGTATGACAGCTTCAAGAGCCTCACAAACGATCCTAGCGTCGACTTCAAATTTGGCTTTAGTAATCTCAGCGCCAGACCCAAAATAGCTCGCCGTCTTGGCGTCCACATCCGGCTTCTCATCAACAAAGACTATTAGGAGGTCTCGCTTCTCTCTCTTCTTATGAGTCCGAGGGCCCACTTCAAATTTGCCACTGGCAACACCCCGCCATGTCGTCCCTTCTTCGCGTTTTAAGAGCCATCCCAGCGCGCCGTGAATGCGCTGACTCTCCAGTGAAGTCACGGGACACACTGTATACTCTGTCAGCCCATAGCGTTGGTTGCACTTTGCTTTGTCAGCGTCGCTTGCCATTGATATCAATGGAAAATAGGAATTCAGAACAGGCAGCTTGATTTGTGGAAACGGCTCCTCAAGTAGATCACCAGCGCCACCGAATGCAGAGATCTCAGCGCGGTGTTGATGGCCTCTTGGAGTAGCAGAGAGATTGGTAGGCAGGACCTCAGCGACACCCCGCCACTGATGGCTTTGGTAGATTGATACGTCTTTGTTTAATTCAAGAACAAGCAAGACTGATATCTTCTTGTCACAACCTCGGTTATCCTTTCCTTTCCCGACAAGCAATTCTTGCATGGTCCTAAGTGCGCCAAGATGCCCAGTTCCAAGTTGTGCAAGAGCAACCACTCCGGTTTGCACAATGAACGCTTTCTCTTTCCGCAAAGCTTTCTGCAAACGCTGCGAAAGGCCAACTATGTTCTGAGCTTGGTTACCGTTGTTCAATCTCATCTCGATCAGTTTGGCCTTTTCAAGGGAGTTGTTCCATTTCCAGCCGGCATCGTTCCATGTTCTTTTGGTACCATTCTTAAAAGCTGTATCAATAAGTTCGATTTTTTCGCTTTCTAACCTTGTTTTCCGCAAATGATCCCAAATTGTTGAATCAGCGGGGAGATCAAGGAACGGCTTATTGACTTTGAGAACTGGGAAACTCCCATCGCTTGTCTGTACGATTCTCCTTATTCCGCTTCGCTCCTCGGCAGCAATCTCTTCAACGCAAACCACACTGCCGTCTTCGTTGAGACGAATTCGCAGTAGGTTTTTTTCGGATTTGGGCAATGGCTTGATGAGGGGATGCCGAAGGTCTATTTTGATCTCCATTTTATCAAGAGACTGCCGTAATTGCCATATTTCATTCAGCATAGAATTCTTCCTCCGTTGGAGTTTGATGTATATAGGACATCATGCCTTTCACGATTCGCCAATCCTGAACGAATTCAGGTTTCAGCTTGCGATTTTCCCACATGGAGCGCAAGAATGAGGGAATGCCTATGTCTTCAACACTTGTTTCCCGTCTTGTACTTTCCCGAAACTGCCCAAAGTAACTCGGCACAAACTCCTTCCAGCCCAGACATGGTGTGTAGAATGTTTGGCCGCGCCCCAATCGATCATCGAAAAGTGCCTTAAACCGAGAACGCCAGTCCTGCCCACGACGGGGACGCAATTGTGATAGTCCCTTGCCACGCGTACTCATTTGTTTCATCCGGACTTCGCCGTGGATCCGATAACACACGTCCACGAGTATGGTGGCGATCAGTTGGTAGTTGTTATTCTTCTTGATCTGATCCTGTTTGCGGAGTGGCCCTCCATAGTTTGTCACGTATCGCTCATACCGGATGGGCCTGCAAATCTCGATTCTGGTCGGGTGAACGTAAACATGTGGCCGCCACAAAACCGCATCGAACATCCCTTTAGCGGCGGAGAGGGTGGGAACAGGATAGGAAATAGGTGTTGATCCAGTATCCGGCCGTGTGAACATAGCTGCAGGACCGGCAATTTCAAACGACACTGGATAGTGTTCTGGCATTATATAACCTCCTTTTTAAATGTTAACAAAGTGTAAGAAAGGGATAGTTGGATAATGATCTACTTAAAGAATTTAATTGCGTCATGCCACAATCCTGCGAGACGCGCCCAACTTTCGCCACCAAACGGGCGTGCGAAGTCAGCGGACATTTTAGCGACAGCTTCCAAATGATCTTCCAGCAGCTGCCATTTTTCCTGAGGTTTATCCTCTAGGCTATGCGCATAAAATTGTTTACCCATGATACATCCGCCAATCGTTTCCAGTTTCCGCTAACCAATTCCCGGTTGTCGGAAGACAGAATCGGTTTGTTTCATCCTGTGTACCACACCCTTTTGTCAGATAAGGTCAAAAGGAAGCGAAAAAAATTCATGTTTTTATAAATCGTAGCTGTCAGGAGACTTAATACAAAAACCCGAACAACCATAAGGGGATTTTGCTGCCGATCCCCGTTTCTATGTCGTCAACTGCAAGAAAGGATTTTGGATATCTTTTATCTGTTTAAAGTTTTTTTTCCGACCTCCGATTTCAAAGGTATAGGTGTTATCAATATAGAAATATCGCCTGGAAGGCGTGTTAAAAGTTTTTAAGACGTTTCTGCTTAATTTGAAAATATCATCCAACATTTGATGGCCTCCGCAGCTTTCCCCGACAGGATTGCTTTACTATTTAAAACTAATATTGATAGTATTGCATTACCAACACAGACTAACAATTAACATAATTCAATAATATACATTAGTTAGGTGTCGGCGATATTTGGACATTTATCATCTTTAGAAAATATGCATTTGCTTCTGCTTCCAGCTCAAATAGACGTATTCTTCGTGAAACTGTCTCCCTCTCCATCGTTAAGCGATATGCATTGAAAGAATGATTCTCTGAATTTTCCTGATCAGCTCCTTTTGCAACGTATGGACTTGTTTGTAAGCCTTGGCAATTGTTCGTTTCAACGCTCGGGACATTTGCCTGTTAAATTGTTTTGATTGCGACAGCTGATAGAGGAAAACTACCACAATGATCCGCTCGTCCAGACCCGATTCCTGAATTTCAATCAATTTATCTATTATATCCTCCGGGGCACCGTGGGATGCCAAATCTTTGATCGACGATAATGTGAGTGTGGGTGTGAAGAGCCCTGCGTGAAGCGCGTTTAAGCTGTTAATGAAATTATCGAGATATCTCTGTTTGATCTCCTCAATACTTCTGGTACTGTATTGCACAATCGGTTCGGAAGGTGCTGAAGCTAAACGCGTCGAAAACCTTGGCTCTTCAATGGAATACATGATCGTTTCGTCGCGCACCCTTCCGGTTCCCCCCCATCCTGCCGCCAGCATCTGGGGCGTCTTTTGGAGGGCCGGTAAATCTTTTGCCTTTTCCCTGTCGGCTTTCACATCTATGGCCAGGTAATTGGTGTGCGGACTCATGAGCTGATATTGCACAGCAAAGGCCGCTATTTTTTCAGAATCGTTCAGGGTTCTAAGCTCACGGCCTGCCGCCACACGTGCGGCCGTTCCCGTCCGATCAGTCGCTTTTTCAAAACATGCGGTTTTTCGTAGCGATAGCCTTTGAGTATATGCTTTTCCGTCTTCCAAATTTGCCGTCAGAACAACATCGCCTTTTGGGGTTTCCTTGAATCGGCCGAAAACGTGCAGAGTATCGCCATCGTAAATGGAGCCTATTTGTGCCGGAAAGATGTTATCCGGTTCACTGGGCCAGAGGATCTTTACCTTCCCAGCCCTGGGAAAGTAGATTCGCTTGAAATGCCGTACAATCTTTTCACCCATGTCCTCGTGCGGCGATACCAGCTCACAAGCCCCCCCGGTGACATCGGCCAGCGTCTGCACAAAAGCCTCCGACACCGAACTACCCACACCCACTGTGAAAAATCTGATACCGGATTTGGCCGCCATGGTCGTTACTTTTTCCCAATCCCACACCTCACCGTCTGTAATCAGCAGCACCTCTTTCGCAAGGCTTTGCGGCAATCCGCTTTTGAGGGCGGCAGCAACGGCTTGTCCGATTTCGGTTCCGCCCATGTCCGCATCCAAAATTTCCAAAAGGTTTTTCGCCTTATTAAGGTTGCTGACATCAGCCGGCACCGGAGCCGGGAACAGCTTTTTATGGGAACTCCCGAAACGGATAACATTGAATGTGTCTTCAGGGCGCAGGAGTTCGAAAATTTCGAAAAGCGCTTTACGGGCCTGCGCAATGGAATCGCCGCCCATTGATCCGGAGCAATCAACGATAATCGTGATGCACCTGGGCTCTTTCACCGATACGTCCGGGAATTTGGGATAAAAAGATGCCAGCGCGATATGGCCGTCGCCATCTCTGTCCAGGAGGGCAAAGTTTTTTTCCTCGGTTTCCATGAAAATATTGAGGACAAAATCCCGGTCCATCAAGGCTGCGCCCTTTTTAAGCGAAATCACGGTCCTGCCACCTTGTTTTTCTACATCAAGCCGGTGAGAGGGACTTTGGAAGGACGAATCCGCCAATTCACCGAAAACCGATATGGTGATGGCAAACGGGTTGTCGGCCGTCAAATCGTATTCCGGCGTCTGGTGCGGCTGAACATCGACGTTTTCAGGATCGCCGTAACGCGGGGCGATGGTTGTGGGCAGGAAAAATCTTAGGCGATTATCATGCCATCTGAAAAGCTCGGCATAGGTGATGGATATCTCGATTTCATCCTCGGGCTGAAGATTGCCGACATTCATGCTGTAAAGGCCGGGCTCAATCTGCTCCAGCATGATGACCGTGTCGCCTTCAGTGATGGCATCTTCATACTTGTCTTCCGCTTCAGTTTTTTCGATCACAATTCCTTTGAGTTCTTTGGTTTGCGTTTTAATGCTCATATCCAGCAAGACGGCGCTGAGGTGCAGTGGAAATGTATAGACGGCTTCGATGTTGATTCTTTCCAGATTGCGATAAACCTGTCGTACGGTTACTTCACATAAGAGGTTTTCGAGGATGGCTTCAACATTTACGGACTGAAGGGCGACCCGGGCCACCCCGACGGGCTCCAGAACCGGTGCGGTCATTCCTCTAAACATGCTCGTATTGCTCCTCTCTCATTTTTCTGTACAAGTTCATTACCTCTCGGAACAGGACACGAATCTGGTCAGGACTAAGCCCCGCCCGATGGGGTTCAATGTGGAGTTCAACACCTTCGTCAATATGCAGATGGCTCCATACTTCGACCGAACCGCGCTTTTTTAACAATGGCGGCGGAATGGGTTTGTTGCTATGATAGGCATTCTTTTCGCCGCCCAAAATTTCCTGGATGCGATCAAGAGAAAGCCCGGCATCTTTCCATTTCCGAATGGAGAGCAGTTGCTCTAAATGCCTATGCGTATAAAAAGCACCTTTGCCGATCCCTTCCGGCCGATCCACCAATCCCTTTTGGATGTAAAACCTTACTTTACGCTTGTTCATTTCAACCAATGCGCAAATCTCATCGAGTGTGAATCTTTGACTTTTGTTATTCATGACATCAATACTATACACTTTTGGTGTCATTGTCAAGAAAAAAATAATAATTGTTGTATGGAGTCAGATAACGGCCTGAGGGTTCTGATAATAAAAAAACGGCGTTTTCAGCCATGCCTCAGTTTCTGAATATGTGCCAGTAAAAACCGTCAATGTGTGGAGTTCAGGGACGTATTCAACATCGCAAGATTTTTTAGGCATACAAACTGAAGGAACTCGCATCGAGTATACATCGGGATGGTTTAATTTCGCCGATTCTCGTCCGATCCGTTGGGAATCGATACGAACTAATTTCCGGGGAAAGCCGGTTTCGGGCCATCCGGGAGCATACCGATATGCAGAACATACGGGTCCGAATTGTAGAGGTTGACGACATCGGGGCACGGCGAAAGTCCGCTGCGGAAAATATTCAGCGCGAAAATCTCACTGTTTTTGAGACGATTGAAACTGTTGTGGACTTCGTGGATGCGGAACTGATCGCGGATAAAGAATATGGTTCATTGGGTAAGAATCCGATTGATCGGGTAAGGACATTATTAGGGAAACTTGATTCTGTGAGGAGTAGCCAAGATAGAGGGTCAAAGGTATCCTCTCAGTCAAGGAAATTGTTCCATAAATTTATGGAACAGGTTGACGAAATCTTTAATAATCTCCCTAAACCATTGGAATGGCGGTCTTTTTACACCAATGACCTGCCATTACTGCTGTCCACTTGCAAAGAGGTCCAGGATGCCTCAATTCAACATAATCTGAATAAATCCTAGACCAAAGCGCTGGCAAAACTGAAAAAGGTCTCAGAGAGCGAATTTAACGGCTTGCAAATCCGGAACCATCATCCGAGAAGGTTGATTTATCACCGGATAATCAGCGTCTAATTTAATTTGATTTCCATCACAGTGTCACAATCCTATCGTATTTTTCCGCCATTTTGTCCCAAAATCCATCGCTCCAATCCATAACCACACAAGCTTCCCATTCATCGGGTAATGCGGTCATCACAGCTTGAACTATTTTTCCACCATATCCCTTTACTGCTGAGGTTATCTCAAAAAACTGGATCGTGTTGGGGGAAAAGTCCAATATTAAATGAACCCCTACCACTGAAGGGAGATCGGTGGTTGATACGGGTATTTTCATACGCCCTTTGATTTTTATTTCGTTGGAAGCTTGTACGTCTTCTTGCGATACCCTTACATATTGAATTAGATCGATTTCGCAAAGATTTTTTACAATTGCGTCGACAACCGGGTGAATGCTTTTAACCTTTGTTGCAACGAAAATGGATTTCTCTTTGGCGACTTGGCCCTTCCAATCTTCGATTTTTTTTATTGCTCATATGGGCGATCTTTCAGAACGGGTAGTTTTTAGGCAGCCGGTCACAAAATGGTCACAAACCCCAAAAAAACTTTTCGTCTAACTTCCTTACAAGCCTGACTGGAAACGCGTTCCAAAGACAGTCCCGCCGGCGCGTCGCAACAAGGTCAATTCCCGGAAAAGGTCAAAAAAAAGGTCTACAGCCATCAATTGCCGCAAATCCCTTATTTCAGCAATAATTCAGGAACCGTTCAATATACAGGTATTATTAAAAAACTGA
>CAZHAH010000247.1:0-7462 GCA_964530095.1 uncultured Desulfobacteraceae bacterium | reverse complement strand
TATATTATATATATTTTCGCTAAGAACGGGTACGTCTTATCCGATCACGTATGTAATCGGTTTGGGTGAAGCAACGACGCGCCGGTGACCGTTCGCGGTATTTTGGGTCGGATAGGGTAGCTTATGCGCTTTTGCGGAAGTGAAGGCTGGGCCAACCGGTTTGGTTGGATCATGAAAAGCCGGATCGTTTTCATCCACAACCACATAACTCAGAAGACTGACAAATAGCTTTTTTGTGTCTTGGCCCAACTTCATCAACTCGCTGTCTAAAGTCGATTCGATCATATAGCCGATCTGACCCTGAGTCTGCGCCACCAGGATTTCAAGAGGCAATTTCGGCACACCGTTGCAGGATTCTTGCTGGAGCAAAAGGTTTCCGACCTGGGGGCCGTTGCCATGGGTAATGATAATCCTATACTGTTGGGACAGCCGTGCGATTTGACTGATCGGCAATTTCAGATTCTCAAACTGCTCTTCGATGGTGCCTGTCTGTCCGTTACGGATAAGGGCATTCCCACCGAGGGCAACCAGTAATATTTTTTTCTCGCTCTTCATTGTTCAATGACTGATACCGATAGACATCTCTTTTCCATCTACTCTATATCCGGTAAAAATTCAATATGGCCGGCTTTTATTTTAATGATCGTTCACAGGCTCAGAGGTTCAGGGTTCCCCGAAAATCTGAATCGTTGATTCATAGGTTCTAAACGGTTTTACACCGAATTCCAGATTGAGTTTCACGTGACATTGAACCAAGAATACATAATGAAAGAAAAGTAACCCTGAACGGTGAACTCTGAACCTGTGAACGCCTATTTATTTTCCAGATTGCGCCTGCGGGTATAAGCAAAAAGTTCAATCAAATCCGTACGTGTCAAATGTGCTGTTTCCACCGCAAAAGCTGACGAGCGATATAGATTCCAGTTGTTGCGGATGGTCTCGGGCACAGCGAGGGTTTTAAAAAGCTGACTGCCGGGGGGCAGGTAAAAAACAGAGGGACCCACCAAAACGCCAAGGCTCAAGAGATAATCAATACTTTCCTTTATTTCATGATAGGTCTGATCCGGCAATCCGATGATGATGTAGATGGTGACGAAGAGGCCGAGCCGCCGGGCCGTGCGCACAATTTCTTCCAGATCACCGCTAAATGACGGTCTGCGGTGTTGATGCTGCAAATTCACATCCTGTGTTACAAGGGAAAGGTTAATCCGCTTGAATCCGGCGCGCGGCATCAAATGCAGTATATCCGGATCCAAATGCGCATAACAAATCCCGTTCATGGCCGTCAATTCGATGTCCCGCAGGGTTGTGTCGGCGGCAACGGCATTAAGGAAGTCGATAAACCAATTGCGATCGAATCCCAGGTTGTCATCTTCAAAGTTAAAAATGCGGACATTTTTTTGAAGATAAGCCGAACGCATTTCAAGCAGGATATCTTCAATCGTCCGATATTCGATTTTATGTCCAAACATGGTCTGCACACTGCAAAAGTCACATGCGTACGGACAACCCCGGCTGGCAGTGAGGGAGATATAATTCTTCTTGCCCATGCGATAACCCGCTCCGTTTAATAAGCCATGGGCAGGGCGCAGCCGCCGCCAGTCGATGGGTTCGGTCAGGGAGGCTGAATTTCGCATGTGGGAAGCCAAAAAATCCGGCCATGAATTTTCGGCCGGACCGGTTAAGACGGTATCGATAGCAGGTGTTTTACGACGGATGCAGGGTGCAAATACGGTGGCATGGTTTCCGCCGATGAAAAGCGGCGTTTGCCGGCGGGTACGGATACAATGCACCAATCGGGCAACACTTTCGTAATAGGCCGTAAATTGGGAGGAGATACCGATTAAATCCGGTGCATAGGCGTCAATGGCATCAAGAATCGCTTCTTCAGGCCAGCCGAAGCGGTAGTAACCCTTAAAGAGAAAAGGATTCTTTTCAAAATGGTTCTTTAGATAATGGAAGTCCGCAGGAATGGGTATCTGTTTCTTTGCTAGAGGTTGCAGACAGTCCAGGATCTTGACCTGGCAGTGCCACGCTTGAAAAAGGCGTGCCACATACAGCAATCCCAACGGATAGAGTCGGATGGCGGTCGTATAAAAATCCTCAATCGGTGGTTGAATCAGGAGGACTCGCATCGGGTTTTACCCTGGCAGACCTGCCCCTTATTCTTACCTGAATTTTGCATAAACCCGCTTTAATTACGCAACGTAAATATTCTCATCAATTTTCGTGCAAGATTCAGGTCTTAAATGTGAATTTCTACTATATCCCCTTCCTGAAGGACATAGTCCCGCTGAACCATCTGCCCGTCAAACACATTTTTGCCCCAAATTTTGGCATATTTCAGTTGGTCCGTAAAGTCTCTGTGAATTTGTAAGGCCAAGTCATCCAGCGTGCTGTCTTTGGGCAGAACAAACGGCGTGCTCAAATCCGGCTCCTTGCCGGCCGGTTTGGTGTAAATCCGGATGATTTGAGACAGGGTATACAACGCCTTCAAGAAACCATCGAGGTTGCGTCGGTTTGAAATGGAGACCCCTACACTGGGAAGCGTTAGTTCAACAAGTTCCACAAAGATATCATAATCCTCTTCATCTCTGGCATTATCGACCTTGTTAACCAGGACGAGGATTTTTTTCAGGAAAGGCGGTTTGCCCAAATCCTCATCGACCGGCTGACTTTCCGGGAAAATACGCAGATCCTTCAGCAACAGAAGGGTCTTTTCATATTGATCGAGAATAGGGCCGTGAAGATCCAAAACAATGACGATGATATCGGCCCGGCGGATCAAGTCACCCATGAGCGGATCAATGTAATCTCCGGTGAGGGGCGGGGTGTCGATAAGCTGAAACTGAATGTTTTCATACGGGGCCATTCCCGGAAGCGGTTTCCAGGTTGAGTGCGGAAAATCGGCAACCTCGGGATCGGCATTGGTAAGGGTATCCAGCAACGAAGATTTTCCAGTGTTGGGTGGACCGATGATCACCACCTGGGCAGCGCCTTCACGGCGGACTGAGTAGGCGGATTCATGCCTGGAGGCTCCTTTTTTCTTTTGGGATTGGGATTTGAACTTGGATAATTTTTGACGCAAGCCGGCCCGTAATTTATCAGTACCCTTATGCTTGGGCACGATCGTAAGCATTTCTTCCAGAAATTCGACCTTGGCTTCAGGGATCTTGGCTTCCCGGTAGCGCCTTTCAACTTCAAAGTATTGAGGGGGTAGATTAGTCGGCATATGGTAACCGTTCACGGGTTCAAGGTTGCATTCTTTGTCCCCGAGCTCCACTGCTACGGCAAGTGAAGATGGCTTAAGGAAGAATAATTGGATGAATCGGAATTTGCTTCAAGTAAAAAGAAATATTTCAAAAAATCGCTTGAATGTCAATAATGATGCCGGGACCGCATATTGCCTGACGTCTCGTACTTCGCACAACTCGGATTGAAAGGTGGAAAGATACATCTGCGACCGGCTCTCAAATTGAGGCCATCAGCCGGAAATTGTCCGTAATGTAAGGAACACTCGGATTTACATATATCTGCCCGCTTTGTGTTTTTCTGGAGCAGCCGAAGGTTTAGCGCCTCTTCTTTATGATCGGCTTGCCGTCCAGGCTATCCAGGATTTCCATTAGCCGCCGTTTGCGGATGTGTTTTTCTCTCAAACCTTCCAGGTATCGTTCCCATTCTGCTTGTTTTTTCTGACTGGTCATGACTTTTGCCGCCTTGCGCAGATAGTTAGCCGCTTCCTGATAAGCACTGGGCTTGACTTGAGCGATCAACCGTTCCCTAATGTACGCAAGAAATATGTCATTTTGATGTGGTAGGCCAAGTACCATCGCCCCCAAATTCGGTGACGGATAATATTTACCTCACCGCACAGGCAAATTGCTAAAATATGTATGATGCACAGAATTCTGGGCATCATGCACACTTTATTGTGCAAAAAACCCAATGGATTTGTGGGAATATTTTAATAATCAATATGTTATGCAATGGCATGATGTTTGCTTAGATAATTTGTGATCAGAATATGGGAGATGGATCTCACAGGCTAGCAATGGACATTGATTTTGGACAAAAGATAAATGATTTTTCATAATAGGAGAATTTCATGACAAAAGAAACCCGCACCATTCCCATTACCCAAATTATCCTGGATGAGGAAATATACCCCAGGGCCAGGGTCGACCCAAGACGCGTCTCCATGTTTGCCGAAAACATGCGCGACGGTTTTGAGATCGAGCCCGTCGAGGTACAGGTTCATCCGCAAGATGGCGATAAATACCGCATCCTCGACGGCGCCCACCGGTACCACGCTTACAAGGAGATCGGCGAAACCGAATTACCGGTCCACATTATAACGCTGGATGGTTTGGACCCCCTCCTTTATGCGGCTAAAAAGGCGATCGGCCCTCTCCAGTTATCCGAAGAAGAGGCAAGAAACACTGCCCGTCGAGCATATCAAAATAACCCGCTTTTGACTTCCTATGAGATTGGTCGGGCGGTCGGACGATCCAGACGAACAGTTGATCGTTATACTGCCGACCTTAGAGCGGCCTTCCAAGAAGATCTTGATCTCAAGATCTTCCGCATGAAGCTTTTGATGATTCCCCAGGAACGAATTGCGAAGAGGTTGGCGGAGTCCAGGGAAACGATACGCGACCATTTGGCGGATTCGGCCATGTGGCCAAATCCGCCAAATACCGATTTAAAAAAAGGTTTTACGGTTCCTCAGGTGGCTGAAAAGCATGGATGGCCGGAACCCCTTGTCTGGGCTATTGCGTTGGAAGGAGAAGACGATCTTCAAAGATTCAAGGCGCTTAAATGGGGTTTATGGGCATGGGATGTATGGAACTGCAATGATTGTGACAAACGGTTCGGAGACGATTGGCCGGGTCGCATCCCGGCCCAAATGATCGCGCATATCCTCTATTATTTTTCCGATCAGGGTGATCTTGTCTTTGATCCCATGGCCGGCGGCGGGGTGGTAGCGGATACTTGTCTGGCGTTTAACCGGAAGTGTTGGAGCTTTGACATGGATGATCGTCCGGATACACGCCCGGAAATCGAACCTCATTTCTGGGATTTAAACGATCTGAAATGGCCTGTGAAAGGTAAAACCAAACCGGACCTGATTATATTCGATCCTCCTTATTATAAAAAACAATCAGACAATTATGACCAAGAGGGTATATCCGGCTTTTCAAAAGAAAAATATCTGGAATTTCTGGAACGCTTTTTTGTTCTGGCGCATCAAAACGCCAAGAAGAGCACACAGATGGCATTTGTCAATGCAGACTGGCGCGATTTCCAGAGCACCCCTGCCAGGAATGAAATGACGGGCAATTCGATAATGATCGATGATTATCTCCATATTATTAAGAAAAGCGGGTGGCAACGTACGCATATTATGCAAGCGCCACTCTCCTCGGAGCGTTTCAATGCGGGTGTGGTAGCGGCGATGCAAAAGAAAAAAATAATCGGCGTAACCAGCAGGTATGTCATTATTTCCTCAAAAAAATAGACGCACCTGGCTTTCTATTTCTAATGACACTCTTTTTGACCCCATTTCCTGCATCAACTACTGAATTGCAAATAGCCGCCCAGTATCCTTACACAAATAATGAGCAGAATAGCGCCGCGGACCTTGCCGATAATTATTCTTGCAATTTTTCTTAATAATGATAGAAGCTTAAATCCATCTCGTAGAGCACAAAATCATAGAAAAAATTAAATGAACCAGACAACCTTTATTGAGGCTGCCATGGATTGAAAATGAAAACCCCGTTTCTTTTCAGAAAAGATGTGGGGTTTTTTGCTTTCGGCATGAAGATCCGAAGTCTTTTGGAATTCGAGATTAAAATAAATCAATAAAGCAAATAGGTTAGAGGTGGGTTAATCAATGATCAAGGTTTGACCCCAATAATCTCACTTTCGGCTGAGGTGAAACAATGACAGCCCAAGACTTTACAGACAAAAGCTTCTGGCTGACCACCCGCGATTATGTTCCCAACGATCCCCTGCAGGGCGACTTGACCGTCGATGTCGCAATCGTGGGCGGCGGTTTTACCGGGCTTTCCACAGCCTATCACCTGATGTGCGAGGCTCCCGGCACGCGGGTGGCCCTATTGGAAGGTGAGGTTATCGGCTATGGCGCCAGCGGGCGCAACGGGGGATTCAATATGACCCTGTTCGGGCTCACGTTGAGCATTACGGCGCTACGCTTCGGTAAGGCCAAGGCCAAGGAGGCCCAGCTCTATATGGAGCGGGCCGTGGATACCCTGCGGGATCTGGTGGCGGAACTCAATCTGGACTGCGATTACGAGCATCCCGGTTTTTTGCGCGTGGCCACCTCCGAAAAGTATTGCCAACGGATTTTGCATGAAATCGAGCTGGCGCACAAACTCGGCCTGGAGGGGATCGAATGGCTGGACCAGGACCAGATCCAGGCGCAGGTGCGAAGCCCCCAGTATCTGGGGGCATGGTGGGAGCCGCGTTGCGGGATCCTCAATCCGGCCAAGCTGGGCTGGAGTTGGAAGGAGACCATTGCCCCCATGGGGGTTAAAATCTTCGAGCGCACGCCGGTCATGGAGATTGCCCGCGCCAACGGCCGCATCCGGCTGAAGACACCCACCGGCAGCGTGGCCGCCGACCGGGTTGTATTGGCAACCAACGCCTGGTCGCATTTTTTTCAGGCCACCAAAAACAAACAAGTGCCGGTCTGGACCCACATCGTCCTGACCGAACCGCTGCGTGAAGAACACCTCCAGGCGATCGGCTGGCAACAGCGCCAGGGAATCGAGGACGCCCGCAATCTGGTCCATTATTGCCGGTTGACGGCCGACAACCGGCTCCTGATGGGCGGCCGTGACGTCTCCTTGAGCTACGGCGAGGATATGACTCGGGACGCAAACCCAGTCACTTTTGAGGGCCTAAAGGACGATGTGCGCGCTATTTTCCCGGTCTTGAATGATATCCGTTTCACCTACGAATGGGGCGGGCCGGTTTCGGTGGCTTTGGATATGGCGCCGGCTCTGGGATATGCGGGCAACGACAAGATCGTTTACAGCCTGGGCTGTGTCGGTCACGGGGTCAGCCTCACACACCTCAACGGCCGGACGATTACGGATTTGGTTTTAGATCGCAAAACCGAATTGACGGATGTATTTTTCGTGAACCGCCGCACGATCCCCTGGCCCCCCGAGCCGCTGCGCAACATCACCACCCGGGCGATTCTGGGCTATCTGCATTGGGAAGACCGGCGTTATGATTAGGGCCATACGCCTTTGAACCGATGCCTTCTTTATTAGAGATGCTTTTTAATAAACTATCTGTACTCGAGTAGTTCGAAAAAAAATAGCTCCAGATCGCGATTATACGCTTAAAAATAAATAAACTGGAAATCTAAAGGACGTCGGAGCAGCCGACAAGGCTGCAATCCAGCGGGTGAGAGTCCCGTCGTATCAGT
>CAZHAH010000246.1:0-7512 GCA_964530095.1 uncultured Desulfobacteraceae bacterium | reverse complement strand
GCTGAACAAGGCCCCGCGACTTTTTGCGGTGATTAACTCTGAAACTCCTGTCAAAGATCAGTTTGGCTTAAAAGCCATGACCCTGGTAACATCATTGGCCCTAAATCTCTTTAATGTTTGCCCGAATAGGGATTAATTAAGTCCCATGCCTATAGCCAGTCCCACAGCAATACCCAGGCCGATAAATATAGACCCCACTACAACCCCAACGGCTACATTCTTTTCTGCCAACTCTTTGGAAGTGTCGAATGGAGTCATTTTGTCAAAGATTTTATAACCTAACATCATAAATAGTAATGTTAGGATTGCACCAACTATGGCGTAACCAAAATTTAATAATGTGATGGAAATTTCCATTATTTTAATACCCCCTTAATGTTGCCAATTTTCCTGATATAACCAATAGTCTCTTTACTTCGTTTGCCCGTAACCTTGGACAGAGTTTGTTCTATAGACTGCCACAGGTTCATATTCAGTCCTCTTTTCTTTGCTATCCTTTGCGCTTTTAAAATATTCCCTTTTCCGGCATTATAGGAACCAAACATATAATTGACTCGATCTTGAAATGAACGCTCTGCTTTCCATGTTTTCCATATCATTCTGTCATAATATATACCGGCGGCAATATTCCAACGGGGCTGTTCTCTGGTACCCTTGATACTTGGATTTTTCCTTGAAATCTCCTTAAATGTCTTGGGCATAATTTGCATAACCCCCAATGCACCCACTCTTGATTTTGCTTTAGCTTTCAGTCTTGATTCTGCTATCGCTTGAGCCTTAAAGTAAAGCCAGTCGAAGGTCACACCAAAATATCTCTTTGAATATTTTGAAAAATATTTGTCATACTTTATCACCCTGTTATAGCGTTCAAAGGAATGAACTTGGAAAGGTATTAACACCAAAAAAAATATTAGAATAATTTTCTTCATATTGATTGAAGCTCCCCGCCGCAAGCAGCGGGGAATGTTCTGCCCTCCGGCAGTGCTTCGCAGCACCGTAAGGTATTCTGTCTTATTTTCGATTCGCTCGCTAACCCCGAAGCAAGCTACGGGGAATGCGCTCGCTTAAGCGGTTTGAACTAAATTTGGTATTGGCTAACCTGTTGTAGTTTAAAGTTTTTATTAACACTCATTCTGTGGTCATACAACAGAATAATTGCCAAAACTGACATCTCCACACTTGAAGGAATTCTATTGCAGGGCTGTTTGATAGCGGTGCGCAGCACCCGAGCACAAACACATTGGATGGTTACATGAAGTCCCTATGGCATTGGCCCAATGTTTTTTTTGTTTCATAGCAGAATTCCGGTCCGAATCCCCTCAAAACCACCACCGGCATCAGAACTGCCACAAAGTTGCCCTTATACTACCACATTGTTACACTTTTTGCTTGACATGATCATTTGGTGATGATAGATTGCGCCTGAATGTTCATTGCCACATTCATTCCTCCTTCCGAACGGTGGTTTTTTTCAACGTCGCCTCAAGACATTGGAAAAAACCACCCCTCCCTTATCCCGGAAATCGTGTCACCCAGGACAACCACCGCTTAATGCGTCCTTGACATCCGGTGTTTATTGGCTTAAAAACCTATTCTTTTGTAAACGACACCCAAACATGGATAGAGACCATACCCTGCCTTTTGGCACATAATGAAATGGGGAAAAAACGCTTTATTCTTTATACTTTTTTTACCCTGATCGCCGGAGGCGCGGTCCTGATGATTTTGTTAAACCGCTATGATGTTCCGGTCGGACCCAGTCAACCGCTGCATCGGTCGATGCCGGTAAAGGGGACACCTTCAGCCAAGTCGGACATTTTTGTTTATTTTGCAGATCAAACGAGTACCTATTTAGTGGCTGAACAAAGATCCGTTCATTATGCATCGGATCCGTCCGAATTGGGCCGAAATATCATCAACACGCTTTTAAAAGGACCTCAAAAAGATCTGGCGCCAACCATTCCCAGCGGAACGGTTCTGCGTGCTTTTTACGTTGACCGAAACAAAACGGCTTACGTGGACCTTTCAAATGCGGTTCAGGAGAATCATCCCGGGGGGAGCCGCTCTGAGCTCATGACAATTTATTCATTCGTTAACTCCTTGATTCTAAACATGCCGTCAATCGAAAGGGTAAAAATTTTAATTGACGGCAGTGAGGTAGAAACTCTGGCGGGTCACATCGATCTGAGTCTCCCCTTTAAAGCCGACATGCTGATCATAAGATGAACAACAAGAGTAACATCTCCCAAATCAGAAACATCGGCATCATCGCCCACATTGACGCCGGGAAAACGACGGTAACAGAAAGAATCCTCTATTATTCCGGCCGGTCTCACAAAATCGGTGAAGTCCATGATGGTGAAGCCGTTATGGACTGGATGCCGGATGAACAGGAAAGAGGGATTACGATTACCTCGGCGGTCACGACCTGCCCCTGGAAGGGATCTGAAATTCAGTTGATTGACACTCCCGGGCATGTCGATTTTACCATTGAAGTCGAGCGCTCCTTGAGGGTGCTGGATGGTGCCGTAGGCGTCTTTTGTGCTGTGGGCGGGGTTGAACCCCAGTCCGAAACCGTCTGGCGACAGGCCGATAAATATCATGTCCCCAAAATCGCCTTTATCAATAAAATGGACCGCATCGGGGCCAACTTTTTTGGCACTGTCGAAATGATCAGAGAGCGCTTGAATGCCGTTCCGCTTATTTTGGCCCTCCCGGTCGGATCGGAAGAAGATTTTCTCGGAATCGTCGACCTTGTCAACATGCAGCTGATTCGATGGGATGAAGAAAGCCTAGGTGAGGATTACACCGCTGAGACCATCCCCGAAGCTCAAGCTGAAATTGCCGCTGAATATAGAGACAAATTAATTGAAACCCTTGGCGAAGTCGATGATACCGTTATGGAAGCCTATTTATCCGAAACACCAGTTTCCAAAGCGATGCTTTTGAGCGCCATCCGTAAGGCCACCATCGGTTTAAAACTGGTTCCCGTGCTCTGTGGCAGTGCGCTTAAAAACAAAGGCATCCAACCTATTTTAGATGCCATCGTCCAGTTCCTTCCCAGCCCGGTGGATATTCCGCCGATCAGCGGGATCGATCCTCAAACCGGAGAACCGATTGAATGCCCGCCCAGCGACAAACATCCCCTGGCCGCTTTAATTTTCAAGGTCGCTATGACCGAAGGCCGTAAGCTCTCATACGTTCGAATTTATAGCGGCAGGATAAAAGCTGGGGGAGAGGTGTATAATCCTGCGCGTCGAATCAAAGAAAAACTGGCCCGCATCCTAAAAATGCACGCCAATAAACGGGAGCGCGTCGATACCGCCGAAGCGGGAAATATTGTCGGCATCGTCGGGCTTAAAGACTCTTTTACGGGCGAAACTCTCTGCCTTCCTTCACGACCGGTTTTACTGGAACAGATCGAATTTTATGAACCCGTTATCTCGGTTGCGGTGGAGCCCAAAACGCACTCAGACCAGGAGAAGCTGGACCTGGTTTTCGATAAATTTGTGGCCGAAGACCCGACTCTGAGGGTTCGCAAAGATGAAGATACCGGGCAGATGATCTTATCCGGAATGGGTGAACTTCATCTCGAAGTCATTATCAGCCGGATGCGACGTGAATTTAAAACCAGTGTCAATGTGGGCAAACCCCAGGTCGTCTATCGTGAATCACTTAAGCGGCAGGCCGAGGCATCCGCTGTATTTGACAAAGAAATTGCGGGTCAGCGTCATTTCGGCGAAGTTCATCTCACCGTTAAACCCGTTTCCCGCGGGACGGGCAATTCCTTTCAATCTGCTGTCACGGCGAAAATCATTCCAGACAATTTTATCCCTGCCATCGAAGAAGGAATAATGGAATCTCTTGAAAGCGGCGCCTTGTCGGGTTATCCGGTACTCGATGTCGCTGTCGCTCTTACAGGCGGAATCTGTAAAGAATCTTTGAGCTCCGAACTGGCCCTGAAGGTCAGTGCATCCATGGCCTGCAACCTGGCGCTTGCCAAAGCTGAACCTTATCTGCTTGAACCAATAATGAGCCTGGAAGTTTTTGTACCGGAGCTTTTTATGGGGGATGTCATCGGAGATCTGAATTCCCGCAACGGCAAAATCGAAGCCATAAAACCGCAGCAGGGGATCCAGATGATCAAGGGCATCGCACCTCTCTCGCAAATGTTCGGCTACTCAACCGCGCTTCGATCGGCGACCCAGGGAAGGGGTACTTTTACCATGCAGTTCTCGCACTTTGACCGCAGCTAGTGGCCTTTCTTGCGTTCGTCCTTCTCCTTGCGGATGGTCTCAAGCGCTGTTTCGATCTTCTGTGTTGTATCAGGATTAGGGGTTTGCTTTAGGGCACGGTTCAAATGAAAGCCTGCTTTGCGTAGATTATCTTTTTTCTGATAATAAAGGCCCAGATAATAATGTGCTTCTCCCAAATTCCCTCGTTTGCCAAAAGTTTCACCCAGAAAATAGTAGGCCTCATCATAGTGGGGCTCTTTTTTCAACAAGCTTAAAAAAGTCTCCTCGGCGTGCTCATATTGCCCCAATTCCAATTGCACCCGCCCCAAAAAGAAATAGCTTTCCGGATTATTGGGCTCAATACTAATCGCTCCCTTGAGAGCATTTAATCCTTTTAGAATCTGTCCGTCTAGATAATAGGCCTTACCGAGTTCGGTCAGAATATCCGCATCAAAAGCCCTCTGCTCTAGCGCCTTCCTAAAATGAAGGATGGCTTCTCGGCGATTCTCCCCCCGTGCCATCAGCAAACCATATCCGTAATGGGCCATTGGATCCACGGGTGTAGCGGCTAGCCTGTCAGAAAAGGATTGCCGTACCATCTCCTCATCACCATATAACGCTGATACCCGCGTATGTGTTTTAAGAAAAAGGGGCGATTCGGATTTGGCAGCGGTTTGTGGAGCAGATGCAAGCCAGTTGTCAAGATAGGCGATCCGATCTTCGGAAGCCGGATGGGTTTGCAGGTAAGTCGGAACCTGTGTCGGTCCGAACCACTGTTGACTCCTCATTTTGTTGAGTATCCGTATAAGTCCTTTTCCGCCATACCCTGCCTTTTGGAGGTATTGGAGTCCCAATTGATCGGCCTGTCTTTCGTCTTCGCGGCTATAAGACAAAGCAAGCGACTCTCCGGCCGCAACTGATCCCAACGTTATCGCCTGGGCCGCGGTTGCGGAACCGGCCATTCCCAAAAAAATACCGGCCGCAATTCCGGCCAGTACTCCGATTCCAATTTTTTTCCCCCGCTCGATTTTCTGTGAAATATGGCGGCTGGTCACATGTGCAATTTCATGGGCAATGATACCTGCAAGTTCCGCTTCGGTTTCCATTGCTTCAATCAATCCGCTATTGACAAATATATGACCGGCCGGGCTGGCAAACGCATTGTAATCGGTCTTGTTGAGGACATAAAAGTGGTAGGCGAAAGGTTGGTTTGGGAGAACGGCCACGATTTCCGCTCCCACGCTTTGCACATACTTTACGATCAGGGGATCTTCGACGCGTTCATAGTGCCTGAAAACAACCCTTAAAAACTCCCGCCCCAGTTTCTCTTCCTGCTCGATGGTGATGGCGTAAGCATTGGGGGCCAGAATCAAGATCGCCACCATGCAAACGGCACACATCGCTTTCGATATTTGCATCACACGGTTCATCGTCGTCAATCATGTGGGCTAATACACTTTTCAAGCACCGTATTTTGTGTTACCCTCAATTTAGGAATTATTATGGCACATATCATCTGCATAGCCAATCAAAAAGGGGGTGTAGGGAAAACCACCACCGCTGTCAATCTGTCGGCGGCCTTGGCGGTTTCGGAAAAAAAGACCCTTCTGATTGATTGTGATCCTCAGGCCAATGCCACCACCGGGATCGGGCTTGATAAAAACAACATGCACAAAACCCTGTACCATGGTCTGATCGGTAAGGCTTCAGCGCAGAGTCTGATACTTGATAGTCAAATCGACACTTTAAAAGTTATCCCTTCAAGGGTGGAGCTCATCGGTTTTGAGATTGAAATGCTGTCATTTCAAGGTCGTGAAAAAACCCTCAAACATCTCCTGGCTGAACTTGAAGATCGATTTCATTACATTATTATCGACTGCCCTCCCTCCCTGAGCCTTTTGACTGTCAATGCCATGACGGCGGCCCACTTTCTGTTGATTCCGCTACAGTGTGAATTTTATGCGCTTGAGGGAATCGGACAGCTTTTGCAAACATACAAACGAATCAAGCGTAGTCTGAACCAGAATCTGGAAATTGCCGGAATTCTCCTGACGATGTTTGACCAGCGGACAAATCTCTCCCATCAGGTTGCCCAGAATGCCAAATTGCATTTTAAAGATTTAGTCTATAATACCATGGTTCCTAGGAATGTCCGCTTAGGCGAGGCCCCCAGTTTCGGTATGCCCATCCTGCTTTATGACGCCGACTCGGTGGGCGCCAAAAGCTATTTTTCCCTTGCAAAGGAGGTCATGAATCGGCATGATACGGGCTTTTTAAAACCGCGGGTAACTTAGGTAGAATTGGCAGGTATCTTATGCACAAAGACAAAATCGAAAAAGACAAGGGACTCCCCGCCAAAAGACGAAAAAAAATCGCCCTTGGCCGTGGCCTTGAAGCCCTCATTCCTGATATTGAATCATTTTCACCCGATGCCAAGGAATATCTGGAGTGCGATATTCAGACGATTTATCCCAACCGCTATCAACCGCGGAAGCGATTTGCGGCTGAAGAGCTTACGCAGTTGTCCCGATCCATCAAAGAGCAGGGAATCATTCAGCCCTTGCTGGTATGCATAGCCGACAAGGGCTACGAACTCATCGCCGGAGAAAGACGGCTCAGGGCGGCGAAAATGGCCGGACTCGATCGTGTGCCCGTAGTTGTTAAGGATGTTTCCGAGGCAAAGTTGATAGAGATGTCCATCGTTGAAAATGTTCAACGCCAGGATTTAAATCCACTTGAAGAAGCCGAAGCCTATCATGGATTAATGACAACCTTCGGACTTACTCAGGATCAAACCGCAAAACGGGTCGCTAAAAGCCGATCTACGGTCACCAATCTTCTACGGCTGCGGCAATTACCGGAAGCGATAAAAAATAGTATTCTGGAAGGAACCTTGACCGAAGGCCATGCGCGGGCGCTTGTGGGGATCAAGACACCCGCTCAGCAACGGACGGTCTGGAAAACGATACTATCAAAAAATCTTTCCGTTCGTGAAACCGAAGCTGTGATCAAGAATTTAAAATCTAATGCCCCTCAACCGAAAAAAGCGGTTCCAAATGATGAGCAAATTTACTTCTCTGACCTTGCAGCCGAGATTTCCCGTCGGTTGGGCGCAAAAGTCAGGATTAACAAGCGGGGCCGGGGTGGCAAAGTCGAAATCGAATTTTACAGCGACGATGATCTTGATCGGCTGATTGACCTATTGAAACGATCAGTTTAGTTATCCGGGGAAAGTCAAGTAAAAAAATAAGCTTTCTTTTAGCCTGTTCTTTGAAAA
>CAZHAH010000245.1:0-7565 GCA_964530095.1 uncultured Desulfobacteraceae bacterium | reverse complement strand
TTCTCGCGTTTGGATATATCGCTTTGAAATACAAAACGGACAACCCGATGTGACTCCTGCAATCCACAATAAATGGTTTCTTGTTATCAGAAGTAAAATGACAACTCTGATTAAGAAATATCTCATTGAAAAGAGACAAGAGATTCTCAAAGCTGTGAAATCTCACCTCGAATCCAGTAATATCTGCAATCTTATTCCGGTGGTCGTATTTCTTCAGAATGGCGATTTTGATATAGGTCTTTTGAATACTGGCCTTCAGATCTTTAGAAATGTCCATCGCGTGGATCTTTCGCATGACTTGAAAATGGTGAAATATCCGATGAATTAGATGTGACATTTATCAATGGAGAGCTCCCAGGGAGAAGTTGCAATAGGCCAAATGGGTCTTTGGGCGGATTGGTCTAGCCCAGACCAGACGCCAAGGATGCCGGTGGGGGAAGGTGCCTTTAGGAAGGGCGGTTATGCGGGGATCCACCGCACGACAGTTGACGATGTAGAGTTCCGAATAGGTCACGGGTATTGAGTGCGCGTTTCTCTCATGCAGCGACGGGAAGCTTTCATCGCCGTTGTAGCGCGGGATATCGCATTTCCTATTAATATGTTCCCACCCCATGGCGGACGATAATTCCCAAGCATTCACCAGCTTGCTGTTGCTTCCTGAGCCCGCGGTAATTGCCGACGATGATCTCCCGCATCGGGATTTTGTGCTTGAGGAATTCACGGAATTTCATTTCTACTTCTCCCCAAAAGCCTTGGCCAGTTCACTAAGGGACGCGTCAAATGAATACTCCCAGCCTTCCGCAACACCGCTCAAGATCGCTGGAGATATAAGCTCTTTTCGCAGTTTTCGCGAAGCCGGCACTCGAACATCCGAATAATCGCGTTGCGTAGAAACCGTGTCAAAGAATGGAAAAAGCCGGCTCCAGAATGTGCAAGGATCGAGTCCGCTTTCCGAAGCGGCGTTGTTCGCCGCCGCCCACTCGTCATCCCACATCTTTCGGAGGTTTTTCCGCAGAGCCATGGAGCGACGGATTTTTACTTTCTGCAGGTAATTTGAGGGAAACAGCGCCCGGTAGCGAAATACGGGTTGGGGAAGCGTGACGTTTACGCGAGGTGAGCGATTTTCGAGCCAGGGGAGACTTTGCCCAAACCGTTTCAAGAGCCGGTCTCCAAAGGTACCCCACTCGAATCCCCTTGTTTGCTCCCAGCGATATCCAGCCTGGTAACCGTCCCCGGTCACGCAGATACGTGAAGTTCGTCGGAAAAAGCGGTATCTGTTCTGCACCAGCCAAAGAATGTCTCGGCCCAGAATATTGTAAAAAGGCAGACCAAACAGGTCTGCAGCCGGAAAGCGGCGCGGTAGGGATGCAATGGCATCTAGTGATTCTTCATGAACGATTTCATTGGCCTGCAAATACAGGCAAAACTCTGACCGGCACTCCTGTAGAGCGAGGTTACTAATTCGGGCTATAATTTCTCCATCATCAGGAAAGTCAGTCCAGCGGTCTCGGCGCACGCGGATCTTATTTGGGAAACGCTTTGCCAGCGCCTGTACTCCTTCCCATGTGCGATCGCCCGAGAATCCCTCGGAAATGACGAACTCATCACAAATCGGAAGAACCGATCGAATGGACTCGACGAACGGATAGCCGAGAGCCACGGCATTACGAACAACGGTAAAACCAGAAATCACAACATCCTCTTTTTACTCAACCAACCGAAAAGCATAAAATAGAACGTCAACCTCTCATGTTGGGGCTGGCTGCCCTCCCATTAAAGCCCGACAATGCTGCAGAACTGGCTGAGCTTTGCGGATTAGTCTGGACGGGTCAGCCTTCTAGCATTTCCCCCATGCGCTGCCTAAATATCTCCTGACTGAACAATTGAGCTCGCTCTTGACACGCACTGCGCATGGATTTTGCCCTACTGGCATCGAGACTCTCGATGGCATCAATCAGATCCTCCACACCGAGGGAGGAGGACAGAAGAAGGCCAGTCTCACCATCGATCACTGTCTCGAGAAGCCCCCCTTCCGCAACACCAATGACCGGCTTACCAGCAGCCATCGATTCGACGGGCGACATGCCAAAGTCTTCGTCCACTGGAATGTAAATAGTGGCAATACACCTGCTTATCAACCGCCACATGGTCGCCTGATCCACCCATCCTGTCATGCTTATATTCTGAGCGCCGTCGATGATCTGACGCACCCGCGGAACATCACTTCCACTGGAGGCGATGATCAGTTTGCGTTGAGGCAGGCGGCGAAAAGCCTGTGCTATCATGCTAACTCGCTTAATAGACACTCCACGAGCCGTCGAGAGATAATAGCCCTCTTGACTCTCCCAACGATTTTTGATCACGTCACATGGCGGAAAGACAACCTGCGAATCGATTCCCAGGAACTCGCGAATTCGGCGTTGAACGTTGCGTGAATTCGCAACGATCGTGTCCATACGACTCAAAGCATGTTCATAGATCTTTCGAAAAATAGCCTGAGATACACGTCGGACGGCGCGTGAAACAGGCAGAACAAAAGGTGACCTATGATAATGTCGAAATTCTTCGCGCTCAAAGAATTCGGCCTGATCGTAGATGTGCCTCGGTGGCGTATGGCAGTACAAAATGTTGCGTGAGGCCCCATTCGCCAACAAGGCCGCCGGTGCATGGTGACCACTGTAAACCGCAATATCAAATTTCGAAATCCGCCGAGCAAGAAGCCCAAAGGTCAACAAGGGTCCAAGGGTTCGCAGGCCAAACGTCTCAAAATGTCCAAATGCAAGGCTCGCTGCACGAATTTCACCAAACTCCTCTGGGGACCAGACGGCCTCATCGATACAGCCCGTCAGAAGGTCCGCATCAAAGATTGGGCAGAATTCAAGCGCAAAGCGCTCTCCCCCCCACGCAACAAAAAATGATCGTGCACAAGAATCAACTTTTTCGACAAATAGTTGCTCATGGGTGCTTCGATATTGATAAGGGAATGCTGGTAAAAAAGCAAGAAAACAATTCGATGAACCGGTAAACGCCTTGCGATCAGAAGCGAATGCAAGGGTGTTTGTGGTAAAGTTTTCCAGTCTGTCGGCGTTGTAATGCCGCCTTCGATAAGGGAAGTCTGAGCATGGCCAGAAAACGCATCGGTAGTGCCAAGAAAAATTTATGACAGTATAACGTCCTGAATTTACACAAATGTTAAAATCAAACTGTTTAAAATCAGTCAGAAGGAAAGCTGCCAGGTTTTGACCCAGCGGCGATTCAGCGACATGATCAGTTTTCTTGATTTATACGGCCTTATCAAAGCCGGTTGACAAAACTGCCTGATTTTCTTATGCTCTCGCCATATTATAACTATTATGGCAAAACTCAGTTCCAAAGTATCCTTACCATCAAGCAAAACTTGCATGTATTCCGGATTCGATAAGTTCTTCACCAAGGGCGTATCGGCAAGCATCGCCTTTAATGTACGGCCCAGCGATTTGCTGCCAGTCTTTTTGCGATAGCCTCGTTTCAAATCTCGAAAAAAGCGCTCCAGGATATTATTGGTCCGCTGTGGCTGAATACTGATTTGTTCACCATTACCGGTGGTGACTGTGATGGGATCGGCAAACAGTTTTTCCCAATACTTATCAATTTGATCGATCATCTTGCGATAATCCGAGTCCTTGACCGCTGCAGCTACAATTTGGGATGAATGCCGGAAGCGCTTTACCGCCTTTTCAATCGTTTGGATATCGGCCGCTTCACCGTCGTCATTGAGTCCCATTTTGCCGTCAGGAGGCGCAATCCGCAGTGCGCAGCGAAGTTGATCGAATACACGGATTTTTTCCTGCAGCCGACAAACTGTTAGCTCCAGATCACGCCGACAATTGTTTCATCGTAAAGAACGACTGCACGAGATAGTCAGCAAGAACCTGTCTTAAAATCTGTTTGTAATACTTTTGTAAAAACGAGAATGGATCTTTGATTGTCAACAAATTCAGGTTAGAGTGCATTAGTCCATTGTTATACGCATTTCGAAGCGTCAAAAAAACACTCTATCCAAGGAAATTATATGAATACGCGCATCACCACTCACCCTAAAGGGACTAAAGCAAAAATTCTGTTATCTAGTGTTTTCGGACCATTCGCTCAGGATGATGAATATGGTAGCCGAACAATAAATCCAATGGAACTGTATCACAACCAGGTCACAAAGGTTCAAGGCGTTTTTTTCTCTTCGTATGTTCCATCGTTCTTTCAGCCTGATGCTGATTCAGTCCAACCTAGATGCGCCATGTATACTACTGGATTTTCCCACACTGAAACGCTTCATTCAAGAACTCAAATGTCACTCCTACGATATTATTGGTATCAGCGGTATAATCCCGAATGTCGGTAAAATCAAGAAGATGTGTCATCTTATTCGGCAATATCAGCCAAATGCAACCATTGTCGTCGGCGGTCATATTTCGAATAAAGCCGGAATCGAGGAAACTATCGACGCAGACCACATCGTTAGGGGGGATGGAATCATATGGTTCAGACAGTTTCTCGGCCAACGATTAGATACACCGGTCAGGCATCCAATGGCATTTTCAGCTTTTGGTACCCGGACAATGGGTATTTGCCAACGGGAAAATCCGAATAATACAGCTGCCCTCGTTATCCCATCGGTTGGATGTCCTATCGGGTGCAACTTTTGCTCCACCTCCGCCTTGTTTGGAGGAAAGGGAAGCTCTATCAATTTCTACGAAACCGGGGATGAGCTTTTTGCAGTTATGTGCCAGATTGAAAAAGAGCTAAAGGTACGATCCTTTTTCATACTGGATGAGAATTTTCTTTTTCATCGCAAACGTGCTCTAAGGTTGCTGGAACTGATGGAGGCTCATGATAAAAGTTGGCTTTTGAGCGTATTCAGTTCAGCACGTGTCATCCGGTCATATAGCATTGAACAAATCGTCGGGTTGGGTATCGGCTGGATATGGATGGGGATAGAGGGGAAAGCTAGTCAATATCGCAAGCTCAAAGACGTAGATACGCGTGAATTGGTCAAACTGCTTCATTCCAATGGTATACGAGTATTGGGCTCTTCTATTATAGGCTTTGAAGATCATACTCCGGAAACGATTGATGACGTTATAGACCATGCTGTCGGACACCAAACCGATTTTCACCAGTTTATGCTATATATGCCCAACCCAGGAACGCCTCTTTATGAAGAATACAGACAAAAAGGTATAATCTTGGGGGAAACAGAATTTTCTCCTGCTGATACTCATGGCCAATACCGCTTCAGTTACCGGCACAACCATATCCATAACAACCAGGAGCAAGACTTTCTGCTCAAAGCTTTCCAAAAAGATTTTGAGATAAACGGGCCCAGCCTTGCCCGTCTGATCAGAACCCTGCTAACAGGGCTGCAAAAATATAAGAACCACCCAAATCCTCGTATCCGCTCACGCTATATCTGGGAAGCGAAACCCTTGCAATCAACTTATGTTGGTTTGGTTTGGGCAATGAAAAAACACTATCGAAAAGATCGACGAATGTTTGTAAAACTGGATAAGCTATTAAATGATATCTACCGGGAATTTTCCTGGAAACTCCGTTTCATCGCGGCTCCGATTGGAATTTTTGCCTATTTGAGCATGTTGTTAGAAGCTAGAAGGCTCTCAAGAGGATGGCAATACGAACCGAGCTGCTTTTATGAAAAAAATGATACTGCGTTAGCCCAAAAAAGCACAGCGTTAAAATCCTTTATTCAAAAACTCATTCAATATCCAGGACAATTTGCTGAACCGAAGCCACTGCGGTAAACGCAGAGATTTAGATTATGAAAAGCGAAGTCCAAACCGCTTCAACAGTCTATATGGTGCTGGATTAACTGCCGAACTGGCGAATAATAAACGCCAAGCAGCTTTGTATTACAAAACAATCGTTGATATAACCGAGGCCGTAAAGACGGATCGGGAGCAGGTGAAACACGCTAGGCTGTATTTATCTCAAAACAGGATCTCGTGATGAAGGCCTTAAGATTCGTTAGTAATATCGCCCCCCGGGAAAAAATGAGCATGGCTTCCAGAATGAACTCTCCCCGCAGCAAGCTGCGGAGAATTAAACCCAAAAGAGATTAATCCCCACATAAATAACATTAATGAAAATTTTATCAATCCCTGCTTATTTGAGCGATCCGTTCAAGGTAGGGACCGATCTTCGGCTTGGGGCGGAGGCTTTTATTTGTTACCCTGCGGCTGGCCGTCGTTCACCCCAGGCCGGTATATTTTGACATCTGGCTGAAAAAACGGGTGGATAAATACCGGGTAAAAAAGACAAGCGAGATCGTGGGCAAAAAGCCAAATGTCTGGAGATGGGAATTTTATTACCAGACCGATGCCGAAAAGGAGTTTGAACGGCGGGTCAAACAAAAGACAAATATCAAAAGGAGATCGCCCAGGATATACAAAGAACACCACAGGATGAGTATGGGCAACTATTGTGCCTGCAGTCCACCTAATTTCAGGATCTTTGACAGTAGAGAGTAACGCTTTTCCACGGGATTATTCTATAATTTCAAGGAGCGTGTGTTTTTTCAGCTTGGCAGAAGCGGCGCCTAATATGGTGCGGATGGCACGAACATTGCGGCCTTGTTTGCCGATAATTTTCCCAACATCCGCTTTGGCCACTCTAAGCTCTAATACCGATACCCGGTCACCCCTTGTCTCTGAAATCTCTACCTGTTCCGGGTGGTCAACCATTGCCTGGGCTATATATTTGAGCAGTTCTTTCATAGCTCCATCTCCTTACAGTTTTAGCCACAGAGGTAGGTGGGCAGGGAGGGTGCTTTAAGGTCTGGATAAAAAATTTTCAGCCTTCAAATCCGATCCAAATTTCGAATCATCGGCTTTTTGATCGGGCCGTGGGGATATATTCAGTGATTTCATTTTTTTTGAATGAGGGTATTGCGGTGAATCTTCAGAAGTCGGGCGGCGTCGGCCTGATTCCACTGGCACTTCTGAAGCGCTTTTTCAATAAAGTGCCTTTCAAAGGCTTGCCGTGCCCGAAATAATCCCTTGTTCTTATCCTTGTCTTCTTCCGACCAATCCATTGAGTCACCGGATTTCGACCCGGTCCTCCCCGGCCAAGCCTTCGGCCATCGAATCGAAAAAGAGCGCGATCACCTTTTGCGCTTCAACACTTGAAATGTTCGACTCCCGCCGTAACCGATCAATCAATTCGCGTTTAGTCATCTCCTTCCCGTTTCGTATTTATATATCTTTACCCAGACACCGGGTGCGTATAAATCTCATTGAAGATCAAATCCCAGAAATTTTCGGATATCAATGTGTTACACATTACCAAAATCAAAGCGCATTTATCAACTGTTTTATGCGTACCAATAGGCCCAATAAATTAAAAAGGCATCGCCATTTTTGAGGGGGTTTTATACTCTTGCAGAAATGTCCTAACCCGCACATAATAGTGTTTGGAACAGACCAGTGAATACCGATGCGTAGAAGTGGGAGTAAAGGGAGTTTACTGGCCAATCTGCATGATCTGTTCGGCACACTTCTCTGCAACGCTGCTAT
>CAZHAH010000244.1:0-7588 GCA_964530095.1 uncultured Desulfobacteraceae bacterium | reverse complement strand
CGGCAAACCGGTTCGTCCGCTCTGCCACATGGGAGGGAATGGCGGCCGAAGACGGTAGCTGCACCCGCCAACTCGTCGATCTTATGACTCAACTTGCCAAGGGGGGAGTGGGGCTTATCATAACCGGCTATGCCTATGTTTTGCCGGAAGGCAAAGCAAGGATCGGGCAGCTTGGATTTTACGAGGACGGGCTGATCGACGGCCTCCGGGAAATGACCCGGGCCGTACACAAACACGGAAGCAAAATTGTGGCCCAGATTGTACACGGTGGGATCTTTTGCGATCCTAAATTTACGCATCAGGCCCCCCGGGCCCCCTCCTACATTCCCGATCTGATAGCGTCTCCGCATAAGGAAATGTCTGTTGGAGATATCCGGAAAATATCTGAAGCCTTTGGCCAGGCTGCTAAAAGGGCACAAGTTGCCGGTTTCGATGGCGTGCAAATCCATGCCGCCCATAGCTATCTCCACAGCCAGTTCTTATCTCCTGTTTTTAACAAACGCGTAGATGCTTATGGGGGGTCGGTGGGAAACCGCGCCAGAGCCATCCTCGATGCGCTTGATGCAATTCGAGCCGCTGTGGGTCCGAATTTTCCCGTGCTCATAAAAATGAATTGCCAGGATTTTATCGAAGGCGGACTGACCTTGGAAGATGCGCTAAAAACAGGTGACATGCTTCAGAATAACGGCCTAGACGCGATTGAACTCAGTGGAGGCACATTGATTTCAGGGGATTTGGGGCCTGTCAGGCCCAAAATTACTTCCGAAGAAAAAGAGGCTTATTTCAGGCAGGAGGCCAAAAAATTCAAAGAAATGCTGCGGGTGCCCCTGATCTTAGTCGGGGGGATCCGTTCTCTGCCTGTGGCCCGACAGCTCCTGGATGAGGGATACGCCGACTATATATCGCTGTGCCGACCGCTTGTGCGCGAACCGGATTTGGTCAAACGATGGGCTGAAGGCGATCAGCGCATATCGACATGCATATCGGATTCACAATGCCGGGAGGCGGCTTTCTCCGGAGATGGAATCTATTGTATGGTTGAAAAAAAGATTAAGTAGTGTCCATCCATAAATAGCATCTTTCGGTCCATGACAGCGTTCTCGCATTTTTGCAATCCTCAACGTAGCCACACTACGCCTGCGTCTGCAAAAATGCTGCGGCCTTGTCCTGAACCGAAATCTACCATCTCGGGATGGACACTAAGCAGGCGTACAAAGGTTCAGACACCACCGTTCAGCGTGCGACGAGCCGTTCGACCCTGAGCTCACGGCTGCAGGGCTACGCCGAATCGGGGTGGTCGCTTAGCACTCATCCAAATCCGATCCATCGAACCTTCTGATTTATATCGTGCTTGGGTGGCATTGTCGGCCGGTGATCCGGATATCCCAATGATACGATCGCCACAATTTCTCGATCTTCAGCTATATCCAACAAAGCTGCTATCGCAGAAGCGCGCGTTTTTAGCGGACCGGTTAACCAGCATGTCCCCAAGCCCTGGTCCCAGGCGGATAAAATGAGATTTTCAATAGCAGCGGATGCGTCGCTGATGTTGTTTTTCCAGGCCCAGGGGTCTTCCTCCTTTGGAACACATACGACTATAGCCACAGGAGCACCCCCCAATGTGCGATAGAAATGTCCAAGCCCCTTAAGTTTATCTCTGCTCTCATCTACAGGAATTGGCAAATCTCTGATTGCCTGCCGTACAGTGCCTTCGCCTACGCTGGCTACCCTTTCCATGAACGCCTCACGCAGGACTTGGTCTAAATTGTCCAGATGCAAACGGTGAACAACCACAAATTCCCAGGGTTGACGATTGGTTGCAGATGGAGCAAGGCTTGCGGCCTTCAGAAGCGCTAAGATAGTCTTTTTTGGCACTGTCTTGTCTTTGTACCTACGCACACTTCGCCGGGTTCTGATTGCTTCTTTAACCTCCATATTCATCCTCCTCTTTTGCACCTAAACCGAACGTTTCAAAAGGTGCCAAATTAATCCAATTGCTATCAAACATTCATGTAATCTAGTGTTGGCGCAAGATTAAAAATATGAAAAAGATGGGAACCAAAGCAAGCGTTATCAACAGACCATGGGGATCGGCAAACTGCATTGAAATACTGCCTAAAACCGGACCGGCCACCATACCGCAGGTATAGGCCATTACAAACATCGAACTCGCAGCCGTTAAGTCGCCGCCGTTGAAACGTCGTCCTAAGTCAATCATGCCGATTGTATAATATCCACCAATTGTTCCACCCCAAACGAAAAGCAATGTCCCGATTAGAAACGGTACGTGAAGACATATCGGAATCAATGGTATCGTAACGACAGAAACTGCCCCAATAAGAACGAAGAGGGTTTTATCATATACTTTATCGGCTAACCAACCGATAAAGGGTTGAAACAAAAAACTACCCACCGCAAATAAGGATACCAGGATTAAGGCGTATGAGGTTTCAAAGCCGTTGTGCAGTCCATAAACCGGCAACAACGATAATGTCGCTGTCTCCACATAGCCGCAGACAAATCCTGCCCCCACTGCAACCGGTGCAAGACCGATCATTTTTAAAACAGGGTGATAAGAGGCTTCGATTTTTGCCGTTTCTCTCCTGGGAACCGCCAGAAGCGGTAAGGCGGCACCGGCCATTATACAACCACTTACGATAAAGGGGAATGCGCCATCCACACCGATTAATTTTAGCAAAACCGGACCCGTTGCAATCCCCAAACTCCATATAGTGGCATAGGCGCCTACGATTCGTCCTCGGCTTTGCTCCGGGGCCATCGCGTTGATCCATGCTTCGCTGCTTACCCAATGAATCCCACCCGAAATGCCGAGCAAAAAACGCAGCCCAAACCAAAACCAGAGTGAATCAGTTGCTGAAAAGGCGACTACGAATATTCCCGATAACAGAGTCCCTAAATACATTGCCTTTAAAAGGCTGATCCGATGAATCAATGCGGGAAAGAACGGCCCTGCCACTAAAATAGCAATCGAATAGACGGAGGCATTTAATCCTATCGCCAAAACTGATACACCCCGATGTTCCAAGACCACAGAAGTCAACGGAATGATCAGTCCAATACTCAGACCCACGGCGCCTGAGCTCGCGATTACAGGGAATAAAAGGCGTGACTGATTAGACGTGAGGAGTGAAATTAAATTCATGCGTGTTCTTTTCTAATATTTTTTACCTCTGAGCCAATTTCAAAACGTTTCAGTTTGGTCAAGATCAAGACGGGCGAAAATTTCAACCGGAGGAATACATTGAGTATTTTAAGGATTGAAATTTGAGCCCAACGCGGGGATTGGCCGAAATGGGGCGTTTTGAAACCGGCTCCTCTTTATATTAATATTGACAGGGTTCTATCAATCATATTCAACTAATACTATCTTTTTTCTTGATAACCGATAGAAATGGGCAAACAATTTGATGGGAGGTGCGAATGGCCGGAGGCTACACGGGTAAATATGCTGTTGTTGATTTAAGCAGTGGCACCATCGACGTGGTTGAACCGGATGAATCCTTTTATAAAAAATATTTATCCGGCTATGGTCTGGGTGCCGCTGTCATTATGGAGCGGCAGAAACCAGGCGTGGAACCACTTGCACCGGAAAGCCACCTGGGATTCTGCTCGGGACTTCTAACCGGCAGCGGGGCACTGTTTTCAGGGCGTTTCATGGTGGTGGGAAAATCTCCGCTCACCGGTGGTTGGGGGGATGCCAACGCCGGTGGATATTTATCGCGTGAAATCAAGCGTACCGGATACGATGCCGTATTTTTTACGGGTGCGGCCGCTAATCCGGTGTGGGTCGATGTGAACGGTGAAACCATCCAGATAAAGGATGCCGGCGCATTGTGGGGCCAAGATATCGTCGATACCGAAGCAACGCTCAAAGCGGAACTGGACGATCAGAAAGTTCAGGTGGCCTGTATCGGTGAAGGCGGTGAAAAGCGAGCCCTGATCTCCGGTATTGCCACCGACAACGGCCGCATGGCGGCCCGTTCCGGGCTAGGGGCCGTTATGGGCAGTAAAAACCTCAAGGCGGTCGCTTTCCGCGGCAAACATGAGATTCCCGTCGCCCGTCCGGAGGAAGTCAAAGCCATAAACCAAAAATTTCTGGCCGAATATAAAAAATCCAAACTGCCGGATCGGCTCACCGTGCGGTTTATGCATTTTGTCAGTCAACTGATTGCCAAAACCGGCATTGCCGTGCCGACCCAGGCATCCCTGGTTAAAGAAATCTATCGCAAATATGGCACCCCCGGATTGACGGTCTATTCAGCCATGGTCGGGGATATGCCGATTAAAAACTGGGGCGGTGTCGGTATTACGGACTACACCGTGCAGAGTGCCGCCAAAAACTCCGATGAGAGTGTGATCAAATACCAGAAGCGCAAATATGCCTGCCAGGGTTGCCCATTGGCGTGCGGCGGCATTATCGACATCAAAAAAGGACGTTATCAGGGAACCAAAGGGCACCAACCCGAGTATGAAACGCTTGGATCCTTCGGTGGCCTTTTGCTGCACGATGATCTCGATGCCATCATCGAATTGAACGAAATGTGCAACCGCGCCGGAATCGACACGATTTCCGCCGGTGCCACGGTGGCTTTCGCCATCGAGTGTTTTGAAAAAGGCCTTCTGGACGAATCCGCCACCGCCGGACTGCAGCTTGGCTGGGGCAAATCCGAAGAAATCATCAAACTCACCGAAATGGTCATCAAACGCAAAGGCATCGGCGACCTTCTGGCCGATGGTGTTAAACGCGCTGCCGCAAAAATCGGCCAAGGTTCGGATCGGTTCGCCATGCATGCCGGCGGGCAGGAACTCCCTATGCATGATTCCCGGCTGGATCCCGGATTTGCGATTGCCTACCAGTGCGAACCCACTCCCGGCCGCCACTCCATCTCCAGCTACATGTACACCGACCTTTATGGGGTCAAAAAGACATTTCCCCGGGCCAAACAAATGATCGCCAGAGCAAGGGGCAAAACCTCCCAAAAGATTCAGGGATACACCGCCGGCAGTTTTTACGCTCAGCTGGTCAACAGCACCGGCATGTGCTTTTTCGGGGCCATTACCAGTACGCTGCCGTTGGTGGATTGGATCAACGCCGTTACCGGTTGGGATCTATCGGCAGATGAATATTTCCAGACCGGCGAGCGCATCCTTAGCCTGCGCAAAGCGTTTAATGTTCGCGAAGGTATTAAGCCAAATGATCACAAACTTAGCGATCGTGCTCTGGGTAAAGCACCTTTGCAAGAAGGTCCGCTGAAGGGTGTCGCTGTAGATATGGAGCCGCTTAAACGGGAGTTTTTCGATATCGTGGGCTGGGACCCAGTCACCGGCGGCCCGACGGCCGAAAAAATGAAAGCCCTCGGAATCGATTCGCTCTGTGAGTAGTGCTTTTGATATTATTAAAATTGAATCAGGAGATAATCCATGAAAATTCCGGCCAAAGGCCTGTCAAAAAAAGAAATTTTTTCGGCACTTGAAAGTTACAAGGGGGAAGATCTGGACTGGAAATCAGGCCGGGTTATGGGCTTTATCTATTATCCCGGAGAAAAAGCCCATGATGTTATCGATGAAGCCTATACGTCCTTTTTAACCGAAAATGCCCTCGATCCGACTTCATTTCCAAGCACCCTACGGTTGGAAAATGAAGTGGTCGGCATGATGGCCGATCTATTGAGGGGGGATGCGGGGGTGGTGGGCAATTATACATCCGGTGGGACGGAAAGCTTGATTTTGGCCGTCAAAACTGCCCGCGACCATGCCCGCGCCACCCGACCGCACATCAAAGAACCCGAAATGGTGCTACCGGTGACGGCGCATGCATCTTTTTACAAGGCCGCCCACTACCTTGAGGTCAAACCGGTGGTCACCCCGGTTCATGATGGTTCCTTCCTCGCAGATGTGGATGCCATGCGCGAGGCCATTAGTGACAATACCATTTTGCTGGTGGGATCGGCGCCCGGTTATGCCCATGGGGTGGTGGATCCCATTTCTGAAATTGCGAAACTGGCTCTTGAAAAGGATCTTTTATGTCATGTAGATGCCTGTGTCGGTGGTATTCATCTTTCCTATATGCGCAAGCTGGATTTTCTCGTTCCGGAATTTGATTTCACCGTCCCCGGGGTCACCTCGATCTCCGTCGACCTCCACAAATATGGCTATGCGGCCAAAGGCGCCTCGTTGATTTTATATAAAAATAAAGAACTTCGAAAACACCAGATCTTTGCCTGTTCCAGATGGACCGGTTATCCGGTCATCAACGCGGCCTTGGCCAGCAGCAAAACGGCGGGACCCATGGCCGCCGCCTGGGCGGTGATGAACCATCTCGGAGACGAAGGCTATATGGAAATCGTCCGTGAAGTAACGGCGGCGACCCGGCTGCTCAAGGATGGCATCAATCGTATCGACGGCCTGCATGTTCTGGGTGAACCCCATATGTGCATGTTTTGCTTTGCTTCCACAACGGAAAAAATCAATGTCTACCGTCTGGCGGATACCCTCAAAAAGAAAGGCTGGTATGTGCAGCCCCAGTTTGCGCGAGCCAATTCACCAGCCAATCTCCACATCTCCATGACCCGCGCATCCGTTCCCCGGGCGCAAGCATTTTTAAACGATTTTAAACAAACCGTGGAAGAGCTCAGGCAGGCCGAAATCAGCGATGAAGCGCAGCAGATGCAGGCCGAACTGGAAAAGCTCTCCCTCAATTTTGACGATGAAACCTTCCTAAAACTGACGCAGATGGCCGGCCTTACCGGCACCGAACTTCCGGAAAAAATGGAAACCATCAATCAAATTATGGAAGTTCTCCCCTATGATGTTTCGGAGTGGATCTTGATTGAGTATTTAAATAATCTCATGCAACCGCCAGCAAGAGAATAGGCGGGATGTCCACTTTAAGCGGCTTTATTTTTTATTAATCCTAAGCCTACCATTGACACACTATACCATTTGGCAATCTGAATCCAATCCGACCTCCGCTCTCTCCGTGATCTTCGTTCTTGGGCTAATCTCCTCTCGATTATATCCGTATCCATGAAATACTGAAGATCATGAAGCCTTCGCCTATCCATCCCGGATCGCCGATCAATAAATGCATCCCTACTATTCATTTGAATGCCTCCTATGTGTGGCAAATTAAAGCTAACCGCGCTTGCATCACCCTCTCATATCAAACCTAATTTTTCTATCAGAATGCAGAATGGTTTTTTTCGTATTTTTTAAGCCGGGTATGAAAATTTTCTATAATACTTTAGGGCTACATAAAAATTACTTTGTACCACAATGGCTTCGGGGGAATCACGGATAGACGCATAAAGGGAGAGGCATAAAATCAATTTCGCAATTATCTGAAATAAAGTGACAATCAAGGTGAAGTGATCTGGACGAACGTATCGATAATCTGAACATAATGGTCTATAATTGCTATTTATTAAATTCTTCTTTAACAGCCAATCCTATCTTTTCTAACGTAACCGGCTTCTTAATATATTGGCCTGCGCCTAATTTTTGGGCTTCCTTAACAGGGTGATTCTGTTCTGACCCACATATAAAATATTATCAAATATTTGTAGAA
>CAZHAH010000243.1:0-7599 GCA_964530095.1 uncultured Desulfobacteraceae bacterium | reverse complement strand
CGCAAGTTCGAATCTTGCCGGGCGCACCAACGAAACCAAGAGGCTACGTTTTAGGATGTAGCCTCTTTTTTTCACAAAGGGGTCAAGATTGCCATTGACTATTCGCATAAAGAAGTCGCACAGATTGTGGTGAACTTAATTGAGGCAAAAAATGGGAGGAAAGAAGATGGGAAAACCACAGTATCCGACTCGGGAAGGACTCTGGTCGCAAGGCAAACGAAATGAGAAAAGATTTGAGTCGGTTAAGCTTGGCATGCCTTATTCCGAGGCGGTAGGACAGTTTCGCAAAGCCGCGCAGGGGCGGAATGATTTCGACCCGGCGGTGCTGTTGGTTTGGGGAACCATGCAGGCCACGGCCGTGCTCAATATTTTAAAAGACGCCGAAGAAACCTTCGGAAAGGCGGGCCAGGAAATGGTGCGCAAAGCCATAGGCAAAGCCGGGTATGAGGCCATGGATGAATTCCTCAAAAACTCCCAGTTTCCGGATGATGTTGATGATATCGAATTGGCTTCCTATATCGTCACGGGGCTTAACACGGTTTTATATGCTTCACTTGAAAAACCGTGTATTTCATCCGAAAACCGCTGTGAGTTTGATATTTTGTGGTGCCCCCATCAGGATCGATATACCGCGTTTGATTGCCGCGTGCAGCGATATTTTGTGGAAGGGATGTTTAAGGCTCTGGAAGATCATGGCAAATCTTCAATTACCGCCTGGGTTGAAAAACTGATCCCACATGGGGATGAATGCTGTCATTTTGTTGTCGAGCGACGAAAAGATCAAGAAACGAAAAATCCCTGGCATATCTATTCCGATCAGCTGGGGGAGAGAGCTTTAAAGAAGATGGGGCAAAAATAAAAATAGCAGTTAAAATTGATTGATGCTTCACGCCTACACACCAGCATACATAAATTACTTGATATTATATGAAATTTGTATATGATGGGCCCAATTAAGAGCGGTTTTGGGCGGTGGGGGTAGATTCTCTCTGAAGGTATGTTCCGTTTTTTTAGATGGCATCCTGAAGCAGGGAACTATGAAACATTTTCAAAAAGGAGGGTGTCACGATGGCAACGGGTGTGATCAAGTGGTTCAACGAACGTAAAGGTTATGGGTTTATCAAACAAGATGATGGATCCGATGTCTTTGTCCATTATACGGGGATCGCGGGAACCGGATTCAGATCCCTGAACGAGGGCGATCAGGTGACATTTGATATCGAAGAAGGCGAAAAGGGACCGGCAGCCGTAAACGTAACCACTGTTTAGTTTTCACCTTTCGAAAGAAAAGGCATTCTAGGGGATTTTTTAGAATGCCTTTTTTTATGGGCACGGTGTTTTTCTCATCGCTATGGTGGTGGTCAAAGGCCAAGCTGTTGGGCCACTTTTTCAAAGTGGTATTCGGCATCTCCAAAGGCCAATTCTCCGGCCTTGGCACACCGGTAGAACAAGTGCACATCATACTCATCGGTAAAAGAAATCGCCCCGTGGATCTGATGCGCCAGAGCCGTAACCGCACGAGAGGCGTTGCTGGTCCAGGCTTTCGCCATTGCCGCATCCATGCCCGCAGAAATCCCTGCGGATATTTTCCAAGCGGCCTGGTAGGTAATAAAACGCGATCCGTCGACATCGGTCACCATATTGGCACAGTGATGCTGTACGGCCTGGAAACTCCCGATAGGCCGGTCAAATTGCTTTCTCTCCTTGGCATAGTCCACTGTCATGTCAAATGCAGTCTGAATACAACCCACTAATTCAGCGCATTTGGCCACGGCTGCCTGTGTCTGGAGATTCTCCAAAATGTCCCATGCCTGGCCAACTTCTCCCAAAACGTTTGCTCTCGGAACGATAACCTTGTCGAAAATGACTTCACACTGTTTGTCGTAGGCCAGAGTTTTCATAGGTGTGCATTTAACTCCGGGGCTCTTGGCATCTATCAGGAATAGGGTGAGGCCACTTTCGGGATCCTTTGATGCATCCGTCCGGGCGGCACAGATGATGTAATCGGCAATGTGTGCATTTTGCACAAATAACTTTGTGCCATTCAGAATGTATCCATCTTTGTCTTCTGTGGCGGACATGACAATCCCTGAAACATCGTACCAGGCGCCAGGTTCGGTTGTGGCCAGGGCAAAGATTAAATCGCCGTCTGCGATCTTGGGGAGAAATGTCTCTTTTTGTTCATCCGTGCCGGCGAGCATTATGGCCAACCCACCCAACACCACGGTTGAGAAAAAGGGGCCTGGACAACAGGAGGCTCCCATCTTTTCAAGAAGGATACATAGATCCAGATAATTGCCCCCGATTCCACCGTGCTTCTCGGGAATCATCACGCCCATCCAGCCCAATTCCACCATTTGGTCCCACAGCTTCTGGGGGTAGCCCCGCTCATCATCCTTCATCTCCCTCAGAAGGGACGGGGGGCATTCTTTCTTCAAAAAGTCGCGTGCCGAACGTTTCAGTATTCTCTGTTCCTGGGTTAGATCAAGGTCCATGATTGTTTGTTCCTTTCATCAATAGACAGAGTGTTTTAGCTTTAATACTTGGGGGGGATCTACTTTCTGGGTAAACGTAAACCCCTCGTGGCAATAATACCGCGTTGGATCTCGGAGGTGCCTGCACCGATGGTGGCAGAGACACAGTCAAGATAACCCCGAGGGGCCATTCCTCTGAAAGGAGTCCACTGTGACCCCATCTCCAGTTGGCCATAAGGACCCATAATCTCCATGGTCACATTAGCCAGGTGTCTGCTCAATTCAGTGGTGGTGAGCTTCAACAGGGAGCTCTCGACACTGGGGACCAATCCTTTATCCAGCATCTCCGCAGTTCGCCAAAAAAACAGATAGGCAATTTCAATTTTGGTTGCGATTTCGGCCAACTTCTGCCGCACCGAAGGGTTATGCCCGAGGGGCGCACCATCACGTTTGGCCTGTTTGACGTAACTTATGAGTTCTTCGAAGATCCGCCGGAATCCTCCGATTCCCACCATGAGCCGTTCAAAATCAAGCGCAGTCATCAGATAGTAAAAACCCATGTTTTTCTCACCCACAAGATTCTTCTTGGGAACGCGTACGTTATCAAAGAAGACTTCGTTGAAAGAGTGTACGCCGACCATGTTTATCAGGGGGCGTATCGTGACTCCGGGGCTTTTATTATCAACAATGAAAAGGCTTACGCCGTGGTGTCGATGGGCCTCAGGATCGGTTTTGGCAATCAACCAGGCGTAATCGGCCAAATGAGCAATCGTGCTCCAGGTTTTCTGTCCATTAATCACGTATTCATCCCCTTCCTCCACCGCGCTTATCTGGAGGCCGGCCAGATCAGAACCCGCGTCAGGTTCGCTGTATGCAAGCCACATTTCTATTTCAGCACCTGCGATTCGAGGGATCCATTCACGCTTGTTCTCTTCGGTGCCGAATCTCAAGAGGGTCGGACCGGAGATCGCGATGGCGATGCCCGCCCCCGGCGCTCTGTAATAGGTCATTCGCTCCTCAAAAATAGCTTGCTCCATGTTTGAGTGAGCCTCGCCTCCATACTCCTTCGGCCATGAAATGGTAAGCCAACCCTTCTGCGCCAGTTTGCGCCTGAATTCCCTTGCAATTTCCTCCAGTTCAGGGTCTTCCAATTCCATGGAGCCATATCCACCCGGCCAATGCCGCGATCTCTCGGGCCAATCAGGAGGCAATTTCTTCTTAAGGAAGTCTTCCACTTCTTCTCGAAATGCCTGTTCTTGTTCACTGAACCCAAATTCCATCCTCTCCCCCTTCCGTGTTCAAATGGCTGTTAAAACGGACTCAATCGGTTGCCATTTGCGACAATTAGGATAAATCTTTATGATTTGATATTTTGCTTTTTTAGAGCGCAAGTATGTTGAAAAGTGGTCTGGATGTCAATGGGTTAATTCTCACCGCTTTTCGGTATGAAAAGGGGTATGGATAAATATCGTCTTGTAATCCGGTCATTCCCAAAATATAACCCAATTGAATCAAATGACTGAAAGAGAAGACATATCATCTGACTACGATGTCGCTATTGTGCCCACCGGCTGTTGTCACGATTGTGGCGGCCGATGTGTGTTAAGAGCACACGTGAAGGATGGAAAAATCATAAGATTTGAAACCGATGGCGGTGAAGAACCCCAAATCCGGGCCTGTCTCAGAGGTCGCGCTTATAGACAACGCGTCTATGCGCCGGACAGACTCAAATATCCGCTGCGCCGGATGGGAGAGCGGGGGGAAGGCAAGTTTGAGCGTATCTCCTGGGATCAAGCCACCGACATCGTCGCATCTGAACTCAGGCGGATCAAAAAGACTTATGGCAATTCGGCTATTTTCCTGGCCGCAGGTTCAGGCAACCAGGGCATGCTGCACGGCCCCATGCCCGTAGGCAGGATGCTGATGGAATTTGGCGGTTTTACCCGTTTTTGGGGTGGCGCTTCTTATGAAGGCAACCTTTTTGCTTCCATGGCGACTTACGGAACGATCCGGACGGGTAATTCGCGCGATGATCTTCTCAACTCAAGGTTCGTGATCATGTGGGGCTGGAATCCGGCCAACACTATCTGGGATCCGGAAACCAATTTGTTTCTGGCGCGGGTACGCGAGCAGGGCACCCGGATTGTGATGGTGGACCCGCGTTATACGGATTCGGCCGCGACCTTCGCCCATCAGTGGATACCGATACGGCCCGGTACCGACGCGGCCATGCTTATCGCCATGGCTTATGTGATCATCGCCGAAGGATTGCACGATCAAGATTTTATCGCCAAATACACACTCGGTTTTGATCGCTACAAGGACTATGTTCTGGGTGTTGAAGACGGGGTGCCCAAAACACCCCAATGGGCCGAAGAGGTCACAACGGTTTCGGCTGAGGTCATCGCAAACCTGGCGCGTGAATACGCGACTCAAAAGCCGGCGGCCTTAATCGCCGGATGGGGACCCGCCAGGGCGGCCATGGGCGAGCAATATGCGCGTGCCGCCAATGTGCTTACGGCGATTACCGGCAATATTGGTATCAACGGCGGTTATGCGGCCGGTTTTATGAGGGCTTATTCAAGCCGTGAGACGGCCCATAAAGGTGGATCGAGCAATCCAATGGAGAAGGGGAAACCGCCCCGCAAGGACAGCCTGTATAAACTGCGCGGCGGCACAAACCCCAATAGCGCCCGTATTCATTACAGTAAAATCTACGATGCGATCCTACGGGGCCGTTCCGGCGGATACCCTGCTGATCTCAAGATGGCCTATGTGGTGGCCAGTAACTGGCTCAATCAGCACTGCAATACAAACCGCGGTATTGAGGCCCTGAAAGCGTTGGAGTTTATTGTGGTGCATGAACAGTTCCTGACGCCCACAGCTAAATTTGGCGATATCGTCCTTCCGGTCAATACCTTTATGGAGCGGAGCGACATTGCGCCGCCATGGCTGGGATCTCCCTATTATATCTATCTGAACAAGGCCATTGATTCGCTTTATGAATCCAGGTCGGATTTGGAAATATGTCAAATCATTTCAAAAAAACTGGGCCTCGATAAGGCATTGGGTGATATAGCGGAAGACGATATTTTACGATTCATCGCCGGCTCGCGCAATGACATCTCAGATTACGATCAGATGAAGCGCGACGGGGTGCTTAAGATAAAGATGCAGGAGCCGATTGTTTCTTTCAAAGAACAGATTGCAGATCCTCAAAACAATCCTTTCCCGACGCTTTCGGGCAAGATCGAGATTTTTTGTGAACACATAGAAGAGATGGGCAATCCTCGGATTCCGGCCATCCCGAAATACCTCACCCACGCTGAAAATTACGACTCTCCTTTGGCTGCTAAATATCCATTGCAGTTGTTGACCACGCACCATAAAACCCGCGCCCATTCCACCTGGCACAACGTGCCCTGGATGCGGGAAATCGAACCCCATGCGGTGTGGATCAATTCCGCTGATGCGGTCGAGAGGGGAATTGCGGATAGTGACATGGTGGACGTGTTCAACGATCGCGGAAGGATTCGCATCACGGCCCTTGTCACCGAGCGTATTATGCCCGGTGTCGTCAATATCAGCCAAGGGGCCTGGTATGACCCTGACGAAGAAGGGATCGATCACGGGGGATGTGCCAATGTGCTGACGGACGACAACCCTTCGCCTGGCGGAGCGTTCAATATGAACAGCGCTCTGGTTCAGGTGGAGCCGGCACCAAAACCAACGCCAGGGGAGCAGTCTTGATGACACAGCTAGGCTTCTATTTTGATCAAACGCGGTGTACGGGATGCTTTACCTGTGCCGTGGCCTGCAGGGATTGGCATGATATCCAGGAAACGGCAATCAATTGGATGCAGGTGAAATCCGTTGAAAAGGGGAAATTTCCAAATCTCTTTGTGGCCTATCTGGCCTCGCCTTGTTATCACTGCCAGAATGCAGCCTGTATCCAAGCCTGCCCAACGGATGCCATCTGCAAAAGAGAATCCGACGGGATCATCACTGTGGATGCGGAGACGTGTTTGGGCAGGAGCGAATGCCCGGAGCGCTGTCTCAAGGCTTGTCCCTGGGATTCGCCGCAGTTCGGTCCTGAAGAGAATGCCAAGATGCAAAAATGTAATTTGTGTCTGGAGCGATTGGCTCAGGAACTGCAACCCATCTGTGTCGAAGCATGCCCCCTGTATGCCCTTGATGTGGGGCCTTTTGATCGGATAAAGGCAAAATATGGGGATCAGGTTGAAGCCGAGGGATTTTGTTATTTCAAGCGATTCAAACCTGCGGTGACCTTCAAACCCAAAAAGCAATGCGAATCTAAGTGAATACTAATCATACCTTCCTTGAGGCAAAAGACATCTGATAATCCGATTGCCTTGTTCCATAAATTTATGGAACAGGTCGACAAAATCTTTAATAATAACCCTAAGCCATTGGAATGGCGGCCTTTTTACACTAATGACCTGCCTTTACTGCTGTCCATTTGCAGAGAAGTCCGGGATAACTCGATTCGGCATAACTTGATTGTATAGGAATTTCTTTTTTAGACACGGATTCCACGGATGGCCACGGATTGGGCAGTGTAATCTGTGTAATCCGTGTCAAAGGTTAATTAAGTTCGCCCGGAGGGCGCTATTTTCAACAAGCCCCAGACCAAAGCGCTGGCAAAACTGAAAAAGGTCTCAGAGAGCGAATTTAAACGGATTGCAACTCCGGAACCATCATTCCCGAAGGTTGAACCGCAATAGCGAGCGCATTCCCCGTAGCTTGTCGTAGCGCAGCGCAGATCCCGCCGTCGGGGCTGCGGGGAGTTTCAATTGGTTTATATTTTTATAGCCAATCGGGCTCGATGTTGCACTTAAAAATAGTCCTAATTTGTCGGTTTCGTCAAAAAATCGGTTTAACCTTACACAAAATGTTGATAAAGAATAATGAAAGACGACATTTTCAATAAAATAACTCCAGAAGAGGCTTTAGAGATACTCAAGCATATAGCCAAAACTGATAATAAAATAATGCGGTTATCTAAAAAGCTCAGTTAACAAAAATATGACCGGAGTGTGACCGGATCTGTCCACGGTGAATTTGTTCTAATAGCGTAAGCTGCTGGCACAGGAGTTTTTGGTCA
>CAZHAH010000242.1:0-7603 GCA_964530095.1 uncultured Desulfobacteraceae bacterium | reverse complement strand
TTGAGCGGGCTTCTTTTTGCCCAAATGTACCTCTGACTTTTTACGAGACCGTCATGTTTGCTCATTGGAATTTGTGGTTTGGAATTCATTTGGAATTTGATGCTTGGAATTTGTTATTTCCGGATTATCCGGGTTAGATTTTGGAGACAGGTTTGAATCCAAATACAAGACAAAGAATAAGTGTACAATCCACACAAGCCCGGTTTCTCTTTGCCATTCTCAGTTTTTGCCTATTATGGGTTATGCTCCCCAATGGCGGCCCGGCACTTGCATCCACCCGTAAAGTGTATGTGATTCCCGTCTCCGGAACGGTAGACCCGGGGATGGCGGCCTTTATCAAAAGGGCGCTTGAGACACCCACCGATGAAGCGGATCCCCTTTTTGTTTTTGAAATTGATACCTTCGGCGGCCGGGTCGATTCCGCCCTACAGATTGTAGATACCCTCCTTTCTGCTCCTGAAGGTAAGACGATTGCCTTTGTTAAAAATAAGGCCATCTCGGCCGGTGCCTTGATCGCTCTGGCCAGCAGCCGGCTTGTGATGCGAAAGAATACCACCATCGGTGATTGTGCCCCGATCACCTATTCACAGGAGGGACCAAAGATGATGGGGGAAAAATTCCAGTCCCCTTTGCGGGCTAAATTCCGCGCCCTTGCCAAACGCAATGGTTACCCCGAAGCGCTGGCCGAGTCCATGGTCACGGCCGAGATGGTGATTTATGCCGTGGAAATGGAGGGCAAAACCCTTTACATGGATTCTCAGGCATTCGAAGATCTCAGCCCGGCCGAAAAAAAGCAGGTTTTATCCAAAAAGACGATTGTCGCCAAAGGCGAACTTCTGACCATGGATGATACCGAGGCGCTTGAGCTGGGCTTTTCCAGAATGAGCGTCGATAATATTGATGAAATGCTCCAACGGATGGAGATAAAAAACCATGAGCTGATTCGGATCGAGGAGAGTTGGTCGGAAACATTTGTGCGCTACATCGGCGGCATCACTCCGATTTTATTGATGATCGGTCTGGCAGCTCTTTATGCGGAGATCAAGGCGCCCGGATTCGGGGTGCCGGGGATTATCGGAATCATCTGTCTGGCCCTGGTTTTTCTGAATCAGTATATAGTCGGTTTGGCCGATTATACGGAGCTTTTGCTTTTGGTTCTGGGAATTATTCTTTTGGGATTTGAACTCTTTGTGATCCCCGGCTTCGGCATCGCCGGGATTGCGGGACTCCTCTTTATCGCCGCCGGCGCCATCCTGGCCCTTCAGGATTTTGTCATCCCGGACCCTGCCTTCCCCTGGCAGACGGAGCTTCTGGTAAAAAACATCGTGCAGGTCCTGGGCGCCTTTTTCATGGCCTTTATCCTGGCGCTCTTGTTCTTACGCTACGTCCTGCCAAAGCTTTCGCTTGTCGCCGAAGGACCGTATCTGGACACCACCCTTAAAGATTCCCATGCCGATTCAGTGGAGGCCCGGGGGGCCAATGTGGGCGATCTTGGAATTGCAATGACATCGCTTCGGCCTTCTGGTAAGGTAAAGATAAAAACCGAAATCTTTGATGTCATCACCGAAGGCGAATTCATGCAAAAGGGAACCCCTGTGAAAATTTCGGAGATCAAGGGCAACCGGATCATTGTTTCAAGGAAACCGGACGATGGATGATAGTTTGCTTCTTCCGATCATGCTGCAGCTTGCCGGTGTCGTGGTTATCATTGCCGAAATTATTCTACCTTCAGGCGGCATCCTTTCAGTCGTTGCTCTCGGTGCTTTCGGATACTCACTTTTTATCGTTTTTAGCGAAATATCAAAGACGATCGGGTTTGCCTTCGTTGCGGCGGATCTGGTTCTTATCCCTGTTCTTGTTATTGTGGGGTTGAAACTGTTGGCCAGATCACCGGTTACACTTCGCAAAACATTGTCCCGGGAAGAGGGTGTTTCCTCCCAGCCTCCCGAGTTGGAAGGTTATATGGGTATGCATGGGACGGCGGTCACGGACCTCCGCCCTGCGGGAACGGCGGTTATAAACGGCAAAAGAGTTGATGTGGTCACTCGGGGCGAATATCTTGAAAAGGGCGCTGAGATTAGGGTCAGCGGGGTGACCGGCAATCAGATTATTGTCAGAAAAAAAGACGAATCATAAAGAGAGGAGGCATCATGTTTAGCAACATTATTCTTATCCTTATTGCAATAGCGGTTATTGTTTTGCTGTATTTTGTGGGTTCTTCCATATCATTGTGGATACAGGCATTGGTATCTGGCGCACGTGTGGGCCTGATTTCGATCGTGTTTATGCGTTTTCGAAAAGTTCCGCCCAAGCTGATTGTGACCGCCAAAATCATGGCCGTCAAGGCCGGGCTGGAGATCTCGACTAATGACCTGGAGTCCCATTTTCTGGCGGGTGGCGAGGTCATGCGTGTGGTGCAGGCACTTATTGCGGCGGACAAAGCCAATATCGACCTGAAATTCAACCAGGCGGCGGCCATCGATCTGGCCGGGAGAAATGTGTTGGAAGCCGTACAGATGAGCGTGAATCCCAAGGTGATCGAAACACCTCTGGTGGCGGCCATGGCCAAAGACGGTATTCAGTTGAAGGCGGTCTCACGGGTAACCGTCAGAGCCAATATCGATCGATTGGTGGGTGGTGCCGGCGAAGAGACCATCCTGGCCCGGGTGGGTGAAGGGATCGTGACCACCATCGGTTCGGCGGACACCCATAAGATGGTCCTTGAAAATCCGGACATGATCTCAAAGCGGGTGCTGGAAAAGGGTCTGGATGCCGGGTCCGCATACGAAATTCTCTCCATCGATATCGCGGATGTCGACGTGGGCAAGAACATCGGTGCCGAGCTTGAAACAGACCGGGCCGAGGCGGACAAGAAAATCGCACAGGCCAAAGCTGAAGAACGCAGGGCCATGGCCTTTGCCGTTGAGCAGGAAATGAAGGCCAGGGTGCAAGAGATGCGGGCCAAGGTTGTTGAAGCGGAGGCCAAGGTCCCCTTGGCAATGGCTGAGGCCTTTACCAAAGGTAACCTGGGTGTGATGGACTATTACCGCATGAAAAATATCGAGGCCGACACCCAGATGAGAGATAAAATCGGCGCCCCGGAAGATCGGGATGAACGGAAGGAATAAGAGATGAAATTCGAAAATCTTATCTGGATCGTTATCTTCCTGTTCTATGTGGTGTCCGTCATTTTTAAAAAAATGCGCGCCGCCTCAAAAGCCGGGGAGAAAGAGATCGACAAGAAACGTCCCGAGTGGAAAGAGAAGCTCGATCAGTTTATGTCCCAGGTTCAACAAAAGGCCCGGCAAGAGGATGCGCTTGAGGACCTGGGACGTATACGCAAAGAGATTGCGGATGAAAGAATTAAGGAGACGGTTGACGAACCGCCTTTGCCGGAGCCAAAACCCGTCATGGTCAAAGCGCGTGCAGAACGCATAGAACCGGTCGTTTCCGCAAAAAAGATGCGGACCTACGATTTAGAGTTTGGGATACAGGATCTTAGAAAGGCGGTCATATGGTCGGAGATACTGGCACCGCCCTTGGCGCTGAGAGACAAATAGCCTGAATAACCCCCTTTTATTACCGGGTTTATAAGATCTCTATCCTTGAAACGTTGATTATCTGGTGATGAATCAACCTTCTCGGATGATGGTTCAGGATTTGCATTCCGTTTAAATTCGTTCTCTGAGACCTTTTTCACTTTTGCCAGTGCATTGATCTGGGATTTGTTCAAATTAAGCCGAATCGAGGTGTCCTGGACCGCTTTGCAAATGTCCACTATCGAGGGCAGGTCATTGGTGTAAAAAGACCTCCATTCCAATGGTTTGGGAAGTTTAATTGCCATTCCAACCCGACATTTTCTCACACAACTATTGATTGTCATCAGGAGGAAAAAACATGTATCATTTCGGCTATGGATCTAATCTAAGCATCGATTTTGTCAAAAAAGAACTGATTCCGAACGCGAAGTTTGCCATGAAGGGGTACTTGCCCAACTTTGAAGTACAGTTCCCGTTCTGGTCGGAAGAACGCCAGGGAGGCTTTAGCGGCATTATGGAAGCCCCCGGTGAACTCGTTCACGGCGCACTTTACGAAGTGACCGAGCAGGAGCTCATAACGCTCGATAACCTGGAAGGTGTTTACAAAGATTTGTATAAAAGGTGGACTTTTCTGGTGTTGGGCGAAGACGGCAAATTCCATCCGGCTGATTTATATCGGGTGATCGATCCTAAAGGTCCCTTCCCGCCTTCACGCAGCTATGTGGAAATCATGCTCACCGGTGCGCGGGAACTTGAATTGGATCCTGAATATATCAAAAAAATTGATGGATTTTACCGTCAAGGACAATAGTGCCCGACACATGCGATACTCTCTTTAGGGTTTAATTGATGAATTTTTCGCAATTTTGTCAGAAAATTCAAACAATTCTTGAAGCTGAATTACCGTTCGGCACTTCGATTATCAAAGAAGGTTGCGATATCGCCAAAGATATTGAAATCGGCCGCACTGCGTTCATGGACAAACTGGGAGTAGACTCTGAACTGGAGTATAAACGACAGTGTATTAAAAGCAAACAAATCATGTATCACGCCCACATTGGAATGAACACGTGGCGGGATACAGCTGAAGCCCTGGCCCTCCTTTATGGAACCGCTGAAGAATCGGGTTTTGTAGTCGATAGGGCCGGTATCTGCCTGGACCGGCGCATGGGGTTGCCCAAAAACCAACACGACCAGATACCGGCTGAGACCGGTCCTATGCTGAAAACCCATAAGCAATGGTTACAGGTTGGACGGGTGGTTCCCATACAGCCGCATATGGGTGATTTCATGATCGGATTTCCGGCATCAGTTGAAAACACGATCCAAGCGCTGAAGGCCGGGGTGACGACCATCGGAAATCTTTCGCAATTTTTTGCTCACGAAGTTCCGATGTGGACCGATAAAGTGACCACCGCTGTTGAAACGGTCAAAGCCATATCCATCATGGGGGCGATGCGAAATAACGGCACGCTGGTTCATTCTTACCTGGAAGACGGTTTCGGAGCGCTTTTTTATGATTGTGCTACGGTGGCCGGATGGGCTTTTTTGGAACGCTATATCGTGGAAGATCTTCTAAATGCGAAACTTTCCCATTGTATCGGTGGGTTGACCTCCGATCCTGTAAAACGTACAGGATGGATTTTCACGCTGCATGAAATCCACAAGCATAATTGTATCGGCTCCATGATATATGGCGATACCATTTCCTTTGGCAGCGATTTTATCCAAAACCGGGGCTTGGTTGCCGAATATCTATTGTGGGATATCATGTCCCAGCTGGAATGCCCCACCGGGCATGCCGTGCTTCCGCTGCCGGCCACCGAAGCATTGCGGATACCATCTGCCGACGAAATTGCCGAGGCTCAATGCTATGGACGGCGGATAGAGGAGACAGCCCGACGGTTATGGCCTCACATCGATTTTACTTCAGCATACGATTTTTCAGCGAAGCTGTATTCCGCTGGAAAATCAGTGTTTGATAAAGCCCTGGACGGATTAAAAGAAGCAAACGTTGATATTTGTGATCCAGTCCAAATGCTATATGTGCTGAAGATGCTTGGGCCAGCCGATTTCGAAGAAATGTTTGGCGCCGATAAAGCTGATGAAGATTCGCCCAGAGGGCGTCAGCCCGTTGCTCCAACAGATGTATACGCATTGTCACAAGGCATTATTAATGAATACGGACATATCTTTGACAACCCTAAATCAAGAAGCATATTAAAAGGGTGCAAACTTCTAATTGCTTCCACCGATGTGCATGCCCACGCCATCACGATCATCCATGAGCTTCTTTCCCGGACCGGAACGAAAATAATTAACTTGGGAGCTGAAATTAATCCGGACCAAATTGCCCGGGCAGCCGGCTCCGGCAGCGTAGAAGCAATTTTGATCAGCACTCACAATGGAATGGCGCTGGAATATGCCAAACGCCTGAAGACGGAGTTAGGTAGGCAAAAGGTAGATGTTCCGGTTGTAATGGGCGGAATCCTAAATCAAAAAGTGGAAGATGCGGCCTTACCCGTAGATGTCACCACCAACCTCAAAGAACTGGGATTTTATCCCAGTCCCAAATTGGAGGGCAGGTTCCGAAAACTGCTTGAACATGACGTAATATCGAAAAAAAGTAGGGTCAGCCACGACTCGCCCTAATATTTCACATCCGTACAAAAAAATATAAAGACTCATTTCTCTATTAGGAGGCTGTAATGGCTTTAGATGAAAGAAGGCTTGCCTTCATCGGCGCAGGTCACATAACAAATATCATTATGGATAACTTGGTCAAAGCTGAAAAACTGCACACCCATCGGCTGATTGCCAGTGATCCGGAAAAAAATAAATTGCAGCGGCTTAATGATAAATATGGAATTATCATGGCGCAAGACAATGTTGAGGCCGTTGGCAAGGGGGATTTTATTTTTATCAATGTCCCTCCCCAGGTGGTGGGAGATGTCATTGGCGAATTGAGCCGGAAACGACTTCCGAAAAACAAGCTCATTGTTACCCTGGCCGCAGGCATACCGATAAATGCCTATGAAAGCCTGGGGGATAACATACCTGTTGTCAGAGCACTGCCTAATCCACCCAGTCAGATCGGCATGGGTATTGCTGCGTTGGCCTTTAATCCATACGTAGAGGATAAACAAAAAAGCGATATCTTCGAGCTTTTTGCCTCACTGGGGGAATATGTTGTTCTCAGAGAAGAAAACATTAATACAGTGATGGCCCTGAGTAGTCCTGCGGCAACCTACCTGTTTTTTCAATCGTTGATCGATGCCGGCGTCAGGGCAGGCATTGACCGCGAGACATCAACGAAAGTTGTCTACCAAACCATCGTGGGAGCTATGGAAATTTGGAACCGGCGACAGGTCTCACCCCATGACTTGTTGTCCGAAGCAAGTACCCCGGGGGGAATTTCCGTAGAAAGCATTTTCACTTTAGAGCAATATGCGTTTAGAGCCGCACTGAATGAAGCCATTAACAATGCTGCTTTGAAAGCCGAAGAATTAGGTGACGCAGTTCAGAAGACATAACTTGGCAATCTTTGAGGTCGTCGGCAAACTCCTCACCGGTCTCTTTCATGTTAACGGTGCCATCTTGCCGAAGTTCCTCAGATTTTATAATCAGGAAGAAAGCAGCAAATAGACGGTCCGAATGATACCGCCTGGATCAATAGGGATCCCATGGATTTGTTCATTGTGGATGTGTCATAGTAAGGGAGTACGTTCACCAGGTGTCGATGCAGGGACGCTTTTTGTGTGAACGCGGTTCAGGCTCAGGCAGCGAGCTTAGGGTCCGTGTAATCACTTGCCGTGAATCGGCCGGATCGATCACATCGTCTATTTCGAAGTAAGATGCCATGTTGATGGCTTTGCCGTGCGCGTAAGCCATCTCGACCATTTGCTCAAACTTTTTTTTGCGCTCTTCCGCATCTTCGATGGCCATAAGTTCCTTGCGAAAACCCAGTTTCACAGCCCCTTCGAGCCCCATGCCGCCAAACTCCCCGGTAGGCCAGGCCACCGTAAAGATCGGTGCATGGAAGCTGCCTCCGGCCATGGCCTGGG
>CAZHAH010000241.1:0-7620 GCA_964530095.1 uncultured Desulfobacteraceae bacterium | reverse complement strand
AAGCAGAAAAAACTGAGAGATGAGGTCCGGGACCTCGTAAAGGGCGTGCCACGACAACTGATACTGGACATGGATGCAGACAAGATCAGCTTCCCCAAGGAGTTCCTCCAGGAAGCCGGGCGGAGGAATCTTCTCGGTCTGCGCTTCCCCGCCCAATGGGGCGGCCGTGGACTGACGTGGAATGAAGAGCTGATCGCTACTGAGGAGATATGTACCCTGGGCATCTGTTTCGCCTGCCAGTACAATCTTGTTTCCATTGTGGGTGAAACCCTGAATGTTTTTGGAACTGATGCGCAAAAAGAGAAGTACTTGAAACCGACCCTGGCCGGAACCCTGTATTGCGCCGAGGCTCTGACCGAACCCCGGGGCGGGAGTGATTTTTTCGGGGCGACGACCACCGCTCGCCGGGAGGGCGACTACTATATTCTCAACGGACAGAAGCGGTTTGTGGTGGGGGCGGAGGGGGCCGACTACTTTGCCGTGTACGCCAAAACCAATCCCGAAGCTGAATCTCGCGAATCGTTGAGCTTACTCATCGTTGATCGAGGCGAAGGCGTCACGGTCAAACATGTTTACGGCCTTTTGGGTGCTCGCGGAAATGGCACCGGCCGGTTGCTTTTTCGCGATGTTCGCGTACCAGTCGAAAACCTGGTCGGTGAAGAGAATGGCGGCAGCAGGATTTTCTGGCAGATGATGATCCCGGAACGGTTGTCGTCGGGTATTACCAGTTCCCGTGCTAGTCTGGCGCTCGCCGCACGCTATGCCAACCGGCGCAAAGCCTTCGGTCAGACAATCCGCAACTTCCAGGGCGTCAATTTCAAGATCGCCGATTGCATCACCAAATTGGATGCAGTCACAGCCTTCGCCCACACGGTGGCCAAGATCGTACAGGAAGAGCTGGGCACACCAAACTATCGCCGCCGACTGGTCTCGGAAGTTAAAAAATTTGCAACTCAGGCCCAGTGGGAAGTTCTGAACGACTGCATGCAGATTTTGGGCGGCATAGGTTACACCAATGCATTACCCGTGGAACGCGAGCTGCGAGGCGCCCGACTTGCCACTATCTGGACCGGAACCACCGAGATTCAGAACATGATTATCCAACACGAATACTTCAAGGAACTGTTGTCCAAAGGAATCGAGGGCCGGGACATCGCGGCAGATGTACCGCTTAGCGAAGAAGAGCTGGCAGAAGAAATCATTTATGAATAAGAAATGAAGCCCAGAGGGGAAAGGGGCACAGCGGGAGGGTTGGCATATCTTCGATGTGGATCCCAACAAGCGGTGAAAGGATTTACGATGAGTATAACCCATAAATATCTCATTCTTCTGATTATTCTATGTATCACCGACGTGGTGATCCCGGTTCCGATTCTAGGCGTGACCCTCATTTACATCGTGCTCCAGAAACCGCTTTGGTTCACCGACGCCGTTAGTAAAATATATGATGCGGATATATGACCAAAAAAATTGCCCTTCATGGATGATGAACTCCATATTAAAAGCGTAGGCATCGATTAAAAATTTCGGAGAAGAAGGCTGCACGGCGTGGATCAGCTGTTTAAAGAAGGCACAAGCAGACTCGAAAATCGGTTGCGGATACGGTCTTTGCGGTTCGGTGAACTGGATCAAAAGATCGTTGCAGCATGGGCAGCCCTCGAGGAACGCGCACTGGAAGGCAATGCCTATCTCTCGCCACGTTTCATAATTCCGGTCCTGCGCCGTCTCGGAAGTCATAGGGAGTTGGCGAAAACGATCTTCGTTTTTATCGAGAGGCCGAACGGAGAAACGACAGATCTGGTGGGGGCTGGAGTTTTCGTTCGGTCTTCCGGAACACGCAGATTTCCCTTGCCGCACTTGCGCGCCTACTTACCTATTTATTCCTATCTTTCCGGACTACTCGTTGACAAGGAAGAGGCGGAAAATGTGATCCGTTTGTTTTTCCGGTTTTTTTGCGGCAAAGGCGCAACATGGCATGGGGTGGAGTTTGCGTACCGCTATGCCGAAGGCCCTCAGGCAGAATTAATTGCGGCGAGCGCAAATGAGTTCAAGTCGTCCTGGCATGAGCACATGCAAAGCCGCCGAGCGGTTTTCATCCCATCTGAAGGAGGCGATGGGTATGTTCAGGCCAACTTTTCCACGCGCCGCATCAAAGAACTGCGAAGGTTAAGGCGTCGTTTGGAGGAGCGGGGGGAGGTACAGTGGAGGGCACTTTTCGGTGCCGATGCCGATGAGGAAAGTGTGGAGCGCTTTCTGCAGATCGAACACATTGGATGGAAGGGGGAGAAAGGAACCTCGCTCCGCTCCAAACCGTCCCATGAGGCGTTTTTCAAGGAAATGATTCGTGATTTCCGTCCAAAGAAAAGACTTTTTTTTACCGAGCTTGCCCTCGATGGCATTGTCATCGCCTCTTCGACCAATCTTATCTCCGGTCGGACCGGGTTTGCCTTCAAAATCGGCTATCATCCGGATTACGCGGAAATTTCCCCGGGGCTGCTGAATGAACTGGAGTTCATCCGCCATGCGCCGGCTTTATGCGGAAATTTGTCCTATATTGACAGTGGCGCGGAGGAAGGGTCGTTTATCGATCGACTCTGGACCGTGCGGCGGAAAATGGTGTCAGGAGTCTTTGCAACAACGTCCATCGGAAAAGGGGTGCTTTCAGGGATCAAGCGTATGAGGAAATTCAAACACTGGTGCGAAGCCCTCCGGGCTCCCCGGTAGGGCGCATATGCCAATGATCGAAATCGGATTTCAAGGCAGAGGCGGACAGGGTGTTGTTGTGGGTTCTGAGCTTCTGGGGCGCGCCTGCTTCGAGGAAGGCAACTATCCTCAATGTTATTCCCTCTTTGGGGGAGAGCGGCGGGGCGCTCCTGTGGCCGCCTTTGTAAGGGTCAGTGACAAGAAGATCTATCTTAAGTGCGACATTGAACGGCCCGATCATCTGGTTTTGTTCGATCCCTCCCTTTTTTGTGAAAAGCAAATCGGGGAGAAGGTTGCTGATGGGGGCGTTCTCTTATTCAATACAGATGAAATCCGCGCAACAGAGGCCATGAAAGATTATAGAATAGGTCAAATCAATGCTCTTGAGATTTCCAGAAGGAATGGGTTGGCGGCTATCGTGAATACGGCGATTTTGGGGGCCTATATCAGTCTAACACAGATTGTAAAACTGGATACCCTATTAAAGACAATTAAAAAAAATATCCCTTCCGATATCGATCAAAACGTCAACGCCGCTAAAGAGGCCTATGACAATGTCTCAATCTTGTAATACCTTATATCTTAAATTCTGCGCTTTTATGCCAAAAAGACAATAACCAAAAAACAAATAACAAACAAATCACAATCACCAAAATTCAAAATTCAAAACAATTGTCTTTTGATCTTATCTGAGATTTGGATATTGTGATTTGGGATTTATTTGTAATTTGGTACTTGAAATTTGTGATTTTCGGTTTATCCCGGATACGTAAATAAAGAGTCGATTACGCCATGCTAAATAATTACAAACCCGTTTTGGATCTCGATGACCCCTTTGTTGCCATCTCCAGCGGCCTGACGCATGTTTTTAAGACCGGAAATCAACGGTCCGCAAGACCGGTCTTTTCCAATAAGATTGCCCCCTGTCGACATGCCTGCCCCATCGGAATCGACATACCTGCGGCCTTTCATCGGGCCTCAAACGGAGATTATGAAGAGGCTTTACGCATCTTTCTTCAGGACAATCCCCTCCCGGGCGTCTGTGGCCGGGTTTGCTATCACCCCTGTGAAAGGCAATGCAATCGTGGTCAATTCGATGAACCCTTAAACATTCGAAGCCTGGAGCGATTCGTAGCGGATCAGGCTCGGATCGATATCACCCAGGAATTCATCCTCCCATCCAAAAATAAGAAAATTGCGGTTATCGGATCCGGTCCGGCCGGCCTGAGCGCCGCCTATCATTTGACCCGCACAGGTTTTCATGTGACCCTATTCGAGGCCCGGGCGGAGCTGGGGGGCATGCTCCGCTATGGGATCCCCCCCTATCGTCTCCCCCGACCCATCCTGGAGCGTGAGATTCAAAGGATCATGTCGCTCGGTATTGAAATAAAGAAGAACGTAACGGTCGGCAAAGATGTGGATTGGAAAGCGCTGAAATCCTTCAATGCCCTTTTTATGTCAGCCGGCCTTCAATCCGGAAAACGCCTTTGGGGGACCAACAGGCATGAAGACTCTATTATCACCGGGATTGAGTTCCTGGCCGATCCGTTGCGATGGTCGTTGGAGAGTGATACGTTAAAGACCCTTGTCATCGGTGGGGGTAATACCGCCATGGACGTGACGCGGACACTCCTGAGGCTGCGCAGAGGCAAAGGGGCCGACATTACATTGGTGTGTCCGGAATCCGGAGACCAGATGCCGGCCCTTCCGGAAGCGGTCCTGGAGACCCTGGAAGAGGGAATCACGGTTTTGAACGAATGGGCGCCGCTTGAACTGCAACCTGAAAAAGACGACCGTCTATCTCTGGACTTTCACCGCGCGGCCGTCAGGATTGATGAGGAAAAGGGTGGTGTAGCGGTCCTGCGGGTAGGCCAAGAAATCCAAACGCTGCGGGCAGACCGGATCATTGTTGCCGTTGGACAAAAGCTCGACACCTGTAACTTCCCTGCAGATCTGCAACTGGACCGGGGTTTGATCAGCGTCGCTTCCAATGGAAAAACATCCCTACCGCATGTATTTGCCGGAGGAGATGCCGCCGGGGCAAATACCTTTGTTGCCGATGCGATCGGTAGTGGAAAGAAAGCGGCCCTTGCCATTTCCTGTTATCTGGAGGATCAAGACTTTGAAACGGAATTCAGGACCCATCAAATCGCACACAGTCAGACCTTTTCCTTTGCCCATTTTCTTGAAAAACCCAAGGCGGATGTGCCTGATCTCAATACCGTGGTCAATTATGACCAATTAAACACCCTTTTCTTTTCAAAGGGACCCCGCAATGATTCGGACAAACTCGGCCCTGAAACTCGCACAAAGTCGTTCGATGAAGTCAGCAAAGGATTCGATCCCACGAAAATGGCCGCGGAAAGCGCGCGCTGTTTTAAATGCGGAACCTGTATTGATTGCGAGAACTGCCTCGACTTTTGTCCGGACTTGTCCATTATAAAGGACGCCAAAGCCGGGCATTACGGTTTTGAGGCTGATTTTTGCAAGGGTTGTGGGATCTGCGCCGTGGCATGTCCCCGCAAGATCATTGAAATGCGGGAGGAGGCGCCATGAGAATGTTTTTGAGGGGCAATGATGCCGCCGCCTATGGGGCCAAGCTGTCAAGGCCTAAGCTGATTGCCGCCTACCCCATAACGCCCCAGAGCCCTATCTATGAAAAGCTTTCCGAATGGGATGCTAAGGGCATCCTTGGCGCCCGGATGATGCGCGTCGAATCGGAACATTCGGCTATGGCGGCCTGTATATCCGCCTCTCTGACCGGCGTGCGCACCTTTACGGCCACCTCCTCCCAGGGCCTGGCTCTCATGCATGAACTGCTGCATTATGCCTCCGGGATGAGAGTCCCCGTTGTTATGGCCAATGTCAACCGTGCCTTGGCCGCGCCTTGGAGTTTTTGGAGCGAGCAGACCGACAGTCTGTCGCAGCGCGACACCGGGTGGCTTCAGTTCTATGTGGCCGACAACCAGGAGACTCTGGATACGGTGATTCAGGCCTTTAAGATCTCTGAGAGTGTGCTTCTGCCGGCCATGGTTGTTTTGGAGGGATTCTATATTTCACATTCCATGGAGCCGGTTGAGGTGCCCGATCCGGAAACGGTCGATGCCTTTCTGCCACCTTTTGAACCGGTGGTTAAGCTGGATCCGGATCACCCGGCCACGTTTTGCCAGACAGTGACCCAAAGCCAATATGCCAAATTTCGGATCGAGCGACACTTAAGCATGCAAAAGACCTTGGAGGTGGCCGAAGTTGTCGATCAGGAATATCAAAAGCATTTTGGCCGGGGATACGGCCTTTTGGAATGTTACCGGATTGAGGGTGCCGATATCGTGCTGGTCACGGCGGGATCCATCGGAGGCACCGCTAAAGTCGTTATCGATGCCCTCCGGGAGAAAGGACAGAGGGTCGGTTTGGTCCGCATCCGGCTCTTCCGGCCATTCCCCAAAGCCAAGTTGCTCGAGGCACTGCAGCATGCCAAAAAGATCGCCGTTATCGATCGGAACCTCATGCCCGGACAGGAAGGTGTGTTTTGTGAAGAACTAAAATCCTGTCTCCATTCAACGCTCAAACCGATTCCCGTATTCGGCTTTACTTTGGGCCTTGGCGGGACAAATGTTTCTCCGGCCCATATCAGAAAAGTGATTGCACTGACGACGAAGATGGACAGTCCCCCTTTAAACCCGATTTATAATATCGAGAACTGAAATGCTTAAGGAATCTGAATTCAAGGATAACCTCTGCCCGGGACACATGGCCTGTGCCGGATGTGGTGAGGTCCTCGCTCTCAAGCTGGTTTTGCAGGCGGCCGGGAAGAAGGCCATAGCGGTTGTGGTACCCTCCTGCTTGGGAATCATTCTGGGCCCCTTCCCTTTTTCGAGTTTCAAGATCCCCGCGTTTCATGCCGCCTTTGAAACTGCCGCCTCCAGTGCCGCGGGGATATCCAATGCCCTCCTGGCTTTAGGAGACGAAGAGACGGTCGTTCTGGCCCTGGCTGGAGATGGCGGTACCACTGACATCGGATTTCAATCTCTGTCCGGTACAGCCGACCGAAACGAAAATATCATCTATTGCTGCTTTGACAATGAAGCGTATATGAATACCGGCATCCAGGTGAGCGCCTCCACGCCTCAGCATGCATGGACCATGACGACCCCCGCCGGAAAACCGCTAAAGAAAAAGAATATGCCCGCAATCATGGCGGCCCACCAGATCCCTTATGCCGCTTCTGCCTGTGCCTGCTTTCCGGATGACCTGCGCCAAAAGATCAGCGTGGCCAAAAAGATCAAGGGGATGAAATACATCCATATCCTCTCGCCCTGCCCCACGGGCTGGCGTTTTCCTGAAGAGCTGACCCCCAACGTGGGCCGGCTTGCGGTGGAGACAAACTATTATCCCCTCTATGAGATCAGAAACGGCCGCGAATACACCATTACTTATCAGAGCAAAGGATTGCCGGCAGAGGAGTACCTTTTACTACAAGGTCGCTTCCAGCATCTTAGCGAAGCGGATTTGAAGGCGGCCCAGGCTGAAGTCGACCGGAATTGGAATGAATTACAAACAATGGCGCGCGTACAATCTCGAAATATCAACCAATTAAATCAGCTCAGAAAGTTGAGTTAACCCCAACGTTGCAAAAGTCGAGGATGCTGCAGATCCAAGGCGTCCGAGGGTTGCAGAGCTGTAGTGTACTACCGCAAACCCTTGGCAACGAAGGATATGCGATATACTCGGCTTTCCCGCAGGGTAAAAAACATGCCCATTTTATTAACATTTTGGAATTCAAGCGGGGTCGATTCCAGATATTTAAGTCAAATTTCTCTGAAGTTGTACGGCTGTTGCCTTTTTTGCCACTTTGACATGTATTTTATGGTCGCGGTAGGAATACGAGTTGCCCCGCACCCCCCGCACAGATCCCAG
>CAZHAH010000240.1:0-7668 GCA_964530095.1 uncultured Desulfobacteraceae bacterium | reverse complement strand
GTTGAAAGGATTATTTATAAACCACTCGGCATAATCCGGGACTCGGCATTATGTCACAAGTTCCAGGCTTGAAGCGTTGCTGCAAAAACGTCTGGAAGGGTCCGGCTTTTTCGGAGCCCGGTTCCGTGAGTGTGCCGGCCGCGCGCTATTGCTGACACGCAGGAAAATAAATGAACGCGTACCATTGTGGATGAGCCGCTTAAAATCCCAGAAACTGCGCGAGGCCGTATTACGATACGCTGACTTCCCCATTCTGCTTGAATCCTGGCGGACATGCCTGCAGGACGAGTTTGATCTGGAAAATCTGCATCAGGTTCTGACCGAAATCGAAGCCGGCGTGATTGCATGGACCGAAGTGCACTCCGGCCGCCCGAGCCCTATGGCCCGCGACATGTCATGGCGCCAGATTAATAAGTATATGTATATGGATGATACGCCGGTCTCCGGGAAGACATCCAAATTGCGTTCGGAATTAATTCACGAAATCGCCCTTTCGGCAGCGCTCCGTCCGGCCCTCGAATCCGAGTTGGTGAATCGCTTTGAGCTAAAACGACAGCGCTTGAGTCCCGGATATGCGCCCTCTTCCGCACAAGACCTCCTGGAATGGATTAAAGAGCGCCTCCTCATTCCTCACTCCGAGTGGGAGCTTCTCTTGCAGGCCATTGGTCGCGACCATGACCTCGATACACAGGAGATGCTTTTGTCCTTGCAGCAAAAAATTGTGCGCATTCACCCGCCGCAAGCGGCTCAAGCATTGATCGTGGCACTGGAAATCCTTCCCGCGATTAAAAACGCTTTTTACGGCCAGGGAGAAAATCTCAGGATCGAGCCCCTTGTTGCCTCGGATGCAGGTTTGAAACCTGTGGATCTCGTCGCGCACGCGCACTTGCAACCGTCTGAGGACGATCCGGATCATTTGATGCGTGACTTAGTGGGAGAATGGTTGCGGTTCTACGGCCCCAGATCCGAGGCGTTCCTGCAAACCACCCTCGGGCTTTCCCCCACGCGTCTGGCCCTGGCCCTGGATGATCTTATCGTTTCTCAAACCATCATTAAAGGTCAGCTTATTGTAAACGGCAGCCAGGAAGACCTCTGTGATGGTGAAAACTTTGAGATCCTTTTAAGGCGCACGCGCATCGATGCGATACCGGTCTTTGAGCCCTTGGGAATTGAAAGCCTGCCTTTATTTCTGGCACGCTACCAGGGCATCGTCGACACCGAAGAAAATATCGACCACCTGTACCGTTGTATCGAACAGCTGCTCTGCTATCGCCTGAAGGCCGGTTTGTGGGAAGCGGAAATTTTTCCGGCCCGATTCGCTCAATACGATCCTGCCTGGCTTGACCGGATTATGCAGGAGGGAGAACTGCGCTGGATCGGCAGTTCAAATGGCCGCCTTTTGTTTTGCTTCGAGTCGGATCTCGATCTGATGCAGAAAGATTTAGGTGCACCTCCACTTCAAAATCGAACGATTGCCTTTCCCGATCCCCGAGGCCGGTACGATTTCGCCACGCTTTTGAAGATCGGCGGGCACCGTCCGCCCGATTTATACGGCCTTTTGTGGGATGCCGTGTGGCAAGGATTGATATCCAATGATAGCTTTCTGGCGCTGCGCAAGGGAGTTGAGAATCGTTTCGTACTGCCTCAAAACCGCCTGCGAAACGTCAAACCAACCCGCCGTCGCCGGACCGGCGGCCACCGGCTGACGTTTGCAAAAATGACGGCACCAAAGCCCTTTGCCGGAAATTGGTTTCAGCTGCCATTTCCTGAAACCCCCGATGACCCCATGACCCTAGAAACGTACAATAAAGATCGGGTGCGCTTGCTCCTTGACCGGTATGGGATTCTGTTTCGGGAAATCCTGATGCGAGAACTCCCCTCCTTCCGCTGGCCGCCGCTTTTTCGATCGTTGCGCCTGATGGAGCTGTCGGGAGAAATCCTGACCGGTTATTTCTTTAGCGGCATTCCCGGCCTCCAGTTCATCTCACAGCGTGCGTTTCGCCTTTTGCAGCAAAAGCTGCCGCATAAAGCGATTTACTGGATCAATGCCATGGACCCGGCTTCACTTTGCGGGGTTGCCCTGGATTCCCTCAAAAGCACTCTGCCCAAGCGTCTTAAAAGCACCCACGTCGTCTATAAAGGAACCGAGGTGGTGCTGATATCCAAAAGAAACGGAAAAGATCTCGAATTCAAGATATCGCCCCGGGACCCTGATCTGCAGCACTATCTGGGTCCTTTGCATCATCTCCTTTTGCGATCCTTTCTGCCCATGCGGAGTATCAGTGTTGAAACCATCAACAGGGACAACGCTGCGCGCAGCCCATTTGTAGATCCCCTGCGCACCGCCTTCGATGTGGTTGTGGATTACAAAAAGGTGACCCTATATCGCGCCCGAACCGACATTCCATGACCGTAACGCAATCACCTCGTAAAAAGCTAATAAAGGCGCTTCGCGCCTCTGTAGACGAAAATAACTTGTAAAATCCTTTAGTTATACAACACAGCTGAAAATGAGTTATTTGTAAGTCGAATTTTCGAGTTTTTCTGGATTCCCGCCTTCGCGGGAATGACAATGAAGTATTTAATATCAGATAGGTAAAAAAGCCGTCATACCCGCGAAGGCGGGTATCCAGGTATTAGAACGATTTTTTACGAGGACTTAGGGTCTTCAATTTTGTCCTTGTCCCTAACCCTGAACTTGTGAACGGTTACTTCAATTTTTGCTTGACAGTGATTTTCGTATCAGCTTAGAAAACTGGGGCATAATCATTCGTTAAAACCCTGAACGTTGAACCCTGTCGAAGATCCCGCAGAGCGGGGAACCTTTGAACGATTACAAAAAAGGAGATGTTTGAATGATAGGCTTAATGCAGGACCGTCCGTTACTGATTTCGCATTTGATCGAATTTGCGGCGTTGAATCATAGTGAAGGGGAAATTGTGTCTCGAACTGTCGAGGGACCTGTTCACCGCTATACGTATAAGGATTGCGCAACGCGTTCCCGGCAGCTGGCAAAAAGCCTTGAAAAGCTGGGCGTAGAACAAGGCGACCGTGTTGCCACCCTGGCCTGGAACGGGTACCGTCATGTGGAGATTTATTACGGAATTTCCGGAATGGGCGCCGTTTGCCATACAATTAACCCCCGGCTGTTCCCCGAGCAGATCGTTTATATCGTCAACCATGCCGAGGATAAATATATATTTACGGATTTAACCTTTGTACCGCTGATTGAAAGCATTATCGATCAAATTCCGCAGGTAAAGGGTTTCGTTATCATGACCGACGAAGCCAATATGCCGCAAACAGCATTACCCAACGTTATCTGCTATGAGAACCTGCTGGCGACCTCTGACGATGATTATAAATGGCCGCTATTCGACGAACGCACCGCTTCTTCGCTTTGCTATACATCCGGCACGACCGGAAACCCAAAAGGGGTCTTATTCAGTAATCGTTCAACCGTCCTGCACAGTTATGCCGTCAACACTCCGGACGCGTTGGGATTGTCCAACATGGAAACAATCCTGCCGGTGGTCCCCATGTTTCATGTCAATGCCTGGGGGATTCCCTATGCTGCCGCCATGTGTGGCGCCAAAATGGTTTTACCCGGTGCCCGGATGGATGGCGAATCACTTTTTGAATTGATGGAAAGCGAACAGGTCACCCTGTCGGCGGGAGTGCCAACTATTTGGATGATGCTGCTAGGCTATATGAAGGAAAACAACAAAAAATTAACCACCATGAAACGAACGGTCATTGGTGGAGCAGCAGCGCCGAGGGCAATGATCGAGACGTTCGAGAAGGAATACAGCGTTAATGTCGTCCATGCCTGGGGCATGACTGAAATGAGCCCGATAGGAACCGCCTGCAACCTGAAGAAGAAGCACACGGGTTTGTCTTTGGATGAAAAGATAGACTTATCACTCAAGCAGGGTCGGGCCGTATATGGTGTCGATATAAAAATCACCGACGGCACCGGCAAAGAATTGCCGTGGGATGGTAAGGCCTTTGGCAATTTGTTGGTGCGTGGTCCCTGGATTACGTCCGGGTACTTCAAGGGTGAGGGCGGTGATGCGGTGGATGATGACGATTGGTTTGACACGGGCGACGTGGCCACCATCGATGCGGACGGTTACATGCAGATCACCGATCGTTCCAAGGATGTAATCAAATCGGGCGGCGAGTGGATTTCTTCCATCGATGTGGAAAACGAGGCCGTCAGTTGCCCGGGTGTTGCCGAGGCGGCCGTGATCGCCGTGCCGCATCCCAAATGGGATGAGCGCCCTCTTCTGCTGGTAGTCAAGCAAAAGGATGTCGACGTTAAGCGCGAAGACGTTATCGAACATCTAAAGCAATCGCTGGCCAAGTGGCAGCTGCCCGACGATGTCGTTTTTGTGGACGAGCTGCCGCATACGGCAACCGGCAAAATTTTAAAGACCGAACTCCGCGCTGAATATCGGGATTATCAACTGCCAACGGCTTAGCCCCACTCTTCAATAAACGCCCGGCACCAATTCACCCCCTGTTTGGGATCGAGGGTCCAGGCATCGGCGCCGACATAATCCCGCACCGTTTCACTGGTGGGTCCACCGCCTAAGATGACATATCGGTTTTGGCGCAAGTGTCTCTCCTCAAGCAAATCCACCACCTTTTTCATGGATTCAAAAGTCGGTGTGATGAGGGCCGACAGAGCGATTATTTTGGCGTTGTATTTTAAGACGGCATCTACAACCGTCTCTGGCGCCACATCCACCCCCAGGTCATGAACTTCGAATCCGCCTGCCTTCAAAAGGGTGGCCACGATATCTTTGCCGATGTCGTGAATATCACCTTTGGGTGTGCAGATGACCGCGCTGCCCAATGGGGAAGCAGCCCGGTTCTCCATTAACAAAGGCTCCAGCGTTGTTACCACCTTCTTGAAAATGCTGGCCGACATCATCAGTTCGGAGAGAAAATATTCGCCTGTGCTGTATAACTCCCCCACACGATCCATGCCGTTGCGGCAGTCATCAAGAATCGACAGGGGATCGACGCCATCTGAAACGGCTTGATCCACTTTGCCGATCACGTCTTTGAATTGCAGCTCTGCGATGACATTGGCCAAATCGCCTTTGATCTCAACTTTGTCGGATGCCCGCTTGGGGGAAGCCTCCGGCTGCAGCACCTTTTTAATACTCTTTTTTCCACGGTAGGATTTGCCGGTCTCAACCATCGCTTTTATATTGTCCGCTTTGGCATCGATCGGGCATTCACAACCGGTGGTGAGCATGAATCCGCCGCCGTCGCCGATTTCATCGATGAGCCGTTTGCAGTAGGCCTCCACTTCAAGCGGGGTTCCCAAAGTCAAAAGACTTGCCGGAACATCGCCGCTGATGCACATATGATCTTTTAATATTTCTTTGGCTTTGAAAATATCGGTCGTACTATCCAAATCGCAGATGCATTTTTTAGCCGGAAGTTGCCTCAGATAAGGAAGATTGATGCCCCAATCAGTATCAAAGTGAAGCCATGGCGTTATTCCCTCCGAAATAAACGCATCGACATAACGCTGCAAAAACGGCCATTCGAAACGCTCAAAAACCGGTAAACGATAATAAAACCCGGACCCTCGCTCCAGTACGATAAAAGCAACGCTATTGCCGTTGTTCTTGCATACCTGTATTGCATTGGCGATCAAGTCATCGCAGGAGGCTTGCATGGCCTTCTCCACCTGATCCGGAATTTCATAGAGGTCATGGGTGAATTCGTTTAAAGTGCGGCAAAGCGAAAAAGCCATCAGCACCGAATCGACCGCCACCCCTAAGAAAATAGGCATCCCTTTTGCAGCACAGATTTGCATATCCTCCACATAGAACTGATTCGACAGTCGCTGCATCGTGGTAAATTCCTCCAGGGTTTTGCGACTGATCTTGGGGTAGTGTTCCTCCCAGAATCGATTCCAGCCCAGGGCGGCGATTTTGTCGTAATCATCGCGCTCAAACAAGATCCGTTCATCGACCTGGTAAAGCGCATCCGCCTCCAGGTGTTTCCCCGGAATCAGATTCCGCACGGGTGCGCTGCATAATTTTCCCGGCAGCATGGGATAGTAGTAGTTGGGCTTGCTCCCGTAATCATAGCCGAACTCTTTAAAGCAGCGGATGATCGCCTCGCGCGCCACCGTATGATCCTGCCATGCCAGCGCCTGGGTAATGCCGTACAGTCGGGGCGCAGTGGTTATGAGGATGGGGAACACCGGATTCCGATCGACGGGTTCGATGGCCGCAGCCGCCTGAAATCTTTCCTCACTCGTCATCGTTTCGTTTATCACCTTGAGCACCTCCATTTTTGTTTAAGCTCATCTCTATCAGAGTTCCGCCTTACACGTCAAACCCACGCGGCGTAATAAAAGATATCGAAATATTATCCTATTTTTGATATAGGCTATGCCATCATGTGGACACCGCTTCCCAAATCGTACAAGGGGGCCTACCCCTTTAAAATTGCCACAACCTCATTCATATACCCGGATCATATGCTTGCCAATGTTGAAATGCTGGGGCCTTTTGTGGATGAAATCGAACTCTTATTCTTTGAAAGCGCTCCCTGTGATGGGCTCCCCAAAAGATCTGAAATTGAACAGCTCACCCTTGCGGCCCAAAAATTTGATTTGACGTATAATATCCACCTCCCCCTCGATATTGATCCCGGGTCAAATGATTCTTCAACTCGAAACCAGGCCATAAAAATCATTCAAAAGATCATTCGCCTGACAGGACCCCTGTCCCCTTCAACCTATACGCTCCATCTCCCTTTTCACATAGACGCCCCTCACAAAGCGGCTATTGAGAATTGGCACAGCCGGATCCGTCAGTCGCTGGATCGGCTTTTAGAAACAGACATCAAGGGAGATCTCTTTTCAATTGAGACTCTGGACTATCCTTTTGAGTGGTTGGACGAAATCCTCACTGCCTTTGATCTTGCGGTTTGCATCGATGGAGGGCATCTGCTTCATAATGGCTTCGACGTTCAACGTATATTTCAAAAATATGCCTCACGAACTTCCATCTTTCACCTTCACGGGATCGAAGATGACCGCGACCACGCATCATTGGAAAACGTCCCTCAAGGATATTCCGAAACCATAACAAAAATCTTAAACCGATTTCAGGACGTGGTCTCGATCGAAGTCTTTTCGTATCAAATGCTGAAAACCTCACTAAAATGCCTCGAGAGATGGATTGTTTAATTAAAATCAAAAAAGCTTAATTTATGAATAACATCTCAAATTTTCACACACATTCGCAAAAACATATCAACTCAGTTCAATTTCCTCTATCATCCACACTTAATCCATAAACTGAGAATCTGGTCCCTTTTTTGACATTTTGTTATAAGTTTGGAAGACCTGACGTGTAGCGATAGATGCATGAACTGAACCGCTCCGCGGAATTGAAGAGTTCGATTGACTATATATTTTCTTTAATGGTACTAAATGTCTACTGCCCTGAGATACTGCTAAAGTCCGAGGAGGTTCGCCAGCCTTGCTCCTTATTTGGGCTGGAAGGAAGAGGGCAGTTGAAACTTCACGAACACTGAGATGATCGCGTACGTCGGACGCGGGTATTATAAGGAGCATACATACGTGATCGGATAAGACGTACCCGTTCTTAGCGAAAATATATATAATAT
>CAZHAH010000239.1:0-7670 GCA_964530095.1 uncultured Desulfobacteraceae bacterium | reverse complement strand
CAGATCTTTATTATTGGCTTTGTCTATGCCGGCTTGAGTTGCCTTGTCGGTGAATATTCTTTTAAGTTTTTCACGCAAGTCCTTATATTTTTTTCCTTCAAGCAATATTTTTATCTGATCACCGAGACCCTTGGCGGCACGACCCAGATGAATTTCCAGAATCTGTCCCACGTTCATCCGGGAAGGGACTCCCAGCGGATTCAAGACCATATCGACAGATTCGCCATTCTCAAAATACGGCATGTCCTCTTGAGGGAGGATTCTGGATACGACCCCTTTGTTCCCGTGACGGCCCGCCATTTTGTCACCAACAGCCAGTTTGCGCTTCATGGCCACATAAACTTTCACCATCTTAATCACACCGGGAGGAAGATCATCACCTTTTTCAAAGCGAGCAATCTGCTGTTCAAAGGCGCTGCGGCATAGATCACATTGCTCCCGGTAGTGCTCAAGCACGTCATGGAGTTGCTCGGTGATCTGCGCATCTTTCAGTACAATGCCCTCCATCTGCGCCAGCGATAGCTCTACAAATGCTTGGGTATCGATTTTACCTCCCTTGGGTACCAGAATTTTCTTCTCTTTTTTCAACACAGAATCTACTTTCTTACCGACCAGTAAATCTTCAAGTTGAGATCTGACGACTTCTCTAATGATCCGAAGTTCATCATCACGATCTTTTTCAAGGGCCGCTATCTCGTCGCTCTCGATTGAGTGTGCCCGCCCATCTTTTTCGATTCCCCGTCTAGCGAACACCTTTGCATCAATAACAATTCCTTCCACTCCCGGTGGAACCCTTAAAGATGAATCCTTCACATCGCCGGCTTTCTCACCAAATATGGCCCGTAATAATTTTTCTTCCGGCGATAGTTGCGTCTCTCCTTTGGGTGTTATCTTTCCAGCCAGGATATCGCCCTGCTTTACCTCCGCACCCAACCGGATAATCCCGCTTTCATCCAGATTTTTTAATGCTTCCTCTCCGACATTGGGAATGTCGCGCGTAATCTCTTCTTTCCCCAGTTTCGTATCGCGTGCAATGATTTCGAATTCCTCAATATGTACCGAAGTATAGACCCCGTCTCTAACAAGTCTTTCACTGACCAGAATCGAATCCTCGAAGTTGTACCCGCCCCATGACATAAATGCCACGGTTACATTCTTGCCAAGAGCCAACTCGCCCTTTTCTGTAGCCGGCCCATCGGCAATGATTTGGTTGGCCTTAATCCGTTGGCCCTTGGTGACGCTCGGCCGATGATTAAAGCAAGTATTTTGGTTGGATCGTAAGAATTTGGATAAATTGTAAATGGTCACCGGCTTTTCGGCGGTGTTCTTTCCCCCATCACCCGTGTCATGTTTTAAAACAATTCGCGAGGCCTCTACATCAACTACTGTGCCGTCTTTTTCAGCCACAATCGTCACGCCGGAATCCTTGGCGACAACCTTTTCAATCCCTGTGCCCACCAAGGGCGCTTCACTTTCTATCAATGGTACCGCCTGACGTTGCATGTTTGATCCCATTAAGGCCCTATTGGCGTCATCATTTTCCAGAAATGGAATTAAAGACGCAGACACGCTGACCAGTTGGTTGGGAGAAACATCCATCAACTCGATATCCTGGCTTTTTACCATCATGAACTCACCGACTACGCGCGAAGTTACCAGTGGATTTATATATGCGCTTTTTTCATCGATGGGGGCATTGGCTTGGGCGATGGGGTGTGCTCTTTCTTCAAAGGCGCTTAAGAATTTAACCTCTTTGGTTACGGCCGCCTCTTGTACAACCGAGTAAGGCGTTTCAATAAATCCGTAATCATTCACCCGCGCATAAGTACTGAGCGAAACAATCAGTCCGATGTTGGGGCCCTCCGGTGTTTCAATCGGACAGATCCGCCCGTAATGTGAAGGGTGAACATCCCTCACCTCAAACCCGGCCCGCTCACGCGTTAATCCCCCGGGCCCCAGCGCACTTAGCCGTCTTTTATGTGTCGTTTCGGATAGGGGATTTGTCTGGTCCATAAATTGGCTCAACTGGCTGGTTCCGAAAAATTCCTTGACCACGGCGGAAACCGGCTTTGGATTAATTAGATCATGCGGCATGAGAGCGTCGACTTCCTGCAAACTCATGCGCTCCTTTATCGCACGCTCCATACGCACCAGCCCGATACGATATTGATTTTCCAAAAGCTCGCCCACAGCCCGAACCCGTCGATTCCCAAGATGGTCGATATCATCGACAACGCCCTGGCTATCTCTTAGTTCAATAAGTGTTTTGGCGGTTAGGAGAATGTCTTCTTTTCGAAGCGTTCTGAGATGGATCGGCGTTTCAATGCCTAGCCGGAGGTTGATTTTTAAACGTCCCACTCCTGAGAGATCATAATATGACGATTTGAAAAAGAGATGGTCAATAAAATCTTGGGCGACTTCGGGTGTTGCTGGATTGCCGGGTCGTAGTCTTCGGTATATTTCAATAAGTGCCTCTTGTTTGGTCTCCGTCTTTTCAATCAACAGCGTCTTGCGTATGGAATCACTCCCTGAGGCACCACCTGTGTATAGGAGTTCAAATTCTTTGATCCCGGCGCTTTTTATAGTGGTTAAGGTTTCCTCGTCGACGATGTTATTTGCGCGCGCGATGGACTCCCCCGTTTTGGGATCCAATACCGTATTGGCAAAAGCGCTCTCCAAAAGGCTTTCCTTGGCAATCGGTATCATGTCAATTCCGGCCGCATGCATTTGTTTTATCGCCCGCTGTGTGAATAGTCTTCCGGATTCGACGAAAACTTCCCCCGATTTGGGATCTTTTACATCACGGGTGGCACGTTTTCCTCTTAAAAATTCTTCTTTGAATGCCTTATAAAATCTGTGTCCCCGAATAAATATTTTCTCAGTCTTATAAAAGTAGGCCAACAGGTCTTCGGTGGTGTATCCGAATGCTTTAAATAATAATGTGACCGGAAACTTACGTCGCCTGTCGATCCGGATATAAACGATATCTTTGGGATCGATTTCCATATCGATCCAAGATCCGCGCACGGGGATAACGCGCGAAGTATAGATAACCTTACCGCTTGAGTGGGTCTTGCCCTGATCATGAGCAAAAAAGACACCTGACGACCGGTGCAGCTGACTCACCACAACCCGTTCCGTCCCGTTGATAATAAAAGTTCCTTTGGCCGTCATTAAGGGAATGGTACCAAAATAGATTTCCTGCTCTTTAATATCCCGGATATTTGAAACGCCTGTTTCTTTGTCGATATCATAGACCACCAGCCGTACCGTTATGCGCATCGGGATATCATATGTCATCCCTCGATTGATGCACTCTTCGACGCTGTGATTAACTTCGGCAAACCGGTAGGATACGAACTCCAGCGATGCACTTCCGGTAAAATCCTTAATCGGAAAAACAGACTTGAAAATGGCCTGTAAGCCGATCTCCTCTCGTTTCTGGGGTGCAATATCTTTTTGCAAAAACCGCCTGTACGAATCCCGCTGGACACCGATCAAATCCGGGATATCAACGATCTTTCTTATCTTGCCAAAATTTTTCCGAACGCGCTTCTTGGCAAAAGATTTATTCGACATGGTATCTCCCATATGAACTGAATTATAAATGTGGGATAAAGCTCCCTGCCATTATTATGTGCAAAAACAGGAAGCTTTTCACACTTTAGCTACTTTATTTCAACCTGGGCTCCTGCAGCCTCCAGCTGTTCTTTGACCTTTTCGGCCTCTTCCTTGGAAATCCCTTCCTTCACTGGTTTCGGCAATTCATCCACCAACGTTTTGGCATCCTTTAGGCCGAGCCCGGTAATAGCGCGAACCTCTTTGATAACCTGAATTTTCTTGTCGCCGTAAGTTGTCACGACGACATCGAATTCAGTCTTTTCTTCATCCGCAGCGCCCGCCCCTTCAACGGGTCCTGCCGCCATCATTGCCACCGGAGCGGCTGCCGATACGCCAAATTTGTCTTCAAGTTCCTTAATAAATTCCGACAATTCAAGTACCGACATGTTTGATATAAATTCGACGACATCATCTTTCGTAATTTTAGCCATTTTTTATTTCCTCCAATTTATTTCACTTCACAGTATTGTAAGCATCAACATCCCTTAGGATTAAGTTTTTCTATTCACGCGAAAACCGTTCTTAAGCGGCCTCTTTTTGGTCTTTGATCGCATTGATGACATTCATTAATCTTCTCGGCAAATCGCTTAAAGCCTGTACCAAAGATGTAGGTACGGCGTTCATGGCCGACAAAACCTGGGACAAAAGAATTTCCCTGGAAGGAAGATCCGAGAGCGCTTTTATCGCATCCAGATCGAGCACCCGGCCCTCCATGACGCCGCCTTTGATTTCGAGTTTCTGATTTTCTTCTGAGAATTTCTTCAGCACTTTGGCGGGTGCCACGGGATCTTCATAGCTTAGTGAAATGGCGCTCGGCCCTACGAAACTGTCCCTGATCAATTCGACATCGGTTTTTTCAGAGGCTCTTTTGAGAAGCGTATTTTTAACCACCTTATATTCAACTTCCGCTTCTTCGAGCCTTCGGCGCAAATCGTTGATTGCACCAACGTCCAGTCCCTTGTAATCCGTTAAAATAACGACTTTGGATTGCATGAGCTTCACATGTAATTCTTCAACAATTTTTTTCTTTTGTTCAATTTTCAAATTTTACAACACCTCCTTTCCTCATCTGATCGCACCGGAGGTCATTGGAAAGTTAGGGCCACGTGTTGATACTGACATATGAGAACAATTCTTTTGAATATCAAACTGTCTCTGCAGGCCGGTCAAACCAATTAAACACTGTCCCTTTTCACTTATAGGAAGTGAACCTACGGTCTTTGACAGAAATAAATGAATTTTTTGGGTTTCCAATCTGTGGTATGCGTTCGTGGCAACGGGTGGGCCCAAACTTGTCTGAAAGCGCCTCAACCGCACCCGCCACTGATCACTTGATTAACTCTTTGGCATGGGCCACATCTACTTTTATGCCGGGTCCCATTGTTGTTGAAATGGCAATACCTTTTAGGTAAGACCCTTTGCTTGAAGCTGGTTTTAATCGCATAATTGTTTCCAGGAGGGCCGTAAAATTCTGTACAATTTTTTCTACGCCGAAGGAAACTTTGCCCATGGGCGCATGAACAATTCCAGCTTTTTCAACCCTAAAATCGATCTTACCGGCTTTGAGTTCTGTTACTGCTCTATCGATATCAAACGTAACGGTACCTGTCTTGGCGTTTGGCATGAGACCTCGGGGACCTAAAATTTTTCCGATCTTGCCGACTGAACCCATCATATCGGGAGTTGCAACGGCCTTATCAAATCCTAACCATCCCCCTTTTATTTTTTCGATCAAATTGTCGTTGCCAATATAATCCGCCCCCGCTTCCTGGGCTTCCTTCTCTTTTTCACCTTTGGCGAACACGATGACCTTTACTTCTTTGCCCAGTCCGTTGGGCAAAACGACGGTCCCTCGAACCATTTGGTCGGCATGCCGGGGATCGACACCCAATCGGACGGCTACATCTAAAGTTTCATCGAACTTTGCAAATGAAGAATCGATCGCCAATTTGACTGCTCCGGCGAATTCGTTCAACTGCTGATCTTGAACACTCTTTTTTATGTCTAGATACTTCTTCCCCCGTTTTGGCATTTTTGATATCTACTCCTTATGTCCTTAAATTGTATCGACGCATCCGTACCCGTTTTGAGATTCAGAAATGTTATCCATTTAAACTAAATAATCTCAATCCCCATACTGCGTGCCGTACCCGCCACTATCTTGCATGCCGCATCTAAATCATTTGTATTAAAATCGACCATTTTCTGTTTGGCGATTTCTTCCAGCTGCGGACGTGTCACCTGGCCGACTTTTTCACGTTTGGGGTCGCCAGCCCCCTTGGCTATTTTGGCGGCCTTCTTTAACAGAATGGAAGCCGGTGGCGTTTTGGTGATAAAAGTGAAGGACCGGTCTTGGTATACCGTTATGACAACAGGGATGATCATCCCCTCATCATTGGCAGTCCTCGCATTAAACGCTTTACAGAAATCCATAATGTTTACACCATGCTGCCCCAGCGCAGGACCGATTGGTGGGGAAGGATTGGCCTTGCCTGCCTCAACCTGAAGCTTTATCTGCGTAATAACCTTTTTTGCCATGTTGTCTTTGTACTCCGATTTGTTTTAAAAGTTAGATCTTTAATGCGCCCGATATTCATCTTGAATGTCATAACCGTTACCCGATTAGAGTTTGCTGACTTGTACAAATTCTAATTCCACAGGTGTGGAGCGCCCGAATATACTGACCAGAACCTTTATTTTTCCCTTTTCGTGGTTGACATCTTCAACGGTACCATTAAAATTGGTAAAAGGCCCATCGATCACACGAACCTCATCACCGTATTCGAAATAGTATTTGGGTTTTGGCTTCAGTTTTCCAGCCTCCATACGGCTTAATACTTTATCCGCCTCTTGTTCTGAGAGAGGTACCGGCTTCTCTCTTCCGCCCAGAAAGCCGGTGACTTTGGCTGTGTCGTTCACGATATGCCAAGTTTCATCATCAAGTTCCATCCTGACAAGAAGATATCCGGGGTAGAATTTACGTGACGAGGTCTTTCGTTTGCCTTTAACGAGCTCGACGATTTGCTCGGTGGGCACTATAACTTGATCGAACTTTTCAGTTTGATTTGAAGATGCAATTCTCTCCTCCAAAGCGAATTTCACCTTGTTTTCAAATCCTGAATAGACATGGACGATGTACCATTTAAGTGCCACGCTAATTTTCTCCTCGCAAATCGATCATCCAAGAACAAGCTGAACAATGTTAGATAGACCAATATCCACCAGGCCCAGGAAAAATGAAATGATCATCACTAAGATCAGCACGACGACAGTGGAACCGATAGTCTGTTTACGCGCTGGCCAAGTCACTTTTTTGAGCTCCGCTTTAACTTCACGCAGAAACTGGATCCCCTGCTCCAGATAATTTAATCGTTTTTTTATCGGAACCGACCGCGCCACCGTGGGTGCTTTTTTTGATGAAACCGTCCCTTTGATCAAGACCTTGGGAGAAGCTACCGCTGAGGATGTATTTTTACCCGACGCCGGCTTACTCAACTGGGTTCCGATAGTTTCTTTGGTCCCCTGCTTTTGTTTTTTCTTGCCTTTTGCGGCCTTTTTTCTCTGTAAACGTCCCATTTTTCTCCTAAAAAGGTTAAAGCCCAAAGCTGCAAGGATTCCGGAAAGGACCTCATCCTTTGAACTTAAAGCAATCCGCTTTTTTCAGGAAGGGTTGGCAGGCCAGGAGGGATTCGAACCCCCAACACCCGGATTTGGAGTCCGACGCTCTACCGTTAGAGCTACTGGCCTGCATATTTTTGTTTTCTTGTTGTCTAATTTTATTAAATCAATAAAGGTGCCGATATTATAGACAAATGTTTCCCTCCGGACTATTTCGTTTCCCGATGGAGGGTATGCTTGCGACAAAACCGACAATATTTGTTAAATTCAAGCTTATCTGGTGTTGTTCGCTTATTTTTGGTTGTCGTGTAATTCCTTTGCTTACATTCAGTACATGCAAGGGTAACATTGATTCTCACCGGCTTTACTCCTTATGTTTATTCTACAATTTCGCTGACCACGCCGGCGCCAACCGTTCGTCCGCCTTCACG
>CAZHAH010000238.1:0-7823 GCA_964530095.1 uncultured Desulfobacteraceae bacterium | reverse complement strand
ATTCGATATTCCCGGCCGAGCCAGCCTTTTTGGTTCCGGCTCGTCCGGGTTAGGAAGAAAATTGAATTAAATGGGAATTAGATCATAAACATAATAAAACTGGAAACATAACTGCCCTTATATAAGGAGTTAACAACTCAACCTTCAACCAGTTGAAGACATCTGCGATGACCTTAAATCATTACAACCCGCATAAACCTGTTGGCAATCAATCAATGTTACGTTATTAACGTAACCTCGGTAACGTAACATTAAAGACGCGATAGGGTAAAAACCATGTCAAATTTCTCTCAAGTTGTACGGCTCTTGTCTTTTATGCCACATAGGCATGTTTTTTATGCAACTATGGGGTTTAATTTGTCCGCGGGCGTATATGGATCTGGGATATCAATGAATTTCATTAGTGAGGGGAGCACTTGAGCCATGTCGAAACTGCATAAATCCGAAGGCGATATCAATATTTCCAAACAGCGCGACAACTGGCAGGACCAAAACCTCGATGCCGACACACGTTCGTTATTGAAAGAGGATGAACGCTATTTTTTAAAACAGTCTCTTTCGACACCCTGTCTCAATGTCATGCGCAAATGTGAGGGGATCCATATCGAAGACATGCAGGGGCGGCGCTATATGGACTTTCACGGAAACAATGTACATCAGGTCGGATTTGCCAACCCGGAAGTCATCGCCGCCATAAAAAACCAGCTTGACGAATTATCGTTCTGTACCCGTCGCTATGCGAATGTGGCGGCTATAAATTTGGCCAAAAAGCTGGCAGCGATCACTCCCGGCAATCTGAATAAATCTTTGTTTTGTCCCGGTGGGGCGGAGGCGGTGGGCATGGCGCTCAAACTGGCCCGAATCGCTACAGGGCGACATAAAACCATCTCCATGTGGGATTCATTTCATGGGGCAACCCTCGACACCATATCGATCGGGGGTGAAGCCATTTTTCGCCAAGACATGGGACCGCTGCTTCCCGGAAGCGAGCATGTTCCGCCACCAGATGAGTATCGATGTGTTTTCGGATGCGGCAAACGGGGTGGATGTGATTTTGTCTGTGCCGATTACGTGGAATACATTCTTGAAAAAGAGGGCGACGTGGCAGCCGTGGTTTCCGAACCGATCCGCAGCACGCCCTATATCCCCAAACCCGAATACTGGCAAAGGATCCGCCGGGCATGTGATCGGCACGGGGCACTCCTTATTTTTGATGAAATACCGCATTGTCTGGGTCGAACCGGGAAGATGTTTACCTTCGAGAATTTCGGCGTTATTCCTGATATCGTCGTGATCGGCAAGGGTTTGGGAGGTGGGGTCTTTCCCCTGGCGGCAATCATTGCCCGTGAAGAATTGGATGTGGCGGCTGAGCGAGCGCTGGGTCATTACACGCATGAAAAGAGTCCCGTGGCTTGCGCAGCGGCATTAGCCACCCTCGACACCATTGAAAAAAACGATATTGCAGAACATGCACGCAAACTGGGTGCGTATTCATTGAAGCGTCTGAAAGGCATGAAGACGCACCACCCCTTGATCGGAGATGTACGCGGGCTCGGTCTTTTTTTAGGAATCGAGCTGGTCAGAGATCAGACAACGCGAGAGCGGGCCGGTGATGAGGCCGAGGCGGTGATGTATGCCGCTTTGACAAAAGACCTCAGTTTTAAACTGACCATGGGGAATATCATTACCCTGACCCCGGCGCTCACTATCACGAAAGAAGAGATGGATCGAGCGCTCGATATCATTGAAGAGTGTATCGCTGAAGTCGAAGGTGCGTAGGAACATCAGTCAAGGGATTGTTTCCTTTTCATCGGTGATTTCATGAACTTTGGCAGCGAAATAAAGGCCGCCAGCAGGCTGCAGATCGCCACGAACACCAGCGCCGGCCGAAACGACCCGAACTGCATAACCAAATATCCGCTCAACCATCCCGAGATTAATCCCGCAAAGGCTTTGGCCGTATAGGTAATGCCATAGTTTGTGGTGGAGTATTTGGCCCCGTAGTAATCTCCAATTGTGGCCGGATAGAGGGCAAAGGGGGCTCCGCCCAATAGAGCGGCGATAAAGACAATGGTGACGAAAAGAAATGGAATTTGGGCCAGGGTTACAAAGCAAAGGATTGAAAGGCCCAAAAGGGAGTAAAAGATCACCATGGTTTTTTCTCTTCCAATCTTATCCGATAAAAAGCCGGACGCAACCCGACTCAAACCGTTACCCAGTGGAAATAAAACCAACAAGACACTGAAATATGCAGGGGGCAGATTGAATTCTTTGGCAACCATCTTCATCTGCGCCCCGAACATCAGAACAATCGATACAGTAAACGTAAACGAAAAATATATCAGGTACCACTGATAGGTTTGAAGCATCTGAGCAGGTTTATAATCAGAGGAGGGGAGGGGCACCGTTTTCCCCGACTGCTTTGGAATTGCAGATTCCCGGGGGTACTTGTAGAATAGCGACAAAGGAATCAGGATGATGAGCATGGCGATGCCCAGAAATATCAAGGTGGACTCAAATCCTTTTGTTTCCAGTAAGCGCTGAATAAACAAGTTAAATACGGCCGTGCCGGCGCCGAATCCGAATACGACCAGGCCGGTCGCAAATCCGCGACGATCCGGAAACCATTTGATGGCGCAGGCCGTCGAAATTCCGTATAAGATCCCGACACCGATTCCGCCGAGACCATAATAGAGGTATAAGCGAATGGGGGAGCCGGATGTGGAGGCCAGTATTAAACCGAGGCCGGCCAGGACCGATGCAACCAGGGCAACCCTGCGCGGGCCGTATGAATCGGCGATATACCCGGAAAAAGGCTGTATAAACGTTGCGGCGTAGGTAAACACGGTAAAGGTCAACCCAATCGTGGACAACGACCAGTGATATTGCTTTTGCAGGGCATAGGCGAAGAGAAACCAGGAATATTGGTAGATGCTGATGACCATCATTACCACGAAAGCCGAGAGAATGAGCCCCCAGCGATATCGGCCGGTGATTATATCATTTTGTGTCATGTGCGATCCTTTTAATACCTTGTGAATCTTGCATGAAAATTGATCAGAAACTATTTTTATCCTAAATTTCAGTTAATTGGCTAACTTATCAGCACTTGACCGAATATCTATTTGTTAAATTGAGCAACTGTTTTTTCTTCTCATCACTTTTCACCTTTCAGGCGAGCCGGAGGCCTCCATCTGCTGCGTTATTAAGCGCTCGAAGTAATAGATTACGTCTTCGCCCTTAAATGCCTTGCAGATGAAAACCTCCAACGCGTGCAAAATTCAGGCAAAAATCAAAAATCCTTTGGGTTTGCAAATGATTCCAATTATATTTAGAAAAAGTTCCATTATCACGTCTATTGTAAAAATTGCAATTGTCGATTTTACTGCTAAACATAATATCCTTCAAATTAGGCGTTGATAAAACTTCCCGAAACCATTATTTCAACAGTCCATAAATACCGATTCCATTTTCGGGGGAAATGCATAACTTATTTTGATAGTGGAAGGAGGGCAATTCGGTTATGGGCGCTAGCATCGATGTCAATGGGTTACGAGAATTTACCGAGAAATATGTAGCAGACGAACCGGGAAGGCTTGGAGCCGACGGCTGGTGGCAGACACCGCTGCTCGCAACCGCAGCGGTTGACTCGCGCTTCGATCAACTGCCGCAAATCGCCGCAGATGATCATCTCCACCCCCGGGATCTTCTACCAAGTGCCAAAGCTGTAATCGTGTTCTACATTCCGTTTAAAAAGGAGTTGGTGAGAGAAAACAAACCGGGTGAACGACCCTGCCGCAACTGGGGCGTCGCCTATGTGCAGACCAATGATCTTATCGGCCGCTTGGGTCAAGCGCTGGGTGATTTGCTGGCCGAGTATGGATATAAATCCGGGCTGACTCCGGCGACGCATAATTTCGATGACATCAAACTGATGGCGCGCTGGTCCCACAAACATCTGGCCCATCTGGTAAACCTTGGTCGCTTTGGGATTCATCATATGCTCATCACACCGGTGGGCTGTACCGGGCGGCTGGGCAGTCTGGTGAGCGAATTGGATCTGGGAGACCATCCCCTCATCGAAACCGATCAGGCTTGTCTGCTCAAAGCCGGCAAGGAGTGCGGGAAGTGTATAAAAGCTTGCCCGGTGACGGCACTCAGCGAAGAGGGTTTTGACCGCAGACAATGTTGGGATCACCTCAATGACAACCGAAGAAACCTGGAATATTTTTCAGAGCTTCCCGAATCAACCCATGTATGCGGTAAGTGTGCGGCACTGACGCCGTGCAGCTTTAAAAATCCGGTCGCTGCGGTGTTTAACAGCGAAGGGCAGGGATAAACGGTTTACTTGGCTCAGCTTTTAGTATCAACCCAGATCAATCCATGTTGATCGGCCAGTTTTTCGCTGTAAGCCGCGCGTCGGCCGGGACACCGTTCCCGCGGGCAGAGTTGGCAGGTGGCAAAGGGAATTTCGGATGGGTAATAGAACCCCGAGACCGATTTGCTCGGCTGCATTAAAAGATGTGAAGTCAACCTCACTCCAATCAAATTTTCCACATCTCCCAAAAGAGAAAATAAAGGTGTTTGCTCCTGGATAGGCCAGTCCTCCAGAGACCCCGGTGCCATGCTGGACATACTGCCAAGCGCATATTTGGATTTTATATGATTTACCAAAAATTTGCGTGCTTGCCGAAGGGCCACATTTGCAATGGTATCCAGATAAAACTGGTCTAAAAGGTCATCGCTGGCACGGGCTCTTTCCTCCAGCTTGGGTCCAATAGTGACCACATACGGAAAGACCCGCTGGGGGACATCCAGCTGCTTTCGCAACACCTGGCTGACGAAACGAATCCCATTGATGCTGACAGCGTCCTCAAACTTGGAATCGATATAATAGACCTCGTAAACTGCTTTGGCCTCAATCAAGGACTGGGCTGTCGGGATGAGCGTTTCGACGTGGGACCAGAACTCCTCTTTCTTTATATGAAGACTCGTTCTGATTCTTTTTTGATCCAGAGTTACAGGGATATTTTCTAAAATTTCCATAGCGCGATCTCGACGGGTACTTTACTGAACCTATGAACGATTACAATTATGCATTTTGGAAATCGAGTTTATTGCTGCGATAGGCCTGAAGATAATTGCTGCAGAACATATCTCGGCCAACGAGGGTTTCGGCGGTTATCAAATTTGCCATCATGCGCTGATCGAGGGGATTGATAATGACACCATCAAGACCTTTGGCTACGGCCATCACGGCAAATGTCTGATTGACAAATTTTCTGACCGGCAGGCCAAAAGAGATGTTGGACAGTCCGCAGATCGTGTGAATTCCTTCAAACTGGGTCATAATGGTTTCCACCGCGTTAAGAAATTCGATTCCAAAATCGTCTTTGGTTGAAATCGGCTGCACCAAAGGATCGACATAGATGTTTGTCAGAGGGATATTGTTTTGGACGAGTTTGTTTACCAGTTTTTCAGCAATCGCGACGCGGGCCTGCGCTGTTTCCGGCATTCCTTCATCGCTCATACACAGTGCCACCACCTTAAGATCGGTGCCGGCAACCAGAGGAAGCAGCGCATCCTCCCGATCTTTTTCAAGGGAAATGGAATTGATCATAGCCGTCCCTTTATGAATCGAAAGAGCGGCCTCGATGGCCTTTGGATCGGGGCTGTCAATACAGCAGGGTGCATCGACGCTCTCCTGGACTTGGCTTACGAGCCATTTCAGATACTCGGTCTCTTTGTCGACAAACACACCGGCATTGACATCGATATAATCAGCGCCGGCCTCAAATTCATCTTGTGCTATTTTTTGAATGAATTGCGCATCGCCAGCTTCAATGGCGGTCGCAATGGCTTTGCGACTCGCATTAATCAGTTCTCCTACTATCAGCATTGTATTCTCCTTTAATTATTGATGGCGTCGTAAAAAGTTCCATCTACTGCGTTGTTGTATTTTTTCAGACACTCGGCATACTATATGTATGGCCTCGTTCCTGAAAAAATACCGCGCCTTGTATATAAACCTTTTTACTTAGCCATCTATGGTTGAATTCGCGATTTTTTACGAGATCATCATTATTTGTTGTTCCAACGAGAGTCGCCGTTCACCAGGTCTTTAAAACGGCTACGGATTTGATGATCCATGACATCGTCAAAGACGGCCGGATTATTGTGGCTGAGAATTTGTTTTACTTGCGCCATCGCTTTTGAATACACATCCGGTCGTCCGTTTTCTTCCCAAGATGCACGCATTTCGCGGATAGCCAACATCGGCAGCAAGGCCGTGGAACGCATGCGATTGACGGTATCTTCTTGCACCATATAGTTTCCCCCCGGCCCAACCTCTTTAATCAGGTCAAGAAAACCATCCTCTTTTATGGGTTCTAAACCGGTGTCTATCCGTTTGAGCATGAGCGCTATTTCGCTGTCGATGACGGCTTTGGCATAATCGAATGTCATCAAGCTTCCCAGCAATCCCCCCATATTAAACATGTCCGAGCCACCCAACATGGCAGCCGTAGCGCTCATTCCGGTCTCATAGCCGGCCTGAACATCGTCAATGTGGGAGTTGGTCAATCCGACATAGCCACCTGAAGGGACACCATAAAAGCGCGCCATTTCAGCATGCGCCATCTGCAAAATCCCGGTTTCTATTCCCCCGGGCGCATATTCACCGGATCGCAGGTCGGCAACAGTGGACAAAACAGCGTAGATGACAGGCGTTTGCGGTCGTATCATTTGCATTAACACGCTCATGGATAGAAATTCCGCATTCCCCAGAGCCAAGGTACCGGTTAGACTCATGGGCGCCGTCAGTCCGGCATTGGGCACGATTGTTCCATAAACAGGCAATTCATTTTCGACAAGGTATATGAGCATTTCGGTCGATTCCACATCCATCATGAGCGGCGAAACGACAGGGCAACAGTGGTGGGTGATTAATGGGCGTTCCAAATATGCCTCCTGGCTGCCGGCGATCAGCGCGCCCAGTTCTAGAACTTGACGAAGCTCGTTCATATTGGAGGCGTTTCCGCGAATTGGCTTGAGACAATTTTTTAGAGCCGGATAAAAGCGTGAAAGGCTGAGAAAAGTTTCAGGCGCATCGGAGGCCAGGGTAGAGATTGAAAACACATCATACCCCGGCAGTTCGTTAACCAGGTGGGCAATATTGGCAATATCCCTCGAGTTGGCCGGACGTTCCTGACCGGTATACGGATCGTTGATGTTGGGCGCGGAGCTGGCGGTAACAATTAACGGGCGATTGTCCGGGATCGCACGATCAAATTGAGGATCGCGGCCATGAAACTTAAAAGAAGGTACAAACGCCCTGCGGAATGTTCGGATGACATTGGGGGGGATTTTAACGATACGGGTTGTCGCATCTACGCTGCATCCGTGTTTTTCGAAAATGTCACGTGCCTTTTCGTTGCGGACTAGAATGCCGACAGTATTCAGGATTTCAATGGCAGCGTCATGAATTTCCGCTACTTCGTGTGACCTTAAAAATTCGGCATACTGCATGGTCGTTCCTTTCTTTCAATTGTGGTGTTTATCGGACGAACCGTATCATTTAGGCAAGGGAGTGAAGGATACTGATAGATCTGGGGGAATGCTGAGGCGGTCTCGCCGCTTAAGAAAACCGTTTCGTTCATATTTGTTGTGCACCGGGCAATACTGAAGTCGGTCCCGGTATGTTGGTTAAAACTTACCTGCAGCCATGCTTTCGGACTGAGGTGTGTATCTCTGTTGGAAGGAGTTGTCAAGTGCTAATATAAGTACATGTTTTTTATAAAAATGTGCCTAAATTAATATTTCTC
>CAZHAH010000237.1:0-7906 GCA_964530095.1 uncultured Desulfobacteraceae bacterium | reverse complement strand
TTCTACAAATATTTGATAATATTTTATATGTGGGTCAGAACAGAATCACCCTGCGCTCAATTCAACCATTTGTATCGGCTATGCGGATGTTCGTCGGTTTTCGAGTATAAACATCCCTATTCGTTGGAGCAAGTCCGGAATCCACCCACACTTTAACATTTTCGATTCAGCCATCAACGACCGGCCATATTAGGGTCTGGTACTGCCCAGATAGATCGCCGCCAAGGCCAAGCCCGCACCCAGAAACTCCAAGCCGGTGGTGGGACGACCGAAAAACAAAATATCCCAAAAGAAAGCGCCGGTGGGCTGGAGCAGCAAAAGCAAACCGGCCTGGGAGGCCGCCATGCGTGGCAAGCCGGTGGAGATAAGACTCCATCCCAAGGCCTGACAGAACACCCCATACGACATCATTGCGAGCCAGCTTTGGGCATCCATGATGGCAAAGGACTCGCCCTGAGCCCAACCCTCAATACCCATTATGGCGGCGCAGCACAGGGAAACAACCGCGAAGTTAGCCAGTTGGGCGGCGGCCTTCTCACCGGTTTGCAGCTTGCGAAGCACCATCACGAACGAGGCATAAGCCACGGCAGCCAAAAGACCGAATATCACGCCGGTGCGGTAGTCCAGGTCCGCCCCCAAGCGATCGATTCCCACCAACAGACCTATACCCCCAATTGCCAGGGGCATGGCAACGGCTATCCGCAAGCCTATGCGCTCCTTTAGGAAGATGCTGCCCATCGCCGCCAGGAAAAAGACCTCGAAGCTGGCCAGAATGGTTGACAGGCCCGGCCCCACTGCATGAATGCTGCGGTGCCAGAAGGTTAGGCCCAGAGCGAAGAAAAAAGCGGCTGCCGTGGGCAGCTTCAGAGGCTGAATTCCCCTCCAAAGCCGCTCTCCCCGGGCCAAGGCGATTGCCGCTAAAATGATTCCACCGAACAGCGTGCGGTAGAAGCCAGCCATGGAGGGTCCCACCGAGGCCACCCGCACGAAAACCGGCGAAAAGCTGATAATAACCGCGCCCAGGGCAACTAAAAGTGTGTCGGGAGGACTTTTAAAGACCACCTCATTAATATTAACCGCAACCAAACTCCTATCTGATGCCATGTCTTCCTCCCCAAAGTTTTCAGTTCAACTCATCGCATAAAGTTGGCGATTTTACTTTAAAGAGCCTATCAATCCCTTCCTTCCATTCGCGACTGCCCCAAACGGCAGCGAAACAGCTTGACTCCCAATTTGTCTGCTCGCGAGATTGATTAGCAGAATCCCCTCGCAAGGCGGCTTTGGCAAAACGAACCGCCATTGGCGGTTTTGTTGCGATTCGTTCCGCAAAAGCTTGAGCAAAGGGCATTAAATCATCTGGGTCCTTTATCTGGTTGACCAGACCCATGACTTGCGCACGCGTTGCACTTATTTCTTCACCCAGGAGCAGCAACTCGGCAGTCAAAGCTTTCCCAATCACCTCCACTAAACGACCGATGGTGCCCCACCCCGGAATAAAGCCGTAACCAACCTCTGGCAGATGGAAGATCGAATCTTCTGAGGCCAGCCGGATATCACAAGCCAGTGCCAACGACAGACCGTCACCGATGACGCGCCCCTGGATGACGGCGATGCTCGGTTTTGTCAGTTGCTCAATTCTTGTGAATACATTTCGCCCGGCCTCACTGACCACATCCGCCTGATTTGGATAAATACGGGGCCAGTACTTAAGATCGCCACCGGCACAAAAGATGCCCTGGATACCACTTGCAATGATAACCACCCTGATGGTTTCGTCATTTTCGACTTTTCCGATGGTTTTCATCAAATCACGCAAAGCGGTTTCGTCAAGGGCGTTAATGGGGGGCCTTTTGAACATCAAAAAAGCCACCGGACCGTTAATTTTTAATTCCACCTGCATTGACATCGATTCATCTCTCGTCAATTTAGTATTCAAGGTTTCGATTCAAAATTTTGCAAAATAGAAATCATCGAAATTTTATTATTGTAGACGTATCTTTTTTGAAAAGGACGCAAATTCCTTTGATCATCGACACGCAGGCTTCATATGTTGAGTTTTCCGTCGGGCATATCGATGCCTGCAAAAGTGTGCTTATTCGCACAACCGGGTGTGCAAACCAAATATAAACTTATTTCTCCACCAAATTAAAATTTTGTTTGATCATATCGGTTGGGGGTAACGGAACTTATTTCAACCTAATAACTAATGTTATGCAAAGATGAAATGATATGACAAAGTAAGAAAAAGGGAGGGGCTTATGTTACCAGAAAAACAAAAGAGAGCATATCGGACCTTTTACGATTCTGCCCGAAAAAATGACATTCTAAAATAATCTTCCAGCCATCTCCATAAAGGATTCTACAGCTGGTGAAATCCATTTATCTTTATGCCAAATCATCAATACAGCTGCCTCCGAGGGGCTGTCACTCAATCTTACTGCAGCCAATCGTCCTTGATCGATTTCATTTTTAACTGCAATCTCGGGCATTATGGACAATCCGATTCCCTCCATCAAACACTGTTTGATGGCATTAATGCTGTTAAGCTCCAGAATAGTAAGTCGATCAACTCCTTCCTCGGTCAAAAAACGCTCAAACATTCTCCGGTAGCTGCAGTCGGTTTTGTTTAGCAGGAGAAGCTCACCGTCAATATCCTGAGGTTGAACCCTGTTTTTTTTAACCAGTGGGTGCTCAGGGGCAGCGGTAACCACCAAAGATTCGACCCCGATAAATTTGACCGATAGATTGGGTGCCTGAAAGGAATCAACAAGCAGGAAAGCCAAGTCGTATAAACCTCTGCCTAGATCCTGTACCAGACTATGATAGGCGCAAGTGCTGAAAACCAAATTGACTTCGGGAAAAAGCGGGCGGAATCGTTTCATAAGCAGAGGCAGACGATAAGCGGCAAGGGTTTCAGGAATCCTGATGTTGAGGCTCCCGGCAGGTCCTTTTCCCCCCATGACTTCGGAACGTGTTTCTTCCGCCAAAGCCAAGATTTTCTCGGCATATTTTAAAAGCTTTTGACCCGCTTCAGTAAGGATAATCCTTTTAGGCAAGCGGTCAAATAGTCGCGTTTCTAAATTTTCCTCCAAAGCCTGGATCTGTGCGGATACAGTGGACTGGGAATAATTCAAAGCTTCTGCCGCCCGGTTAAAGTTCAACAGGTAGCCACTTTTTGAAAGGTCTTGAGCTGCCGAATTTCCATCTGTCTCTCCTTGATCGGAATTTTCGATCGATATAATCGAAATAAATCGTTTGACATTATAAAATCAGATAGTTAAATCGTCAATTGAAAAAGTAATTTTAACTTTCATTAGTACAAATTTTAAATGCCAAGAGACATAAAGGAGGGGTCAATGATGCAAAAAAAAGAAATCGAACAAGAAGCCTTTGATACCTATTTAACGGGCTATCATTGTGCCGAGGTGGTCTCAAAGATTATTACCGAAGAGTACGCTGATAAATCCACTACCGATATACCCAGAGTCGCATCAGGGTTTGGGGGAGGGATGGGTCGCACGTTTGACGATGTCTGCGGAATCCTTTGCGGCGGGATTATCGCACTGGGTTATCTTTATGGAAGAAATTTACCAGGTGAGAGTCTGAAAAATGCCTTTGAGCTAACTACAGAATGGAGAAAACGTTTTATCGAAAAGGTCGGTTCCACTCAGTGTCCGGCGATTCTGGAAAAATTAGGCGAACAGGAAAATATGATGAAATGTAAAAAATTAACTGCTGAAATGACGGGAATCTTAGCGGAACTATTAGATGAAAAGGGTAAATAAACGGCATACAAAGAATTTGGAGGATATATCCCTGAACTTAAATATGACGATTCTTATTCTCAGCTTCTCTCCGATCCGGAGGCCGCCCGTCGATTATTGGCTCCAATAATCGAAAATGAGCCTTGAGCCGTACCGGTAATCCCCGCTCAAATTTTGCTGAAAATCTCATTTTTTTAAAATCTTGGTTGCCACCATGTCGATTTCTAAGTTTGATCGACACCTGCTTTTGATTGTAGTTCAAATCCCATTTCGGCTTATACAACATATAGTGGCGTTCTTTTCTTGACAAACAACCACTCTCTTGCCATATCAGATCCTCCAGAAAGCAAGTTCTTATCTACTCTACTCAAAATAGTCATCCGGCTGCATAAACATTTCGCACTCAGCGTGTGTATATCCCGCTTCGATGCGATCGATTTCGTCATCATTATCATAAGCCCACACATCATGGAAAAGATAGTGGATTCATTGCGTTTACCTTTCCTCCATGTAGGTATCGATATATCGTTCAATCCGGTTCAGCACTTTTATTATCATTCAGGATGTTATACCCTTGAGCGAAAATTGAAAAAAAAAAATTTTTAAAATTGTCACACCCTGCTACCAAAGACAGTCATACGTATCAAAAGGGCAGGACCTTTGAGAAGCGGGAATTATGAAATCATCTGAAATATCGACCGAAGCGCTGGTCCAAGAGGCCTTGCAGGGATCGCGTAGCGCCATGGAGGAGGTGCTGCGACGTATACAGGATCGGGTATATGCGCTGGCACTGAGGATGCGCTTCCATCTGGCGGATGCCGAGGATGCCACGCAGGAAATACTCATTAAGGTGATGACTAATCTCAAGGATTTCCGTTTCGAAGGGCCGTTTCAGGCATGGGTGTACCGCATCGCGTCCAACCATCTCAAAACCCTTCGCAAACGTCGGACAAAACGTTTGCAGTTGAACATCAAGAAAGCACAGGCGATCATCGACCGCGCGGAAGCCAGGGGCTGGTTCGCGCAACCGTGTGACGCCCCCGAACCTTTTTTAGAGGTGGAATTGCGATCGGCTTGCACCCAGGCCCTGCTCCAGGCTTTGAACCGTCCGCACCGCCTGGCTTTCATATTGGGTGCGATCATTGAGGTGACCAGCACCGAAGGGGCCTACATTCTGGGCATTTCTCCGGCCGCCTTTCGTAAACGCCTTTCGCGGGCACGGGCGCAGGTAAAGGACTTTCTGACCGCCAACTGCGGCTATTTTGAGGACACCAATCGCTGCAACTGCGCCAGTATCCTGACGGCCCACACAGAGCAGGGTTGGATTGATCCCCAAAAACCCATTTTTGTGAGCGCCGACGACCCGGTGCAGGATCCGCTCATTTTAAAGCAGTATCTGAAGGAACTGGACGAATTGGGGCGCATATCGGCTTTGTTCAAATCTTTGCCGCGCCAAAAAAGCGCGCTTAATGTGGTAGAAATGGTTAAGCAAATGGTGGAAAAAAAGAACTACCGCATTTTATAAGATTTGAGTACGATATGAATCCACCGTTTGCTTGCCTTTGATTGCAACAAAAAAAAGGAGGAATGGAATGACTGCCAATGTTTACCACAAATTAAGAGAACAACTGGACCAGTATTCGATCGGATTCCCGACCACCGCGTCAGGGATCGAATTCAAACTCATGGAGAAGCTTTTCACAGAAGACGAGGCCGACATGTACCTCAACCTGTCGTTGATATTGGAAGCCCCCGCAACGGTGGCGGACCGGAGCGGTCGGGAGGTGCATGATGTGGCACAGATATTGGAACGTATGGCACAAAAAGGGCTCCTTTTCAGGTTTCGCCGCGGTGAAGAGGTACGGTATGCGGCGGCACCATTTGTCGTCGGTTCCTATGAGTATCAGGTGGGACACATGGACCGGGAATTTGCCGGACTGGTGGAAGCCTATTTCGAAGAGGCGCTTTTGCCCAATATCGTCAACAACGTCACGCCGTTGCGAACGGTTCCGGTTAATAAATCCGTCGATGTCGTCCATCGGGTGGCGCCGTATGAGGACGCAAAGGAGATCATCAAAACCAAAAAACGAATTGTGGTCGCCGACTGCATTTGCCGCAAGCAGCAGAAACTGGTGGATAAGGGGTGCGACAAGCCGTTGGAAGTCTGTCTTCTTTTCGGTTCCCATGCCACCTATTATGTGGAAAACAAAATGGCGCGTTTCATTGATCAAAGCGAGGCCCTCGCCATTCTGGATCAATGCGAAGAAGCCGGTCTGGTGAACCAGCCGGCCAACATGATCAATCCCGGGGGGATGTGTAACTGCTGCGGCGAGTGCTGCGGCGTTTTGCGGGGACTCAACAAGCTCCCCAAGCCGTCCGAAATGGTGTTCAATAACTATTATGCCAGGGTTGATGCGGAGGAATGCAATGGTTGCGAAACCTGTCAGGACCGCTGCCAGATGGCGGCCGTGTCGATGGGGGATGAGGAGACGGCGGTGGTGAATCCAGACCGCTGCATCGGCTGCGGACTCTGTGTGACCACCTGTCCCACGGGTGCCATCGGCCTGGCATTGAAACCGGAAGAACACAGGCGCACACCGCCGTCCGATGGACGCAAGCTCATGGCGCTTACGGCCGAGGTGCGCGGAACATCCTTGATGCCGCTATACATGACGCAAAAATAATAGCTTAAGCGCGCAGAAAGCGGGGGATGCTTAGATTAAGAAGCGGTCCCGCAGGGATTGCCGCTCTAATGAGAAGATTGCTTAGCGGATATGCGGTATCTTATAACAGGAGGCACAAGCGCCACGGGCAGGCCGGAGGCAAAACAGATATAAGTCCATTATATGCCTTACCAGGTAAACGAAGAACTGCTCAAGGCCGCACCTTCTCACTGCCTGTTCCTCCACTGCCTGTCGGCAAAACGGGGTGAAGAGGTGACAGCTGCGGTTATTGACGGTCCTCGGTCCATTGTTTTTGATCAGGCAGAAAACCGTCTATATACTGAACTTGCACTTTGTGCGGCTTTTCTTGGTGATGAAGCTGCCCTGGATAAAGTGGATCAGAACGGAAATAGTTCTGAAAATACCAAGAAGATTATAGAAATTTTACGCAAGTGGTATGCGCTGCAATCACAACGATTTCAGATAACCGCTTAATAAAGAGATAAAAAGAGAAGAGATAAGACATTGCTTTTTCGAAAGAAAAATATAGTGGAATCAGCCTTGTATGTCAAGAAAAAATGGGGCACAATATATGGGGTTTCAGGAATGCGGTATGGCAGAAAGGGTTATGAATGGTTGCAAAAAGAGGGGAGTAAATGTGATCACCTGTTAAATCGATGGGAATTGCCCCATTTTGGGCCAATTTTGGACGGACTCATCCATTGAATCCCCAGTTTTTTTTATTATGAAGCATACATTTCTATGGGATAATCGGGATCGCAACAGGGGTCATCCTCACAGGATGGGATCTGGGAATCTGCGTAATCTATGTGGATGTTCAGGGGCGGCCCGTTAGCCCGTGGCGGCGGCCTTTGTTTCACCTCCCATAATCCCAGATGTTTTAATATCTTTTTGATTAGTTGCCCGTCTTCTATGAAAGAAGAAGTTTAGCCTTTCTCTGGAGCCAACCAAGACAAAATTAGTCGAATTTGGTCGGTTTGCTAAGCGGTATGCAGGCAACCGGGGCAGAAGACGACCAGAAACGATCTATTTTCTGGGCTTTACCCTGTATTGCACGCAGAACCGTAAAGGCAATTTCAAAGTCGGCATGCGAACGGAGAAAACGCGGCTTTGTCGCAGTATGGCAAAGCTGCGGGACTTAATGCGACGCATACGGCATTTGCCAGTTCGTGAACAAGTAATAAATCTCAATCAGGTTTTGCGGGGACACTATGGTTACTATGGCATAGCCGGTAACTTCCGAGCGTTGCAGAAAGTGCACCGCTTTGTGGAACGTTATTGGCATAAAATGTTATGTAGCCGGAGTCACAAGGCGTATATTCCTTGGGAAGTCTTTCATAAAATCAAGGAACGCTATCCGTTGCAGCGCCCCAAACTGTACCTTCCGTATAGGAAACTGCAGTGTCTCGCTGTGCTGTGAATCAATTCTTGAAGAGCGTAGTGCGGGAAATCCGCACG
>CAZHAH010000236.1:0-7920 GCA_964530095.1 uncultured Desulfobacteraceae bacterium | reverse complement strand
CGGTCACACTCCGGTCATATTTTTGTTAACTGGAGCTTTTTAGATAACCGCAAAATAAAATTTGAAAACGACTTTAAGGTAAGCTCTCCGGCGCCCAGGGATTTCGTCATCTACCAGACCAAAAATAAAGAAATTGAGATCAAAGACGATGTCTTGTTTTACGGCGTCATCCACACTCCCAAGGGCAAGGTGAAACTTAAGGATGACGCACAGGTTTTTGGAGGGATTGTGGCTAAAAAAACCGATGTTGAAGGTGAATCCAAAATCCACTTCGATGTAGACCTGAAAAACAACCCGGGCAGTCTCGGGACTGCAAGTGGAGTCACATCAACCATACAGTATTTCTAAATCGATCTATTTTTAAAAGACCCATTTTCGGGACATAGTCTCAATATATCACAGTTTGGTGCCAGCATGGGGTACTGGCAAGGGCGGTGGACCCCAGAGGTTGGACCACCGCCATAAAAAATAACATCTGCCAGACGATAGGATATTATAGAAGAGAAACAATGGAGATTTTTTCCTTGTTTCCAATACCAAATTATATCATTCAATAAATTTTGGAGTGGCTGGGACTTTCTGTTTAGGTATAAGCGGAGGAGAGGATTTAAGGGATTGTGGGGCATGTTGCCGGGACACGAAAACAATTCAGGGGAAATATCATGAGAGCAAAGATTTTTTTTATTTTACTTTGCGTCGCTTCGATTGCTGAAGCTCAGAATAAAATGATTCTCAATACTTCAAATGAACCACCTAATTCCACGGACAGCCTGAATGGAATAGGCGACAGGGTTGTGAAGGAGGCGTTCAGGCTCATCGGTATGGAGGATCTGCAGATTGTTCGCCTGCCGTCCGAACGGGCACTCCATAACGCAAACGACGGGATTGAAGACGGCAATTATGCCAGGGTTGGAGGACTAATAAGTCTGATGTATCCCAACCTGATCCAGATTCCTGAACCGATTACCAAATTTGAGTTCGTGGCGTTTTCGAAGAAATTTGTTTTCCGGCCAAACGGGTGGGAGAGCTTGAGCCCATTCCATGTCGGTATCGTAACTGGATGGAAGATCCTTGAAAAAAACATTCAGAAAACAAAGTCGCTCACAAAGGTCAACAACTCCGAAATCCTGTTCAGCTTGCTGGAAGCAGAGCGGATTGAGGTGGCTGTCTATGACCGGCGGCAGGGGATGTATTTCATTAGGAAGTTGGGTCTAGGAGATATTAAGTCGATGTCGCCTCCGTTTTCTACTAAGGACATGTATATTTACCTCCACAAAAAACACCAAGCTATCGTGCCCCGTTTAACCGAGATCCTCAAACGGATGAAAAAAGACGGGACATACCGGAAAATCGTCTCCGATACCTTAAGAGAGTTCTAATAAACATGGTGAAGCGCATGACTAAAAATTCCATCGCTTTTCGGCTCCTCATCGCCGTTCTCATCGTCAGCTTGAACGCCTCGTTGCTGATAACAGCCATCCGGGCATGGTTGGATTACAGAATGGCGATGAGCGATATCGGAAATCAATTAAAGGCAATCGAGGCAATCCATTTACCTGTCATCAGAGAAAATCTGTGGGTCATGGACGAGAAGACCGTCAGAGCCGCCATGCGGGGACTCCTGAACATACCCCACTTGAAGCGTATATTGATTGAAGACCACGGCAGGGTAATCATGGAGGCGGGCAACATTGAAACCGAACATGCCCTGCAGAGGGAGTTTCCCCTTTTCTATACTTACGGAGACAAGACGATACAGTTAGGGAACATGAAAATAGACATGGCGATAGACGAGGTATACAAGGAGTTATGGGGAAATGTGAAGACAGGGTTGTTCTACACAGTAATTTTAGTCTTTCTTATCGCATTTTCCATATACTTTTTGTTCCAGATGTTGTTGACGCGCCATCTATCCGACATCGCATCATATATAAAACAGATAGAAATCCGTGGTTTTGAAAAGGAACTGCTTTTAGAAAGGAAAAAGACTTTCCCAGAAGATCCTGATGAGATTGATCGGATCGTTTCGGCCATCAACTCAATGCGTCTTGAACTGAACAATACCTTCGATGGGCTGCGGGATGAAATAAAGATCCGCAAGCAAGCAGAGGAGGCGCTGGCTCAACGCGAGCGCTATTACCGCACATTGATCTTCAGCCTGCACGAAGACATCCTGGTGATTGACCGCAACTACCGCATCACGGACATCAACAACACTGTGCTGCAAACACTGGGGAAAAAACGCGATGAAGTGCTCGGGCGCCATTGCTACGAAGTATCGCATCGTTTAGATGTCCCCTGCCACGAACACGGCGAACAATGCGGGCTGCGCTCAGTGTTCGATACCGGCGAATATTGTAATCTACATCATGAACACATCTCCCCCGACGGAAAAAAAATGCATATCGACATAGCGATGTCACCTATGAAAGACAAAGATGGAAATCTCACCCACGTGGTCGAGGCCGCTCGGGACGTCACGGAACTGTTTAAGACCCAGGATGCGCTGCGGGAGAGTGAAAGAAAGTACCGGCAAGTTGTCGATTACACTCCCGACCTTCTCTACCGCACGGATATGAAAGGAAGGATTACTTTCATTTCTCCTTCAGTCCAAAAGCTTTCCGGCTATACGGTGGAAGAGGCCGTTGGGATTAAGATGGCTGAGGAGGTCTATGCCAATCCTGAAGAGCGGGAAATATTCTTAGCAGAACTTCAAAAAAATGGCTATGTTGAAAATTTTGAGACGAAACTAAAACGCAAGGATGGCTCCATTTGGTGGGCATCCACGAATGCACATGTTTCAAAGAACAAAAACGGCAATGTACAGGGAGTGGAAGGAATTACCAGGGATATTACAAAGCTAAAAGAGGCGGAAGAAGAGCAAAAGGCCTTGAAAGCCCATCTCCAACAAGCTCAGAAGATGGAATCCATCGGCACCCTGGCAGGCGGCATCGCCCATGATTTTAACAATATTCTTTCTCCTATTATGATACATTCAGAAATGGCGAAGATGGAGCTGCCACCCGACAGTCCTGTTCAGCATAATCTGAGAGAAATATACAAAGCCGGTGAGCGCGCAAGAGATATGGTCAAGCAGATTCTTACCTTTAGCCGAAAGAGGGAAGGAAAGCGTGCAGAACTAAAAATAACCCCTGTTATCAAGGAAGCTCTCAAATTGCTTCGATCAACAATTCCGACAACAATTGATATTCAACAAAATATGGAAGTTGGATCAGATATTGTCTTAGCTGATCCGACCCAGATCCATCAGATAGTGTTGAATCTCGGTACTAACGCAGCGCATGCGATGAAAGAGAAAGGGGGCACCCTGGCAGTGAGTTTGGTCCAGGAGGATCTTGATTCAGAAGCCGCCGCACAGCATTCTCCTGATTTGAATCCCGGTTCCTACTTGAAACTGACTGTGAGCGATACCGGCTCCGGGATAGATCGTGAAAACATGGAAAGAATCTTTGAGCCCTATTTCACGACCAAGGAAGTCGGCGAAGGAACAGGGATGGGATTAGCCGTCATTCACGGTATTGTCAAGAGATATGGCGGTGATATCACCGTGGAGAGTGAATTGGGTAAGGGAACGACTTTCAATATCTACCTGCCAAGAATTGAGGCGGATGTAACACCGGTTGAAGAGCCTTCAGTTCAGATCCCCGGGGGGGCCGAAAGAATTCTTTTCGTGGATGACGAAAGGGTCGCTGTTGATGCCATTCAACCCATGCTGGAGAATCTTGGTTATAATGTGACCGCCAGAACGAGCAGCACTGAAGCCCTTAATGCTTTTAAGAATGACCCCAATGGATTTGATCTCGTGATTACCGACCAGACAATGCCCAACATGACCGGCAAGGATCTTGCCCAAAAAATGATGTCCATCCGGCCTGCGATCCCAATTATCCTTTGTACGGGATACAGCGATCAGATCGACAAAAAAAGTGCTGAAGAGATGGGTATTCGATCCTTTATCATGAAGCCGATTGTTATGGGTGAGATGGCGCATACTATTCGGGAGATACTGGGCAGTTGATCATTGGGAGCTAAAAACGTGGCTAACATTCTAATAATTGACGATGATAAGGGCATTAGTCTGGCCTTGTCCGAGGCCATGAACCGTATGGGGCATGATACGACCTATAAACTCAATCTGAAAGAGGGTCTCAATGAAGTCCTTTCCAAGTCGTATGATGTCGTATTTCTAGATGTTCGCCTGCCGGATGGAAACGGACTTAAGGCTTTACCAATAATTAGAAAGGCGCATTCTTCACCCGAGGTCATCATCATCACCGGAGAGGGCGATCCGGACGGTGCGGAGCTGGCGATCAAAAGCGGTGCCTGGGACTATATCGAAAAGCCGCCCACCATTGACTCTTTTACCCTGCCGCTTATCCGTGCGCTTCAATACCGGCAGGAAAAGAAGACCAAGAAACCATTTTTAGCTCTAAAGCGTGAAGGGATCATCGGCGAAAGCCCGCCCCTAAGAAGGAGTCTTGACCATTTAGCCCAAGCGGCTGAAAGCGACACCACTGTTTTAATCACCGGGGAGACCGGAACCGGCAAAGAACTCTTTGCTTCGGCAATCCATAAAAACAGCTCCCGCAGCCATAAGGATTTTGTGGTGGTGGATTGCGCCGCACTGCCAGAGCATTTGGTGGAAAGTGTCTTATTTGGTCATAAAAAGGGTGCTTTCACGGGAGCAGATAAAACCCAGGAAGGTCTGATTAAACAGGCCCATCAAGGAACCCTTTTTCTTGACGAAGTGGGGGAGCTTTCCATATCTATTCAGAAAACCTTTCTGCGTGTGCTCCAGGAGCACCGTTTCCGTCCGGTGGGAGGGAGAAAAGAAATTACAAGTGATTTCCGCCTTATTGCGGCGACCAATCGTGATCTTGAACAGATGACCAAAGCGGGAAAATTCCGCAAAGATCTCCTGTTTCGCCTGCGATCCATCGTGATCGGATTGCCGCTCTTAAAAGAACGATCCCAGGATATCAAGGACCTGGCCATGTTCTATATGACGCGGTTCTGTGATCGTCATGGGATCGGAACCAAGGGCTTTTCCCCTGAATTCATCGAATCGCTTATGACCTATGACTGGCCCGGAAACGTTCGTGAATTGATAAATGCCATGGACAGCACCCTGATAACCGCGGGCGATGACCAGATTCTTTTCCCCAAGTATTTGCCCATCCATATCCGCGTAACCCTGGCTCGGAATTCAGTCGAAAAAAAAGGAAGCATTTTTAGAAGCGCAAAGGATGGCGACAAGATCCCCCAAGCTTTTGAAAAATTTCGGAAATTCCGCCAAAAAGCTGTGGCAGAAGCAGAGCGACAGTATTTGAAAGACCTGCTGTCCTTTACCCAATGGAATATCAAAGAAGCCTGTCTACTTTCGGGCCTTTCTCAATCACGTCTATATGCCCTCCTCAAAAATCGCGATATCTCTAAAGTCAGCTAATATCCACCTAACCCCGGGCGAACAGTTTTCTTAGAAAGCAGGAATTTTTCCTATTATTCAAGAATTTATCCTGTTTTTCAAGACAAATCATTTTAATTTTTTCAATCTGTTATCCCCGCTTATCCTTTCTATCCCATTTTAATAATTAAATAAAATCAAAAATTTATCCTGATGCGTCTTTTTGGCACCAATCTTGTAGACTAAATACGTGTTGATTGCAAAAGGACATTTTTACCGTTGCTGCTTATAGGGGAAAAAGATGGGAGTTCTTTTTTTTGCAAATGGTACCGATGAAACAAGCCATCTTCTGTTGGCCGAAATCGAGTTGGTTGTCAAAACAACTGAGATCGAGATTTTCCGAACCACAGAGAACCTTAAATCACGGTTATACCGATTTATACATAATCTGGAAGTCGCCGTACTTTTGGCTTCCAGCCGAAAAGAGCTTCAATATATAGTTTCCATCCGAGACCTGTTTGGCGATATTCGCATCATCCTGATTTTACCTGACCGAGAGCGAGATACCATTTCACAAGGGCATAAACTGTATCCGCGCTTTTTATCCTATGTTGATAGCAACTTTGCCGATGTCGCCGCTGTGTTGGCAAAGATGCTTAAGAATATGGAATCGAAACGAGTCCATCCATTAAACTATAGAAAGGAGGTGAAAAAATATGGCAAAATTAGCTGAAACAATGGATCAGGCGGTCAACGCAATGGTTGATAAAGAAGGTAAATATCTGACTTTCTCATTGGACAATGAAGAGTACGGTATCGGCATACTGAAGATCAAGGAAATCATCGGAATGATGCCGATTACGACCATTCCCCAGACGCCGGAGTTTGTCAAAGGGGTCATTAATCTGCGCGGCAAGGTGATCCCGGTGATGGATCTTCGACTCAGATTCGGGATGGAAGGAATCGAGTACAATGAGCGAACCTGTATCATCGTGGTCGAGATCGAAGGACAGACCGGTACCGTCATGATCGGCATCGTGGTCGATGCGGTATCCGAGGTGCTGAACATTAAAGGCGAAGATGTCGAGGAAACCCCAACCTTTGGCACCAAACTCAACACGGATTACATCCTTGGGATGGCCAAGATGGAGGGCGGAGTTAAGATTTTGCTTGATATCGATAAAGTGCTCAGTGCGGACGAGGTCAATGCTTTAGATAAAGCGGCATAGAGGAGTTCTGAATGAGTTGTTAATAATTGGTTAGTTGAGTGGTTAAGCAGTCGACAAATCGATGACTCACCAACTTCAAATTAAAAAAAGGAGAATTAAAAATGAAATGGAAGAATATGACTTTTGGTAAAAAGATCGCCATAGGCTTTGGGGTTGTTCTGATCCTGCTGACGGTAGTCGGATTGCTGAGCTATACCGGTGTCGGCCGCATTGTCAACAATGCCGGTCAGGTAATCGACGGCAATAAACTGGACGGGGTCCTGGCTCAAAAGGAGGTGGACCATCTCAATTGGGTTGCCAAGGTGAATGCCTTGCTGACCGATACGCACGTGACCAACCTCGAAGTCGAAACCGATTATCACAAATGCGGTTTCGGCAAATGGCTGTATGGAGAGGGACGTCAAACGGCGGAAAAACTTGTGCCTAGTGTTGCGCCTTTGCTGAAGGAGATTGAAGGCCCCCATCAAAAGCTCCATGAATCGGCCATTACCATTGGGAAAGTATTCAAACAGGCCGATACCAAGTTGCCGACAAAGCTGACGGAGCGGGTGGTCGATCACCTGAAGTGGGCCGCCAAGATCCGCGAGGCATTTATTCAGCACCGGGATTCGCTCAATGTCCAGACCGATCCCACCAAGTGTGCCCTGGGAAAATGGCTGCTTTCGGAAGAAGCTCGAAAAACCTATCAAAGCGGCGATACGGATTTCAAGCGTGTATGGGACGAAATGGTGGCGGTCCACAAAAAGTTGCACGAATCGGCCGTCGGAATCGAAAAGCATCTGGCCTATGAGCGGCTAACACAATTAAAGGGCGTGAAAAAAGATTTGGGTACCGAATTCGAAAAAATAAGCACCGCGCTTTTCGCCGCGCTTGAAAAAGGCATGGAACAGGTCATCGACCCGGCCAAAAACAAAGCGGAGCAGGCCGGAGACATTGTCTCCATGGCCAGATGGAGTGGCATCGACATGGTGATGAATGAGGGGATTATCCATCCGTTCAATGAAGCACGTCTTGCCATGGCCCGATTTGAGGCAGAAAGGACCACCGCGACCTGGACCGATTATGAAGAAAAAGTGAAAGCCTTGCAGACAGGCCTGAATTCATGGCTGAAACTTGTCAAAGGGGAGCCGGCTTTGGAAAAAACGGTTGATAGCCTGACCGCTTTAATTCAGGTATGGGGTCGCAATGCTGGTGCCTACCGCAAAGCGATACAAGTGTTGATTACCAGGCTATTTCCTCTACGTTCTAAGGTAGTATTCTGACCAA
>CAZHAH010000235.1:0-7999 GCA_964530095.1 uncultured Desulfobacteraceae bacterium | reverse complement strand
TACAATCTGACAATACCTTGCCTTTCTCCTCCGCCATTCCGAGGTAAATAACACTTTTGTCTTCATCCTCTCTTATGTGGATACTCCAAACAACCTTATTAGGAAGGTGACCTGCCAAAGTGACTCATTTTTAATCCCCATCTGTTTCATTGTGTGTAAGAAATGTGTGTAACAGACAGGAATCGGGTAAAATTAGGCGTGTAACAACAAAAAAACCTGCTGTGATTTCAGCAGGTTATATAGTAGTGGTGGTGGCGATGCAGGGAGTTGAACCCCGGACACTGCGGATATGAGCCGCATGCTCTAACCAACTGAGCTACATCGCCACGCTACGAAATGTCGGCTTCCTTTTTCGTGACCGCCCTCCCTAACAGCTAAGAACACACTCGTCAAGCCATAATCATCTCTTTTTTTAGACAGGGGAAGACCCCGCAATCTCGATCGTAAACTCCTCTATATTATTCGGAAAATCTGAAAAAACGATCATGAAGGCCAGTGTCTGGCCGGGTTTGACCTTTAAATTGGATCTTTTATATCCAAAACGGTTGGCAAGCCGCTTTTTAATTTCCGCAATATCCAATGACGCCAGTTCCAGATCGGACAGTACATTTCCACATGAGATCGTCTCGATCTTTACCGGGGTTTTGGCTTTGGCATAAAGTTTTCCGGTGACCCTGATAAAGCTGTGCGGTTTTGAATAGTCGTTTTTAACTTTTCCGGTAACCACAAAAAGTCGGCCCGCCTTGGAATTTTCAACAAACTTGCTGTTCAAATCAATCGTACCGATTCGCAAATTCCCGGCATCTTTGGCCGGTGTTTTAAAAAAGTCACTGATAAATGGTATGTTAATGTCGCTTATACCACTTAAATAGGGGACTTTTATATTCATCATGTTAAGAACGGTATATGCGCCATAACCGCTGCCGCCGATGAGCACAATGATCAAGAGCACAATTATTGGCGCACCCATCCGCTTTTTGGGCGGTTTGTCAAAAACGGTATTAGTTTCTTCAGGTTTCGCCTTGACCCCGGCCCCACCATCCGTGAAGGCACCTGCCGCGGCTTCACCTGAGGGATAACCCGCCGTCTTATCAGCGAGTGGCTGATCCGGTTCTTCTGTCTCAAACAGCTGTTGCTGATCTTCTTCAATCTCATATTCGAAGTCAACCTCTTCACTGGCCATTTCGGCTGCGGCGCCTTCTTCTTCCACGATTGTATCCTCGAATTGGTCAACCTTGCGCGCTTCTCCCTCCAACACAGCTATATCTTGATCTCCGCCCGCCTCGTCCTCAACCCCCGTTTCCACATCCGAGTCGAACTCGAGTTCCAGCTCGTCCGGGATTTCCGCTGATGGCGTTTGGGTTTCATCTTCTTCAATGATCTCGTCCAACTCCGGCAACTCCAACTCAAAATCGGTATCGCTCTCGGTTTCCGGCATGGGGGCCTCTGCCCCTTCACCGTCCTCAAGGCCCAGGTCGAAGTCAAACGCCGGGCCTCCTTCTTCGGCAATTTCCCCCGGTTTCGCATCTTCGGAGGTTTCGGTCGAAATATCGGCCATTTTCTCTATCTCGGCAAAATCGATTTCGGATGATGGTTCCAGCTCGGTTTCTTGAGAACTTTTTTCATCTATTTCAAGAACCGGCTCGAAATCCATCTCAAGCGCTTCGTCATCCGTTTCAGTCTCCTTTTCGGTTGCGGCTGTGGGCGTTACATCCATTTCGGCCATCTGTTCGATTTCTGAAAAATCGATCTCGGAGGTTTCTTCGATTTCGATCGCCGGCTGACCCGCTTCGATCTCGGTCTCCAAGACCGGTTCAAGCTCCAGATCAAGTGATTCAATCTCCGGCGTTTCCTCCGTAGGCGATTCCGCGATTGTCGGCTCCTCTGCCTCGGGCGGAGACTCAATTTCCATAATCTCAATATCAGCTAATTCTTCAACCCCGATTTCAGCTCCCTCGGCAGGATCCTTTGATTCAATAATCGGTTCAATATCCAGCGCCAACTCTTCTTCGTCAATTTCCAGGGGCTCTTTTTCTTCGGGCCGGCTTTCGCCGTCGGTAATGAGCATCTTGTCGATATCCAAAAATTCAAGTCCTTCTACTTGTTCGGTTTCCATTTCAGTTTCAAGGTGTTCAGTTTCCCGATCTTCTTCAAGCACGCCAGATTCAATCTCATGAGCCTCTTGAAGCGTATCTTCCGGAGGCGTGATTTCTGCTGGTGCAGGCTCTTTTTCGAGCTGCACATCCTGCGCTGGAGGCTCATCTACGTCGCTCAAGACCGTTGCGGATGCTTCCGGATAGGCGACAAATATGTTTTGGCAATTCGAACAGCGAACCTTTGAGCCTGTCGCTTTAACCAGATTGTCATCCAAATTGAAGCTGGTATCGCATTGCGCACATGTAATGATCATGGTTTTCCCCCGGTTCAGAATTTGAAATGATAAATTTCAGGCAAGTTCGGATATTGTTCGGCATAATCAAGCCCGGCACCCACCGAATCCGCATGAGCAGATAACGTGTTGAAGGTACTCTGAGAAGGCACTCTTGTCAATAAAATTAATTTCTTACAAACCAGTGGCGGCGAGCTTTTCAACTAATTTTTTTTGTTCGCGGGTCAGTTTGCGAGGTAGATCGATATGAATCAGGACGTAGAGGTTTCCTTTGCCCTTTCCTCTCATATGGGGAAGCCCATGCCGTGATAGACGCATTTTGGTTTTGTGTTTGGTTCCCGGTGGGACCTTCAGATTTAATTCCTTTCCATCCAGAACCGGAATCGAGATACTGGTGCCCAACAGCGCATCGCTCACTTTGACGGTGCGCTCCAGGTACAAGTCATGTCCTTCCACGCGATATTCGGAATTCTGGACGGGGCTGGATTGGATGAAAAGGTCCCCGGATGGCCCGCCATAGGAGCTTGGTTCACCCTTTCCCTTGAGACGCAATTTCTTGCCGGGGATCATCCCTTTGGGAATTTTTACCGTCAAATTCTCAGAGCGACCCTGATGACTGAAGGTGACTGTTTTCGTCGTACCGGTGGCGATTTCCAGTAACGTGAGCGGAAGTTCATACACCAGGTCCGATCCTTTGGGTGTGGCCTGTTGCTGGTTGAATATGCCATCGAACGGTGATCCCCCTCCAAATGGAAAGCGGGCCCCGCCGCGATTACCTGTAGAATATTTGCCGCCGCCAAATCCGAATTCTTTGAAAATATTAGAAAAATCAAACCCTTTAAAAATATCTTCCTGGGAAAACCGCTGGTGGAAGCCGGTCGAGCCGAAGGTATCGTACTGCTGACGCTTCTGTTTATCGCTCAAAACCGCATAGGCCTCGGAAATATTTTTAAACTTTTCCTCCGCCACTTTATCGCCTTTGGCATGATCCGGGTGGTGCTTCATCGCCAGCTTTCGATATGCTTTTTTTATTTCAGCATCGGTTGCGGTTTTGTTTACACCCAGAATTTTATAATAATCGCTTTCCGGCATTTAGCGATTCCTCATTTTTTACCCGATTCGGATCTAACCTGCAAAGCCGTTCAAATACAAATCCACCCAAGACAACTTAGGTGAAAATAAGATGTAAGTCCTAACGTGTCAAGGATATTGCATCACCTTGTCGATACCTCGCTCGTATCGGCCGGCGTTTTCTTCTGTGCCGCTTTGAGTGTGATCATGAGGACGGAAATGGCGGCCGGGGTAATACCGTCCACCCGCGAAGCCTGGCCCAAAGAAGTCGGTTTTATGACGGTAAGCTTTTCCTTAAGTTCATTGGAAAGTCCGTGCACCCGGGTAAAGTCAAAATCGTCCGGTATTCGGACTTGCTCCAGATGTTTAAACTTTTCAATTTCTCGTAGCTGCCGGTCGATATAGCCTTCGTATTTGATCTCGATTTCAACCTGGCGGGCCACTTTTGGAGTTATACCTGGCGGGGTCTCGGCAAACTTGCGAACCAGATCGTAATCGAGTTCGGCCCTGCGCAGAAGCTGATCAAGATGTACACCGGTATGGAGCGGCTTTGTTCCCCGGCTTTCCAAATACGTATTGATGCCCGGGTCGGGTTTGATTACAGCCGTTTTGATTCTTTGCTTCTCTTTTTCAATTGCTCTTTTGCGCTCCTGGATATCTTTGCGTGTATGATCATCGATGAGGCCCAGGCCGTGCCCGATTTCCATCAGCCGCAGATCGGCGTTGTCTTCCCGCAGCATGAGACGATATTCGGCCCTGGAGGTAAACATACGGTAGGGTTCCCGTGTTCCGCGCGTAACGAGGTCGTCAATCATTACGCCCATGTAAGCCTGCGAGCGGTCCAGAATAAAGGGGGGCCTTTTTTGAACCTGACAGGCGGCATTGATCCCTGCCCAAAGCCCCTGGGCCGCCGCCTCTTCGTAACCCGAGGTTCCGTTGATTTGACCGGCCAGAAAAAGCCCTCCAATCCGCTTTGTTTCCAGAGTCGGTTTGCTTTGGAGTGGATTGACGTAATCGTATTCGATGGCATAGGCCGGACGCATGATTTCGGCCTCCTCCAGTCCCTTAACCGCCCTCACCACCTGCATCTGGATTTCGATGGGGAAACTGTTTCCAAGGCCGCTGGCGTAAATTTCTTCCGTTTCCAAGCCTTCGGGTTCCAGAACAATTTGGTGTCGCTCCCGTTCCGGAAATTTGACAATTTTATCTTCAAAAGAGGGGCAGTACCGGGCCGAAACACCCTCGATGATGCCGCCATACAGCGCCGACCGTTTAATGTTGTCACGCACGATTTTATGCGCCGCCGGGTTGCTGTGGCCGATATAGCTGGGGACCTGCGGCAGGCTTACCTTTTGACTAAAGAATGAAAACGGCTGCGGATTGGCCTCGATATTCTGTTGACTGAATTTGCTGAAATCGATGCTTCCCTTGTTAAGGCGAGGCGGCGTACCGGTTTTCATCCGTCCCAGCGTGAATCCCAGCTCCCGCAGCTGCACCGGAAGACTGTAGCACGCGAACTCGCCCGCCCTTCCGGCCTTAAATGCATTAAACCCGATGTGGACCAGCCCGCTCAAAAAAGTCCCGGTCGCCATCACCACCGCATTGGACGTGTAACCGAATCCGGTTTGGTCTAAAACCCCTGCGATTTTTTCGTCTTCTACGACCAGCTGTTTCACCATGGCCTGTTTCAGGTCTATGCGGGGTTCCTTTTCAATCGCTTCTTTCATCGCCATATGATAGCGAATCTTGTCGTTCTGGGTTCGGGTGGAATGGACCGCCGGGCCCTTTTTGGTATTGAGGGTTCGGTACTGGATGGCGGTTTTATCGGTTATTTTGGCCATCTCGCCGCCCAGGGCATCGATCTCTTTTACCAGCTGGCTTTTGGCCATCCCTCCGATTGACGGGCTGCAAGGCATGGCCGCCACTTTATCGAGATCGATGGCTGTAAGGAGAACGCGGCACCCCATGCGGGCCGCCGCCAGTGCGGCTTCGCACCCCGCATGCCCCGCACCGATAACGATAATATCATACTTTTGCGAGTAGAAATCCATCCGTTTTTTCACCCTATCGACATCTTTTAAGGGATGGTATATAATCGCTTTGTCGTCAGGTCAAGAGCGGGACAATCGATATGCAACAGCGATATTATGATTTAAACACCTACCTGCGATCGCTTTTCGGATGCCGTGTGCAAAAGATAACCCTTGACGCCGGGCTTTCTTGCCCCAATCGGGACGGCCGCATTTCATCGAGGGGATGCATTTACTGTAATGCGCGCGGCTCCGGAACCGGGGCCGACGCGCACGGCCTTTCAATCACCGAACAGCTCATGCGGGGCAAAAAGACGCTTAGCCGGCGTTACAAAGCCCGCAAATTTCTGGCCTATTTCCAGTCGTTTTCAAATACGTATGCCCCCCTCAAACGGCTTAAAACGCTTTATGATGAAGCCCTGAATGTCGAGGATGTCGTGGGGCTTTCCATCGGCACACGGCCGGATTGCATCGACGAACCGGTTTTAGATCTCCTGCAGGCGTATACGCAGCGTTATCTGATTTGGATCGAATACGGGCTTCAGTCTGCCCACGATGCGACGCTGGTCCTGATTAATCGCGGTCATGATTTAAAATGTTTTCAAAATGCGGTCCGGGCCACCCGCAAGCGGGGGATTCAAATCTGCGCTCACGTCATTTTAGGACTTCCCGGTGAAACCCGGTCTGACATGTTGGAAACGGCCCATACGCTTGCCGAACTTGAAATTGACGGTCTCAAAATTCATCTTCTGTACGTGATTAAGGGGACCCGGCTGGAAAGCCTCCATCGGCAGGGACGATTTCGATGTCTGGATCAGACTGAATATGTGGAACGGGTCTGTGAATTTTTGGAACGCATCCCCCCTCAGGTGGTGATTCAGCGCCTCACCGGCGATCCCCACCCCGAAGAACTCGTGGCACCGCTATGGGCGCTTGAAAAAACCGAAACTCTCAATATGATCCGCCAAATGCTCGAAGAAAGAGATACCCGGCAGGGGCAGCTAGTCTAACCTAAATTGAAACCCCTGCGCAATGGGATAGCGTCGCCCGAATCCAAAGGCCTTTGATGTCACTTTAAGCCCGGGGGCTGCCTGGTGGCGCTTGTATTCGTTTCTTTGTATCCGCGCTAGCACATCTTCTACCAGGGCTTTTTCAAAACCCATTTTGACGAGTTCCGCAGCACTTTTCAAATCTTCGATATACCCTTTCAATACCTCATCCAGTATCTCATAGGGGGGTAAATCGTCCTGGTCCTTCTGGTCCGGCTTGAGTTCGGCTGAAGGCGCTTTCTCAAGAATTCGCGCCGGAATCCGCGGGCCTTCTCGATTGATGAAATGCGCCAGATCGTACACCAGAGTCTTGGGCACATCGGAAATCACGGCCAGCCCCCCATTCATATCTCCGTAAAGCGTGCAGTAACCAACGGCGAGCTCCGATTTGTTCCCGGTCGAAAGAACGAGGGCACCGGTTTTGTTGGAAAGGCCCATGAGAATGGTTCCTCGAATGCGTGCCTGAACATTCTGGGTCATGATATCCGGCTCATGGTGGGCCGCATCGGATGTCAGATGCGTTAAAAAGGCCTTGACCATATCATCGATCGGGATGGTTTGAAGGGGTATGTCCAGGTTTTCGGCCAGCCGGCGAGTATCTTCATAATTATCCGCTGAGGTATAGGAAGATGGCATAAACACGGCGGCAACATTCTCCTTCCCAAGCGCCTGTGCGGCGATACAGATCGTCAGGGCGGAATCGATCCCGCCGCTCAATCCCACGATCGCCTTGGAAAAACCGCATTTGGTGACATAATCCTGTGTTCCCAGAACAAGGGCCTTTAGAACCGATTCGATGTCTGAATCGGAAATGTCGTGCCAACTCGCTTCGATAGGCTGCGGCGCATTCAAATCATAGATTACGAGATCCTCCTCAAAGTCATGTGCCCGGGCGACCATGCTTCCGTTTTCATCAAAAGCGGCGCTCAGCCCGTCAAAAATCAGGCTGTCGTTACCGCCCACTTGATTGGCAAAGATGAGCGGGACCTTGTGCTTACGCGCAATCGATCCCAGCATCTCCCATCTGAATTCTCTTTTGCGCACATGAAACGGCGACGCAGCCATGTTGATGATCAGATCGGCCCCGTCTTTGATTAACAGCGCCACCGGGTCGTAGGCGTATATCCGTTTTCCGAATATATCCTTATCATTCCATGCATCTTCACAGATCGAGAGCCCGATGCGGTGTCCTTTGTAGGAAAATGCCCTGTTCTCGTTCCCCGGTTCGAAATAGCGCCTTTCATCGAACACGTCATAGGTTGGCAGAAGCCGCTTCTGAGCCTGGTACATTATCCGACCGTTTTCAAACAGAACGGCTGAATTATAAAGCGCTTTCCCTTTGGTTGTCTTGTTTTTTTCGACATATCCGACTATAACCCCGATGCCCTGAATATCTTCGATCAGCTGTTCCAGGCATCGCCGGTTTTCATCGACAAAATCTCGCTGCTCAAGAAGATCCC
>CAZHAH010000234.1:0-8019 GCA_964530095.1 uncultured Desulfobacteraceae bacterium | reverse complement strand
TATCTCCGCCAGCTTTGAAAAAATCGTGCTCAGCCCCAAAAGGCGTTTACCGCTTACACCGGTTTCGGCGATGATCTCCCGGGCCCGGTATTGCGGAAGTCTTGAGTGGATTGCAAAGAGTTCCTGTCTCATTTTTTCAGGCTCGCGCATAGCGACCTTTTCGATCTCCACCCCCCCGGCGCTTGAAAAAACCGCCCGAGGTGATTTGGCAACCGAATCGCAGGTAATGGCCATGAAATATTCTTTTTCAACATCCAACTTTTCTTCGATGAGAATTTTTCGGGCTTTAAATCCCCTTATATCCATAGACAGCAGCCGTTTGATTCCAAGCCTGGCCTCATCGGCGGCTGAAGCTTCCAAAATCCCACCCACCTTTTGACGACCCCCCACCGGAACTTGTGGTTTTAATAAAACAGAATTTTTAACCGCTAAGGAATCCGTTTCGGTAACGAGAGTCCCTGAAGGAACCGCAATCTGATACTTTTCCAATATCGCTTTTGACTCGAATTCTAAAAGTCTCATCTGAAAATCCTTCGCAATCGTTCATGGGTTCAGAGGTTCAGGGTTTTAAGATAGAGAGCGATTAGGAAGAATGCAAAGCGACCAACCCTGAACCTGTGAACGCCTACAATCCTTTTTACCGAACTGAGGCCTACAAGCCTTGTGGTCTGTCTTGCTCGGTCGATTGTCGACTATGTACACACGTGATTTGCGCGTGTCAACCCTTATTAAACGGGAAATGACCTCGGACCTGGTTTTGTGGCATCTTTTTTTTACCTAATTTCCCCTTGACATTTTTATCTTTCTATTATTGTCTGTTAGGCTACATTATGGCTGTTACCAATAATTCTAGCGTTTTACGTTTTAACCCCTTATTTTTCATACGGTGGAAGCCGGATTCAAAAACCGGTTATCATAACGTATTCACAATTAGAGGATTTCAATCTAAACCCTAACCATTAAGCAAAGGAGGCAAACCCATGTTGCGAAAATTGAATTTTCTAATCGTTTTGTTGGTTGGCGTGGCCGCTTTCGGTCTCATTTTCTCAACGCCGGCCCAGGCCAAGGTTGAAGGTGATACGATAATTTTAGGGGCCGCCGTCTCTCTTACTGGAAAGTATTCCACAAACGGCAAGCATACAAAAAATGGTTATGAACTTGCTGTTAAAAGAATAAATAGTATGGGCGGAGTCAAAATAGGAGGAAAGTCATATAAATTTAAAATAATTTATTATGATGATGAATCTAACTCAGGCCGGGCGGCTCAACTCGCTGAAAGGCTCATTAAGCAAGATGGCGTTAAGTATATGCTTGGACCGTACAGTTCAGGTTTAACAAAAGCCATGGCGCCGGTAACCGAGGAAAACAAAATTCCTATGGTTGAAGCGAATGGCGCATCAAGGTCATTGTTTACAAAAGGGTACAAATATTTGTTCGCAGTATTGTCCGCGGCAAACCAATATCTTGAAGTTGCGATCGATTTGGCTGTCGAAAAAAATGGTGGCAAGCCGGTCAAGATCGCAATGGCATTTGAACAAGATGCATTCTCACAAGACGTCAGACTCGGTATTGTCGATGCAGCCAAAAGAACAGGCTCAAAGATCGTTATTGATGACAAGTTGCCGAAAGAGTTAAACGATATGGCGGCGACATTGGCCAAGGTTAAAGCGGTTAAGCCTGATGTGCTAGTTGTATCCGGTCACTCTAAAGGTGCATTGACTGCAATCAGACAAATTTCTGAAATGAAAGTTGATGTCCCGATGCTGGCAATGACCCATTGCGATGCTTCTAAATTAGCCAAGCAGCATGGTAAAAAATCTGAGTACGCGCTGTGTGCCGCTCAATGGCATAAATCTTTGAGTTACAAAGATGAATTCTTTGGTACGGCAGCGAATTTTGATAAAGACTTCAACACTGAATATGGTTATACGCCTCCGTATCAAGCCGCAGAGTCTGCAGCTGCATTATTGGTATGGAAGGATGCTTTTGAAAGAGCTAATTCTTCCGACAAAGAAAAAGTTCGTGATGCTCTGGCAGAAACTGAAATGCAAACTTTTTATGGAAACATAAAATTCAGTCCGCAAGGCCAAAACATTGCTAAGCCCATGGTATTGTTTCAAGTGAGATGTGAAGGTGATAAGTGCGAAAATAAAGTAGTTGCACCGACCAAATGGGCCTCTTCCAAGTTAGTCCACCCGGTTCCTAAGTGGTCTGACAGATAATATGAATATTTAAAGCCCCCTGGATTCCAGGGGGCATTTTTTTATCATTACATTATGGACCTCCTAATTTTTCAAGCTCCGATATTAACAGTTCAGGCGTCCATGGATGGGGTCCTGCTGGGAATTCTTTTTGCCTTAATTGCATATGGAATGGCTTTGCAATGGGGCGTAATGAAAATCATCAATATTGCGCAGGGAGAATTGGTAATTTTGGGCGGCTATATTGCATATTTCATGTACACAGCCGGCATTCATCCAGCATTTGGGATCATCGTCTCTCCAATTATCATGTATTTTGTTGGTTTGCTTCTTTATAAGACTGTCATCAACAGGATTGTTGATAGAGATTTGTTTATCTCAATTTTAGCAACCTTTGGGATCAGCATATTAGCGCAACAACTGATGAATATTATTTTTGGAGCGGATGTTGTTGTTGCCCAGTCAAATTTTGGCACCACACTTCTGTTTGACAATTCTGTTACCTTGCCCAACGCAAAGATCTTTTCAGCCCTGGTAAGTATTATATGCGCCATAATTTTGGTTATATTTATGAAAAAATCTAAGCTGGGCCGTGCAATCAGGGCAACTGCACAAAATGCAAGAGCGGCCAAGATTTTAGGTGTGGATACGGAAAAAGTATATTCGGCCATCTTTGGAATTAATGCTGCCCTGTGTGGGATTGCCGGAGCTTTGATCGCGATTACATTCACTCTGCATCCTTACGTTGGTCTGCCATACACTGTCAGATCCTTCATGATTGTCATCATAGCAGGCCTGGGAAATTTGCCCGGAGTCGCCTTGTCAGGTATGGGTTTGGGTGTATTTGAAGAATTTGCGGATTATATTCTTGGAACAGAATTTCGAATAGGAGCGACCTTTTTATTATTGGTTCTAATTCTGGTTTATAAAAGATTTAAATTATCCAGAAAACGTGAATATTTAATATGACAAAAAATAGATCTCTTTTTTATGGGATAATACTGGCATTCGGGCTTGCGGCACCATTCCTATTCCCTGCTTTTAAGCTTCAAATATCCATCATGTGGATACTCGTCGTATTGGCCCTGACATGGGACGTGCAGGGAGGACAGACGGGTTACACCAGTTTCGGTAATATCTTTTTTTTCGGGATCGGGATGTATGTCTGTGCCGGCATCCAAATAGGATTGTTCTTTCCCCTGGCGGAATGGACTGCCAGTGGAGGGGTAAAGACTTTCATTCATGCTCCCTTTCAGTATTTTCAAGGACTCTTCGTCGGTTTGATCCTAGCCGGTATTATCCCTGCGCTTGTAGCCGCAACGATTGGTTATGGTGTTTTGGGACTTAGGGGTCAATACTTTGGCATTTGTACTCTGGGTTTGGGCATTGCCGCGGGCGAAATTGCGGGTGGCATTGAATTAATAGGAGCCGGCCAGGGAATGGTCACTCCACCCTGGCCGAAAGGCATCGGCGGCGTAGAGTTAAGATCGCAGTTTTTTTATTATTTATGCTTTATATTAATGGTAGCTACCTTCCTGTTTTTAAAATGGGCCTATAAAACAAGGTTTGGATTGGTTCTCAACGCTATCAGAGACAATGAAGATAAGGCTGAGGCTATGGGAATTCATACCATGAGATACAAAATTACCGGTTGGATTGTTTCAGCATTTTTTTTAGGTATAGCCGGTGGTTTAGTGGGGAATATGGTCGGCTATATTGAACCGGTGGAGATTGCTTTTGCCGTAACAACCTACGGTGTTTTCATGATTCTGATGGTTATGCTTGGAGGAAAAGGAACGCTTTGGGGACCCATAATTGGAGCGATGATTTTTCATATATTTAAAGAAGGATTCTGGACATTCTTTCTGGGCTGGCAGTATGTTGCCCTGGGGGTTCTGATTGTGATCATTGTCGTTTTCTTCCCTGAAGGCATCATGGGAGGGCTGAGAGAAAGATATCCTGCCAGATTCGGTGAGGTTGTCGATGAAGCCGATATAAAAGCTCAGGTGGAGTTAAAATAGTGGGCAAAATATTAAAAGTTGATAAGGTGTTTAAATATTTTGGAGGCGTGAAAGCCAACGAAAATATTTCTTTGGCCGTTGAGGAGGGAAGTATTGTTGGATTAATCGGGCCCAATGGTTCGGGAAAAACAACACTGTTTAATTCAATCGTAGGAACCCATCCGATCGATGAGGGATCAATTCAATTTGAAGGAAAGGAAGTTTCCGAACTTCCGGTACCGGTTGTGGCCAAACTGGGTTTGATCAGAACGTTTCAGCAAACGAGAATTTACGGAAAACTGAACTGCGTTCAAAACATGCTGATCAGCGCCAAACCGGAAAAAGACAATATTTTTTCCATGTTTGCTAAAATCCCCGAGGAGTTAACTGCAAAATCCGAAAATTTATTGAATTTTGTGGGTCTGTACCAGAAAAGAAAACTCAGGGCCGGCGATTTATCCTTTGGTCAACAAAAGCTCCTGGAACTGGCAATGGCATTAATGAACGAGCCCAAAATGCTGCTTCTCGACGAACCAACTGCCGGAATTAACCCCACCTTGATTAATGGCATTATCGATCGATTGGTCACAATAAATAAAGAATATGGTATCACGTTGTTTGTAATCGAGCACAATATGAGAGTCATCATGAATTTAGCCCAGAAAATATTTTGCCTGGCCCATGGGCAGTTGCTTGCTGAGGGTGAACCAGAACAAATAAAAAATGATAAGCGGGTTATCGATGCTTATCTGGGAGCACAGTAAATGCCGGCAGATCAATATTCAGTTTTAGGGGAAGCACCCGGGCCGGAAGAATTAAAAAAGCTATCGTCCGATGATGTGCATTTGACCATTAAGAATCTCGAAGCCGGGTATGGGAAAATGGTTATTTTGCATGATTTTAATTTATTCATAGGCAAAGCACAGTCTTTGTGTTTAATAGGGCCCAACGGTGCGGGTAAATCCACCATCCTTCACTCCATTTACGGGTTCACCAACATCACCGATGGTGTCATCAAGAGGGGTGAAAACGACATCACCCACTTCAGCCCAAATGAAAAACTCAAACATGCCGGGGTCGCTTACATTTTGCAGGATGCCTCTATTTTTCCAGCTATGACAGTGGAAGAAAACATGCTCATGGGCGGATTTCTCATGCAAAAACCGTCCCAGGCCCGTGAAGCCGCTGAAAGAGTGCTCGCCAAGTATCCCCGTCTGGCCGAACGCCGCAACCAGAATGCCGGTGTTCTTTCCGGGGGGGAACGACGCCTCCTTGAGATCTCGCGCGCCTTGATCATGGAGCCCGATGTGCTGTTAGTCGATGAACCCTCTATCGGGCTTGAGCCCCGCTACATCGAAATGGTGTTTGAAATTCTGGACGATCTCCAGCATAATGAAGGTAAGACCATCATCATGGTCGAGCAGAACGCCAAAAAAGGCCTCGAATTTGCCGACATCGGTTATGTCCTGGTCTCGGGCCAGCTGGCCATGGCCGATTCCGGCGACAATCTCCTTCAAAACCCCGAAGTCGGACGGCTGTTTCTGGGCGGTTAAACATTGATGGCGTCGTAAAAAGTCCCATCTACTGCGTTGTAATATTTTTTCAGACACTCGGCATACTACTTGTATAGCCTCGTTCCTGAAAAAACACTACGCCTTGTATATGAACCTTTTTGCTTAGCCATATCTTAAGATAAGAATTCGCGAATTTTTACGAAATCATCAGCATTCCCCCGCTCATGAGCCGCTCTGCTGCTCGGCAATGCTTCTTTCAAGCCCCCGCCTGAACCCTGGTAAAGATCCATCGATGGTCGATTCGGGAACAGCGTAAGAGAGTCTGAAATAGCCCGGAGCTCCGAAGCCGGTACCGGGAACGGCTAAAATCAATTCATCGGCTAAGCTACGGACAAACGCGACGTCATCGGGGATGGGGCTTTTCGGAAACAGGTAGAAGGCACCCTCCGGTATCTGAAATTCATAACCCGCCTCGGCCAAAACCTGACACAGCATATCGCGACGGCGCCGATACACAGAGACATCCACGCTTACACCCTGCACTTGCGCCACAGCCTGCTGGAATAAACCGGGCGCATTGACATAGATCATTGTATTGGCCACCTCCGCGGCCCCGATGATCTGATGGGCATCTTCAGCCTTAGGATGAATGGCCAGATAACCGATCCGCTCTCCGGCCAGTGATAATGATTTGGAATATGAATTAACCACTATCGTATGAGCATAAGCCGCGAAAACCGAAGGAACGGTCACCCCATAGGCAATTTTGCGGTAGGGTTCGTCGGAAATCAGATAAATTCGCCGCCCATACTTCTCACCGGCCTCTTCCAGCAACGCACCCAACCCGGCCAGTTCATCGGCTGAATAGATCGCGCCGGTGGGATTATTGGGTGAATTAATCAACATGACACGGGTTTTTTCGGAAATTCCCGCCCTGATCGCGTTGAGATCCAAATGAAAGCGATCATCTGTGGCGGCTGTTTTGATGATGGCATTGGTATTAAAAGCATAATGCTGATAGCCCATAAAATAGGGCTCAGGCACCAGAATTTCTTCACCCGGATTTATCAGGGCCTTGAGCGTGCCGGTCAGCGCTCCTGCCGCACCTGCCGTCATAATGATCAATTCGGGCGCAATACCCAGCTCATATTCATCACTAAGATAATCGGCCACTGCCTGACGAACCGCAGGATAGCCTGAATTCGGTGTGTATCCGTGCCCGGTCGATTCACGTTCAACTAATTCTCTGAGCACCTGTTTGAATTGGGCCGGCGCCGGGACATCCGGATTTCCCAAAGAAAAATCAAATACCTTATCGGCGCCGTGTTCGGCCCTGAGTCTGGCCCCTTCTTCAAACATCTTTTTTACCATGGAGAATGATTCCACCCATGGGATCATCTGGTTTGCGATCGGCATTGTGATAACCTCCTGCTCTATTTTATTTTTTCGGCAATTGCCTGTCCAAGTTCTTGCGTTGTGGCCGTCCCGCCCATATCAGGGGTCCGCAAATCAGAGCTTTCCAGTACGGTTTCTATTCCCGCAACCACTGCGACCGCTGCTTCTCTATGACCCAGGTGATCCAGCATCATTGCACCCGACCAAATCTGGGCGATGGGATTGGCAATCCCGCGACCGGCAATGTCAGGAGCCGAGCCATGCACCGGCTCAAACATACACGGATATTTTCCCGTGGGATCGATGTTGGCCGAAGGGGCAATTCCAATGGTTCCTGCCACCGCAGGACCGAGGTCAGACAAAATGTCGCCAAAGAGGTTGCTCCCCACCACCACATCGAACCAGTCGGGGTGGAGCACAAAATTGGCACTGAGAATATCGATGTGGAATTTGTCCGTTTGAATATCTGCGTATTCACTCGCGATGGCTGTAAAGCGTTCATCCCAAAAAGGCATGGTGTGGATGATTCCGTTCGATTTTGTAGCGGAGGTCACCCTTTTTGCCTTTCTGCCGCGGGCCAGTTCGAACGCATAGCGGATGACCCGATCAACTCCCTTGCGGGTAAAAATACTCTCCTGGACCGCCATTTCATCTTCGGTGCCGATATTGAGACGACCGCCGATTTCGGAGTACTCACCTTCGTTGTTCTCGCGGACGATGACAAAATCAATATCATCCGGCCCCCGATCCCGCAGGGGTGAAACCATTCCCCTTAACATGCGCACCGGCCGCACATTGACGCATTGCCTCAATTGCCGGCGGATGGGGATTAACAATCCCCACAACGAGATATGGTTGTTATTTACCTCGGAATGGCGGAGGAGAAAGGCAAGGTATTGTCAGATTGTA
>CAZHAH010000233.1:0-8050 GCA_964530095.1 uncultured Desulfobacteraceae bacterium | reverse complement strand
TAGCGATTTTATTCATTTTTTTTGAAATTTCTTCTGAATTCAGTTCGAGCTTACAGAAAACTATTTTTTTCGTCAAGGATTAATTTTTTGGCATCTATCTTGACACTTTGATCCGGATGTAGCACGATCCCGGTTCGTTAATCTGCATGTTGGACGACTTCCGGAGGGATTACCATGAGGAAGATAAAAAGCGCAAAGTTAGTGGATGATAAGGATTACCCGATTAACCTTGTACGCCAGGCCATGCTCAAGGGGACCGGCTCGGATATCGGGGAACTCAAGGAAAAATCTCTCATCGCAATGGTCAACTCGCAGACCGATCTGAATCCCGGCCATATGCATCTTCGATTTTTGGCCGAAAAGGTCAAAGGGGGTATTCATGCGGCCGGTGGGGTCCCCTTCGAATTCAATGTGCCGGCGCCCTGTGACGGCATGGCCGAAGGGCACGAGGGGATGCGTTTTATTTTACCCCAGCGGGAATTGATTGCCGATATGGTTGAAACCCATATCCGCAGTATGCTTTTTGATGGGATGGTCATGATCGCCAGCTGCGATAAAATTATTCCCGGTATGATTATGGCCGCATCCCGGCTCGACCTGCCGGCCCTCTTTTTGACCGGCGGGCCCAGCATGTGGCAAAGTCGGATTACGGGCCGTGAGGATGATGAGCTTTTCCATATCGCCTGTTGCGGAGCCTGTGATCTGATGGGGACGGCCAATACCATGCAATGCATGGCCGAGGTGATGGGGTTGACGCTCCCCGGATCGGCCAATGTGCCCGGGTTTCACACGGACAAACTCCGGTTTGCGCGACGGGCCGGGAAACGAATCGTAGGCATGATCGATGAGGGATTGTGCGCACGTCGCATTTTGACGGAAAATGCCATCCAAAATGCCGTGGTTATGGACCTGGCTATCGGGGGGTCCACCAATTCGACACTCCACTTACCGGCAATTGCCCATGAACTCGGCTTTGAGCTTCCGCTGACAAAATTTAACGAACTGAGCCGCAGGATTCCGACACTTTTATCCATCAGACCGAACGGGCCTCACACGATCATGGATCTATATGCGGCCGGCGGAATTCCGGCCGCCATGAAAGTGATGGCCGACGATCTTGACCTCACGGCATTGAGCGTCAGTGGACAGAGGTGGGCCGAGATTCTGGAACCCATTGAGGTCTTGAATGCAGAAATCATTCCTTCGCGGGATAAGCCGTTTCAGCCCGAAGGAGGGACAGTTGCCCTTTTTGGAAATATAGCGCCCGAAGGTGCCGTGATAAAACAATCTGCTGTGGCGCCCGAGATGAGGCATTTTGCAGGTCAGGCACGTGTCATGAATTCAGAGGCGGATGCCCTACGCGCCTTCCGTGAGGGCAGCATTCAAGAGGGACAAGTCATCGTCATCCGGAATGAAGGCCCCAGGGGCGGGCCCGGGATGCCGGAAACTTTGGCTGTTACATTGGCTTTAACGAATTCCAATTTAAAAAAGGTGGCCCTGGTAACCGACGGTCGTTTTTCAGGGGCGACTTCAGGACCCTGTGTGGGCCATGTGTCACCCGAGGCATACGTGGGAGGCCCTATTGCTGCCATAAGGGATGGAGACGAGATCGAAATCGATATCCCCAACCGAAAGATCGATGCCAAACTTTCCGACGCTGAGATCGAGCGCCGCCTGGAAACATTTCAGCGAATCGAAAAGGAAATTCCGGCCGGATTTATGCGCCGATATATAAAACAGGTAAGCTCGGCAGCCAAAGGAGCAATCCTGGAATAAAGAGTAACTAATCATTTGAAAGGAGAAGGAAATGACGAAACCCATATTACGAACAAGGCTTTGTGATATGCTGGGCATCGAATACCCGATTTTGAGCGCGGGTATGGGACCCAGTCTGCTGGGGGATAGTACGGGCGCGCAGGTTGAGCTGGTAGTGGCGGTCTCAGAAGCCGGGGGGCTAGGTGTCCTCGGTGCCGCCGGATATACAGTCGATGTAATGAGGGAAAAGATTCGCGAGATTAAGAAACAGACCGACAAACCTTTCGGGGTTGATTTACTTCTTCCCAGTAAGACGGTCAGCGACGGGGATCAGGCAATCGAGGGTCCCCAGGAGATCCCTTTGAGTGATGTATTAGAGACACTTCCCAAAGCACACTATGACTGGATGATGAAGGTCAAAGCCGAAATGAATCTGCCCGATATCGATGTCATGATCCAACTGGGCTCAACCACTTATCATCCGCATGCGGCGGTTAAGGTTTGCATTGAAGAAAAGGTCCCGCTTTTTTGCTCCGGGCTTGGAAATCCCGGATTTATGGTGGATGATGCCCATGCGGTCGGGATGAAAGTGCTCGGGATTTCGGGTAATACCCGCAACGCAGGTCGTATTGCGCAATCGGGCGCCGATCTGGTGGTTGCCCAGGGGCACGAAGGCGGCGGGCATACCGGTCGAGTCGGATCCATGGCTTTATGGCCTCAAGCCATCGATGCCGCGACACCCACACCCGTACTGGCGGCAGGCGGTATCGGCGACGGCAGGGGCGTGGCCGCTGCGCTGGCCATCGGATGTATCGGCGTCTGGGTCGGTACGCGTTTCCTGGTTTCGAATGAAGGCGGGGCTCTGGACATTCAAAAAGAGGCCATTCTAAAGGCCACGGATGAAGACACCCGGCGGACCTACTGGTATACCGGGAAAACCTCGCGTGCGACCTACAACCGGTTCCACGACCTGTGGGATAATTCTGGACTTGATCCGCTTCCCTTTCCGACCCAGGTTGTCATGGCGTCCGGGATGGTGGAGATGTTCAGAAAAGCCGACAAAGATGAATATGTAGCGCCTTTTGCGGGTCAGGTCTCAGGGCTGATTCAGGAAGTCAAACCGGCGGCTGAAATACTGATGGATATGGTGGCACAAACGGCCGACATCTTGAGCCACAGGCTTCCTGAAAGCGTAACGGCCAAAGTATAAAAGGAGAAACAAGATGGGAAAATGGATGGACGCATATCTTGAAAAGCTTGCGGTCAACCGAAAGGAAAATCTGGAAGCCGGGGGGGAGGAGCGTATTGCGCTGCAGCATGAATTAGGAAAACTCACGGCGCGGGAGCGAATTGAGCGCCTGGCCGACCCCGGTACGTTTGAAGAAATTGGATCCGTCGTGCGAGAATTTCGGATCCATATGGAGGGAGAAGGCAAACCGAGTCCCTCCGACGGCGTGATCATAGGTTTTGCCGAAGTGAACGGGCGGCCGGTCATGGTGTATGCCACGGACTTTACGGTCATGTCCGGATCCATCGGTGATCAGGGGATCTGGAAAATGGCCGAACTGGTACAAATGGCCGGCCAGGAACAGGTGCCTATTATCGGCATATTCGATTCGGCCGGGTCCCGCCTCAGCTTTAAAAACGGATATGTAGGGCTCCACGGTTTAGGCCGGCTGGTGAGGAATTACTGTCTCTATTCGGGTATTATTCCCCAGATAGCGCTCTTGTTGGGACCATGCACCGGACCATTGGCGCAGGTTCCGGTTCTATCCGATTTTATGATCATCAATGAGAAAACCGGGTTTTTATGGCTCGGTGGAGAAGTCACCTCCGATGATGCCGGGTCAGGCGAGTTTCAGATGGAAAAGAGCGGCCAGTGCGATCTTCTTGCATCAAGTGATGAAGAGGCTATCGATCTTGCCAAAGATGTGCTTGCATTTGTTCCGCAGAACTGCTGGGAGAAGCCGGAAATTATCGAATCCTCGGATGATCCGGAAAGAAGAGAAGAAGCGCTTCTGGATGTGATGCCTGATAATCCGAAATTCACCTACGATATCCATGAGATTCTCGATCTGCTTGTCGATAATGGCGAATTTTTCGAGTTAAAAGAGGATTTTGCGCCCAATATGGTTGTCGGTTTTGCACGATTTGACGGAATCCCGGCCGGGATTGCCGCCAGCAATCCGGATGAACTGAGCGGGATTATGGAACCGGCTTCCTCGGATAAATACGACCGCTTTATTATGATGCTGGATGCCTTCAATATCCCCTTGGTGAATTTTTCAGACACGCCTGCGTTTCCGCCCGGGGACAGATGGGAGCGAATGGGTGTTATTCGGCACGGCGCCAAGAACCTGCATGGGTATTCTCATCTGACCAATCCCAAGGTGACCATTGTACTGCGGCGTTCTTACGGCGGATCGAACATCGTGATGGGTTGCAGCAAGATGGGGCCCGATTTTATCTATGGCTGGCCGACGGTTGAATTTGCTCCCACAGGACCGGAATCGATTGTCCAGGCCGTTTTCCACAAAGAGCTGGCCAAGGCCAAGGAAGAGGGCAACCATGACGAGGTGTACAATTTTTTTCTAAGCATACTGAAAGAACAGTTCAGCGTTATGACGATGGGAAAAATCTTTACCAGTCATTACACGGTCCATGAAGTCATTGACCCGCGCGATACGCGCTCGAGGATCATTAAAGGGCTTCGTGCATCACTGAACAAGCGCGAAAAAATGCCCGAAAAAAGACGATATGTCAAACCGACTTGATTTATTCGGTCAATTCGATCGAACGAAACTGTTTGAATGTGGGCTGAAAAAACGAAAGAGGGAAGGGTTATGGGAAAACAAATGCAAGAGGCCATCAAAAAATATCATGAAATCCAGGAGAAAAACCTTTTGGGTGGCGGGCAGAAATACATCGATCGCCAACACAGCCTGGGTAAGTTGACCGCCCGGGAAAGGATTGAGGTTCTGGCCGATCCGGGGAGTTTTAAAGAGCAGGGCTCCTTTGTGGGTACCACATGCAAGCGCATTGACGGGCGAGTACCCGAAGCTCCTTGCGACGGGGCCATCGTCGGAACGGTAAGGGTTCATGGCCGTTTGGTTATGATCTATGCCAGCGATTTTACCGTACTGGGCGGGTCTATGGCGACCCAGCATTTTGTCAAATATGTGCGTTCTCTTGAAACGGCGGCCATGTTGGGGATTCCCATGGTAAATCTGCTCGACTCCTCCGGGGGACGGCTGGGATATCTCGACGTGACCATGGCCGGCATGGACTGGATGTTCCGAGTGGAATCCCACTGCTCGGGTGTCATCCCTCAGATCACCGTGCTCATGGGACCCTGTATTGCCGGCGGGGCGTATCTCCCCACTCTGACAGACTTTCTGCTCATGAGTCGTGTTTCGGCCAATATGTGGCTCGGGGGACCCCGGCAAACCGCGGCCGCCACTTCGGAAAAGTTCGACCGCAACATCGGCGGCGCGGATTACCACATGCAACACTGCGGAAGCTGTGATGTGGTTGACGACGATGATGCCGGAACCATTAAAAAATGTCGCGAGCTTATCCGTTATTTACCCCAAAACTTCAGAGAAAGAGCGCCTAACTGGGATAGAGAAGATGATCCGCATCGCGAAGTTGAGGAATTGATGAATATCGTTCCGGATGAGTTCGACCAGACCTATGACATGCATGATGTCATAAAAGCACTTGTGGACGACGGCGAGTACTTTGAAATCAAAGACGAGTACGCCAAAAATCTGATCACCGCCTTTTGCCGGTTTAACGGAGAGGTGGTGGGGATTGTGGCCAACAATCCCGTCTGTCCGGGAAGTATTCTGGAGATAGACGCCTGTGATAAATATTACCGTTTTTTGCAGGTTCTGGATGCTTACAATATCCCCTTGGTCAACCTGGTGGACACGCCGCCGGTGGTGCCGGGGGAGAGCGAAGAGGCCAAAGGGCTGATCCGGCATGTGGGCAAAATCGCTGATGTGTATGCCACAACTACCGTGCCCAAGATCAGCATTGTGCTGCGTGAAGCCTATGCCGACGCCGGGAGCATGATCATGGGTGGCCTCAAAAGCATGGGCGCCGATCTGACCTATGCCTGGCCCATCGCGCAATTTGCCGTTGAGGCCTCGACCCAGGATTACCGCAAAATATATGGGAAAGGGATCGAGGAGGATGCTTACGAAGCCTATCTGAACCGGTCGCGCGAGAAGGTGGATGTGTATGAAACCGCCCATAGCTGGACGGCACAGGTAATCGATGAAATCATTCTTCCCAAAGACACGCGCCAAAAGATTATTGAAGCACTGGAGATCACGCGTAATAAAAAGGAGAAATTGCCGGAGAGGGCGAAGATCCATGGAACCCCCCCAACCTAGAAACGATACCAGAACCCCATCTAATACTCAATAGCGGTGTTGCGTTTCGGATTAAAAATGCTCACATACTTGCGTGTATGCTCCGCTTTTTAACCGAAATGCGCCTTGCTTTTGGGCATGATCTGGGGTTCTGGAATCGCTTCAGTAAATTTAAACTACGAAATAGTACCATAATCTTTTTGGATTGAAGGTTTTAAAGGAGGTCTACCGAATGAAGAAAATATGCAATGATCTAAAGGCAGAGTGCGAAGCGCTGGATGCCATTGTGGCCGACCTCAGTGAGGAAGGATGGGATACGATAACCCCGTTCAATGAATGGAGTGTTCGACGAGAAATCAGTCATGTGGCCTATTTTGACCATACCGCACATCTGGCGGTCACGGATGCCGAGGGTTTCAATGCGCATATGGAAGACCTGCTAAACCATTGGGAAGATTTTGATGCGTATACAACCGGTGATGGAGAGAAGCTGAGCGGACCGGAGTTGTTGATCCATTGGCGCAAGGAGCGCTCAGCACTTCTGGAAACCCTTGAGGGTCTGAATCCCAAAGACCGCATCCCCTGGTATGGCCCTTCGATGAGCGCCAAATCATTTGCCACGGCACGGTTGATGGAGACCTGGGCCCATGGGCAGGATGTGGTCGACGCCCTGGAGGTTGATCGAGCGGCTACCGACCGTCTGTATCATATTGCGGCCATCGGCTTTATCACCTTCAAATGGAGTTATACAACCAATCAAATGGAGCCCCCGGATGTGCCGGTGCGGGTTGAACTGACCGGGCCATCGGACCAGATTTGGACTTGGGGACCGGAAGAGGCTGAAAATCGGGTCAGCGGTTCTGCGGAGGATTTTTGTCTGGTTGTGACCCGGCGACGTCACGTGATTGATTCCGACATCAAAACGGAAGGGGATATCGCCCGCCAGTGGATGCAGATCTGCCAAGCATTTGCCGGCCCGCCGGAGCCTTGCCCCCCACCCGGGACGTTTCCGAAAAAAAGCTAATCGAGTTAAACTTCGATTAGTTGTTATTCGTTATCGGTTATTGGTTTTGGTAAAATTCAAACCAAAATTGTATCTCATCTATACAAGGAAAAAAAGTGAAGAAGCATTAGAATTGTTTTTTGAATCTGCACCAGAGGAGGAAATAAATCGTCGACTTCATACTGAAATCTACGTAACACAAGTTGAGGTTGCTTTTGGGTAAACTGAAAGTTATAATTAATCCTGTCACACCCTTTCTCCGCAAATCGTTTGCTCGTCCCCCGCATCTTATTTTCATTTGATTCTTTAACAAGTGAAAATTGAACTACATCCTGACAAAGAAAAGGAATAATAATCAAAACACATATTTTAGCAGTATCGAAGAGAAACGCATAAAAACATAGGATGTCCCCTATATTCGTATAGAGCTAATATAAGGCAGTTATGATGTGGGTTAAGTTATGTTAAATCTTCTTTTCTACTTCTTGAAAAGAAATAATTTCTAAATACATTTTCTTTGAATTTGGTTCTTATACTTTTTTTTTCAGACAAGATATTCTTCTCGCGTACAAGGATAGAATGAAGCGGATAGTCTGCATTTTTCTTTTTACTGATCCGATTCCATCCGTTTAGCTTCGGATAAGAATCTATCAATGCTATTCTTACCAAAACCTGGATTTGATCTCGCAAAATCAGCTGCTTTGCGGTAATATTGCGCAGCTTTCTTTCTATCCCCCCGAGCTTCATACACCATAGCCAAACGGTCGAAGCCATCAACCTGATCGGGATATTCGGTCAACAGCCTTCTGGACACCGCTTCGGCCTTTTCTAATTCATTTTGATTTATCAGATCAACCACACTATCCTGGATTCCCATGTTAGTTTTTTGAGTTAACACCACGCAGGATTTATC
>CAZHAH010000232.1:0-8127 GCA_964530095.1 uncultured Desulfobacteraceae bacterium | reverse complement strand
TTAACTTATTGAATTAAAATGTTTTCTTAAAAGTTTTCCGGAATATGGGTTATAACAGATTTTCGAATCAGCTAAGTTTGCTTATCGATCTTCACCATCGTATGATTTAAGTTGTTAAAAATTTGTTGAAGATATGATAAGAATGTGAAAAACCGATTTGAAAATTTGATACACAACACCAGCCTTGAGGCCGAAATCGCAAGACCAGACAGGGCAGGTTAGAAAGGGAGAATGTCTACCGTGGATTCTAAGGAAGATAAAATAATCGAAGTGGTTGAATCGTTGAGTGATGAAATGATCGATTTTACACGCCGATTGGTTGCTGAAGCGAGTACTTTAGAAAACGAACTCTCGGCTTTAAAGGTAATGGAAGGTGAACTAAAAAAACTCTCTTTTGATCCGATCCGAATCCCGCTCGATGCCGAACAACTGGCAACTCATCCGGGATCTGCTCCGGTACCGTGGTCTTATGAGGGCCGCTACAATATCGTGGCCAAAAGAGAGGCCATACACGGTGACGGCCGAAGTGCCCTTTTCAATGGTCACTTGGATGTGGTCAGCCCGGAGCCGCTGAAATTGTGGAACACAGATCCGTTCGATCCGTTGGAAAAAGACGGTTGGCTGTATGGCAGAGGATCCGGGGATATGAAATCAGGTGTAGCGGCCATGACTTATGCGGTTCATGCAATCGAAAAAGCCGGCTTTGGTTTGCAGGCCCCGGTAACGATTGAGGGCGTGATTGAAGAAGAGTGTGGGGGCAACGGCGCCCTGGCTTGTGTGGCGGCCGGTTATGATGCGGATGCGGTTTTGATTCCGGAGCCGTTTGGGCCTACCATTATGACCGCGCAAATCGGCGTTATTTGGTTTAAGGTCAGCTTAACGGGTGTGCCCCGGCACGTATTGGAGGCCCAGGCCGGTGTAAACGCCATTGAAAAGTGTATTCCTCTCATTGCCGCTCTGCGGGAGTTGGAAGCCGAAATGAATCAACAAAAACACCCGGCATATGAGGATGCCGAACATCCCATTAATTTGAATATCGGTATCATGAAAGGCGGGGATTGGCCCTCGACGGTGCCGGCGGAGGCGGAGTTTCACGGTCGGTTGTCCTTTTTCCCAGGCCAGACGTATGAACAGACCCAAAAACGGATTGTTGCTACGATAGCAGAAGCAGTTCAAAAAGATCCCTGGCTAATTGAAAACCCGCCGCAGGTTGATTTCTATGGCTTCAAGTCAGAGGGTCATGTCGTGGAACGAAACCAACCGGCCTTCAACATGTTGAACGACTGTCACCGGATGCTATGGGGACAAGATGCAGAAGATGGAATTACCACCGCCACCACCGACGTGAGGGCTTTTCACTTCTTTGGTCAGGGGCAGGCGACCTGTTACGGCCCGGTGGCAGAAAACATCCACGCCGCCAATGAACGCGTCAAAATTGACAGTGTTATCGATACGGCCAAGGTGTATGCACTGTTTCTTAAGCGATGGTGCGGGGTAACACAATAAAGTCAATGACGAATGTTTCAATGAAATTTTAACAGGAGGGCATATGATGGCTGATTTAGATCTGATTACCCAAACCGTGGAACACTACTTCAAGGGGATGTATCATTCTGATATCGAACGGCTCAAAAAAGCGTTTCATCCCGATGCATTTCTTTTTGGGCATTTTAAGGGGAGCTTTATGCATGTTCAGGCCGAGGATTGGTTTGAAATGGTGAAAAAAAGGCCCGTTCCGGCTGAAAATGGTGAGGAATACGATATGCGGATCGTCTCCATCGATATCACCCACGAAGTCGCATCGGTCAAAGTCGCCGATTTATATATGGGAATGCGGTTTACCGATTACCTCACGTTGTTGAAGATCGACGACCGCTGGCTGATTGTCAATAAGGCCTACCATCATGATTGAAGTTGATGGCGTCGTAAAAAGCCCCATCTACTGCGTTGTAATATTTTTTCAGACACTCGGCATACTACATGTATAGCCTCGTTCCTGAAAAAACACTACGCCTTGTATATGAACCTTTTTACTTAGCCATCGATAGTTGAATTCGCGACTTACAAATAACTCATTTTCAGCTGTGTTGTATAAGTAAAGGATTTTACAAGTTATTTTCGTCCACAGGGGCGCGAAGCGCCTTTATTAGCTTTTTGCGAGATCATCAAAGTCCGTATTCTAATTTTTAAGCAATTTTAATGCATTATGACCGCAGATGGCTTCAATCTCATATTTCGTCAAACCGGCGGTTTGCATTTCTGAAAAATAGCGCGACGGGTTGATAAGCGGATAGTCGCTACCAAATAAAATCTTTTCTGCGCCTATCACCTGTACGGCAACCTTGTAGATTTCGGGATCATAAAGAAAGGGTGAGGCCGCCGTATCAACATAAATGTTTTGTAAATTTGCTTTGACCTCCTTTTTGAGAAGGTTGAAAAAAAAGATGCCGCCTCCCCAGTGAGCCAGAATTATCGTGTTTTGGGAAAACTTTTGGATTAGTTTGTAGATTTGGGCCAACGTATTGGGTGTCTTGCCGGGGTACATATGGCCGATGGGTTCGTTGGTATGGATCAGGACCGGCACATTGCGCTCGCGGCAGATTGCCATAATCGGTGCCAGACTTTCATCGGCACCGGACGTCATCCCGAAATCATAAAAGGCCAGCTCACCGATACCTCTAAGACCTCCATCCAGACACCGTATGGCCTCGCGCGATGCGTCGGGATCGAATGGATTTAGACAGCCGAATCCGATCAGCCGATCGGGAAATTGGGTAACGGATTCCAAGATATAATCATTGTGTTCCTTAATAATATCGGTTTTGCGCCAGGGGAACCCAAATACAACGGATCGATCGACACCGCCGGCGTCCATGGCCGCAACCAATTCGCGGGCATTTGCCATCTTGGATTGCGGCGCCCGATACAAGCGCTCAAATGCCGGTTCTGCGTCAAAATATTTTTCACGGTCGGCACAAATTTTATTGGGGAAGATATGCGTGTGAACATCGATGATCATGGGCGGTTACCTCGGTCTTGGTTTTATGTTGGTGGATTTTTCGTTTAGGCCGAAAACAACCTATTGACTGAAAAGGTAATTTCTATAAAATGCATCCTATCACCGAAACCAATAGTTAAGGAGGTTATCATGTATTTTGAAAAACCGGGAAAAGTCAATACAGAACAGACACTAAAACTGGCCTACACTCGTGGAAAGGAGCTCGGGATCGACGAAGTTGTCCTGGCTTCCACCAAAGGGGATACGGCTTACAAGGCGTTGGAAATTTTTAACGACTTCACCATTACAGTGGTGACCTATCACGGTGGTTTCAAAGAACCCTTTAAAAACGAAATGCCGGGCGGCGTTAAAAACGATTTGATTCAGAAGGGAGCCAAAGTGGTTGCCGCGACGCATGCCCTCTCCGGTGTTGAGCGGTCGCTTGCCAAGAAATTTTCAGGCTTGTATCCGGTTCTATTAATCGCCGCCACCCTGAAATGCTTTGGACAAGGAACCAAAGTGGCGGTGGAGGTGTCGATTATGGCGGCCGATGCGGGTGTATTGACCGGGAGTGATGTGATTGCCATCGGCGGAACGTCACGCGGTGCGGATACGGCGCTGGTCTTAAGACCCGTTAATCAATCTGATTTTTTTGATATGCGCATAAGGGAGACAATTTGCAAACCGAGGAATTTTTGAACCGCAACAGCGAGCGCATTCCCCGTGGCTTGCCGCGGGGTTAGCGAGCGAATCAAAAATTAGACAGCATTCCTTACGGGGGAAGATTCCCCGTAGCTTGCTGCGGGGAGCTTCAATGATTCCGATTTTTCTGGTGGGGGGGATTTCCCCCAAAACCAAACGGCTGGATAATAATCCCCGTTTATGCCCGGCCTGCGGTTTGGCGCAGGCGTATTACACCCGAATCGATCATTATCTGAACCTGTTTTTCATACCCCTGCTGCGAGTCAAAAAGGGGGAACCTTTTCTTTACTGTGAACGGTGCGTGCGGTCCAGGCCTGGATTTCAGGCGACATCGCCAGGTGAGTCCCCGGATCAAAAGCTGGCTTGCAGGAATTGCGCCAAACCCTTGAACAATGCGTTTATGTATTGTCCTTACTGCGGCAAACGGGTTTGAAGCCCTGCAGGATTGTCGATTTTACCGAATTTGCTACGTTGCAGGGCGCTTGCAGTAGTACACTACAGCTGCGCGTCCTGCGCCTTGCACCTTCAGTAAACTCGACAATCCCTCAATTGAGTTTTACCGAATCGAATGGCGCTCAGGAATGACGAATTGCCTATGAATAGCCGTATCGAACGCCACGTGGTGCTGGTGGCGCCCGAGGTACACTGGAATACCGGCAACATCGGGCGGACATGCCTGGGTGCCGGGGCACAATTGCATTTAATCAAGCCACTCGGATTTTCACTGGAAAGCCGTGAAGTTAAGCGGGCGGGCCTGGATTACTGGTCGAAAGTAAAATTGACGCTTTGGGAAAATTTTAAACACTTTATTTCCAAGATGGTTCCCAAAGAAAATGAACTGGCTCTCTTTACGAAAAACGGCAAGCGACCCTTCTGGGCTTTGCCACCGGTAAACAGACTCTTTTTAATATTCGGATCGGAAACCAAAGGTTTAGCGCCCGACATCGTGACCCGTTATCAGGATCGAAGCTATTACATTCCCATCTCAAAAGAGATAAGATGTTTGAATCTTTCGACTGCCGTCGGAATTGCCTTATATGAAAGCCTGAGATCTTTTCAAAAGGGTGAGGCAGTCAGGGGCTAAACGGTGGGCAATGCTTTGCGGGAGAATTGTAGGCCTCGGTGGAGATATAAGGGAAGTTTCTACTGCGCGGTTGTTAGTCCCATTACCCGGTAATTAAATTCATATGAGAGACTCCGGCTCCAGGTCTCGTCAAACATGGTTTTGTAACGGGTCCCATCTTGAGGGCCTACCGGTTTACCATAAGAAAAAAACCAGTTGATGATGGGTCCGCCGGTGAAACCCAAGGCCATCCAGTAACGACCGGGCGAAAGAATCACCGGTCGCCCACTGAAAGCGAAATCAACCCAGTCATAGCCTGGTGTAAATTTTATCTTGTGCAGATCTCGCATATTGCTTGTGGCGATATATTTATCGGGCTTACCCTCTTTATCCTTATAGATTTCCATCCAAACCTGCCCCTCATTATTGAACTTGTGAAGTGCAAGGCCGATAAAACTGACCATCACCGGTTTTTTAAGGATGAATGTTTGGGCATACTGCTGTCCCCGCGTGGTGACATACTCAGCTGTTTCAACAAGGAAATTCTTACGCATTGTTATGGTGCCGTCGGAAGCCTGGCGGGCCGGTCCATGAGGGGATAAGAAGTCTTCGTTGATCGGAAACTCAAGATTTCCGGTAAGGTATGGTTCTGAATATTGGAGACGCTGGAGTTGTTTTTTGGAAACAGCAATCGGCGGCGGCGGTGGCGGCGGGGCTGAAATTGTTGAGAAAGGCGCTTCAACCGGAGGACAAAGCAGAAGTTTTCGAGGCCCATAATTCATCTTGCGGGCTGAAAAATCGACACGGTCGGTGACAAACTTGTTATCGATGTGTTCCTGGAAATGCGGCTTTCCGGCAACTCCGCGAGTCTGAGTCCAACGCATGAGTCCGTCTTTTCCGGTTTCATGATTGTCCAGGCCGACTTCAATTCGAATATAGCGATTGCTGACAAAAAACTCGGTACTGGACGGATCAAACGGCATCCAGCCAAGATCGGGAAAATAGACTTCGATCCAGGCATGGCGGCCTTCGGCCATCTTTACCGTAAAGAATTTTTTTCTTATATTGATATCATATGGTTTCTTGAGAGTGATTCCGTTAACGATCCGAACCGGAATTCCCACCGAACGCATTAACGCCGCCGCCAGATGGGAATAATTCTGACAATTGCCTTTGCCGCTTTTAAAAGAATAGGAGGCGTCAAATTTTGGCGGCGTCAGGACATAATGCATGTGGTCCACCACCCAGGTCAGGATTCGCTGTACGGCATCAAACTCAGACCGGGCTTCAGAAGTCAGCTTGCGAGCCATGGTTCGGATATTACCATCTCGTGTATCCACCAGTTTGGATGAGGCCAGGTAAGTTTTTACCTCCCGAGGCAATCCAATCGGTGGAAAAGATGCTTGGGTGGAAATACGGGTTAGATGAACTTTGTTAATAGCGGTTAGGCGGATTTCAATTTTAACCGGCCGCAATGGTGCTTCCCAAGTCACCTCGATAATTTTATTTCCGCGCTTATCGATTTTTTTCTGATGCCGAGTCGGGCGCGGTAAAAAATCAAGATCCAAATCATTTATTTCCTGATTGTAGGTGGGAGACTCAAATGATTGGGGGAGGACATAACTCAGAATCAGTTTGCGGGTTCCGGCGGAGGGTTTGACGGTCTGAGTCATCCGATACCTGATGTGCGAGTCCTGGCCTCCGTTAAGAAGATAATTTTCAGCCCAGGATGGAGAAGTCAGGAAAATGATCAGACAGGTAAGGAGCGCTTTTTTCATACACCTCGCTCAAGATGACGGTGAAAGTGATGTAACGAAATATGGATCTCAAAATTGAAAATCGATTATAGCCTTTTGGTTTAGAAAAAATCAATCAGTATTCGAAACCTGCGGCTTGAAATGGCCGGGATATTTCTTAGTGTTCAGGCCGTTTATACAATATATAGTGGTCTTTTTTATTTGACACACAATATTTACTCTTTTATACTCCAAAATGTCATAATTTAGTCATAGATGGGTACGATCTAAAATATCGAAATAAAGAGGTAGGGCTATGGCCGTTTTGAATTCAAAACAAATTGTAGTCAAGCTGACTGACGGTACCCTCGTCAAGGGAAGCGTTACGATCAGGGGGAAGATACGCCTTTCGGATTTGTTTAATGACACAGACAATCAGTATATGGTGGTGTTCGATATTGCGACGGAGAAACAGATGGGCGACGTCCTCTTTATCAACAAAAACCAAATTGTATGGGTATCACCTCTTGACCGGCCCGTATCGTGATGAAGCCCCAAAATCCTTTTTCAGTGCCACATCTTCCCCACCTTTATGCCAGGCGGATCGATTGAGCAGATCAATGTTTGCAAACCGCATAAAGCGCTTCTTCGCGGATAAAGATAGCTGTTCCTCATCCCCAAACCATGAAATCTATTGCTCCGCGACGATCCTGTAATTTTGTTATGTGAAGGAAAATATTGATATTTTAACAGGAGTGGTGTAATCCATCCCTAACCGAGGTATTTAGAATTAAAAAGAAAATTTTAGATTAGCGGTCCATTAGGCTAACTCTTTTTTAAAATGCAGGTTTGAGGTGAACACAAACAGATTTTCAGTCTTACTGGGTGAAAACAGGAATAATTCTGATGGGTCGCTCAAAAGAGTTATGGAGCAGCGGGATATCGCCGTCCTGGAATGCACGGACGGGATCGAAGCCATTAATATAGCGTACTCCCAAAATCCTGATTTGATCATTTTAGACGTGACGCTCCCCAAACTGAACGGTTATATATGTGCCCGCATATTGAAAAACGATCCAATGTTGAAGGTCATTCCCATTATTCATATCGGCTCATCTCAAAATACAATTGAACAATACTGGAGTAAAACGTGTGGCGGCGATCTTTACTTACAGGCCCCTCTCAATGAGTCCGATCTAAACGAGGTTCTAAACCGGTTTTTACGCAGCCAAAGCAGCAAGCGACGATTGCTGGCACCGGTTCGGATGGTTCCTGAAATGGAGGCGCAATCTGTTTTAGGGCTTGCCAACAATCTCCTGGAACAAGAGCTGTTGCGTGCAAATATCCTGAACGAAATCAATTTGATGGACATATCGGGCATGCCGACTGATGAGTTTGTGATGGCGGTAATGGCGATTATCAGCACGCTTTTTGATTTTACGCTTGGGGCGGCTTTGCTCATCTTTGATCCACATCTGGAGCTTTTCTTCTATACCAATGAAGAAGTTGACCAGGCGCATCTAGACGAAATCAAAACACTGACCTCAAACTATCTGGAGCAGCACCACGAGATGGGTGTAAATCAACCCTGTTGTAGTCATCATGCGGCCATTAATTTTTCAGTCCGT
>CAZHAH010000231.1:0-8150 GCA_964530095.1 uncultured Desulfobacteraceae bacterium | reverse complement strand
GTCGGCCGATCTGCCATAAGCAGATGAATGCTGACGTGGTGAATAAAGTTCCCGAGGGAGAAATCGGAGAAAATGGGAAACGCGATTTGTTGATTAAATGGTGCCGTGCTTGTGAATTGTCTTGTCCGGTAGGAGCTTAAAAGTTTACCTTAGCCCACTGTTATCGTAATAAGTTGTTTAAATGGATCAAGGCCAACACAATAATAGAAATTCCTGTTACTGGACGTACAATAAATCAGCCTCTTTGAAGTTAACTCCAACATATTGCAGGTTTTTGCAGTTCTGTGATCTCAATATACCACAAGCATGGTTATATACATATGAAGCCTCTGCACATTGAAACACCGTTTTTCGAGTCCCGCGCGCTGACCACCGGCGCAGGCCGAACTGTCTGGCTAAAGCTCGAAGCAATGCAGCCGCCCGGTTCATTCAAAATTCGTGGGATTGGCTTGGCTTGCCAAGAATACGTTCGTCGTGGCGCCGAGCGGTTCATTTCGTCGTCCGGCGGGAATGCGGGTATCGCAGTGGCCTATGCTGGGCGCCATCTGTTTGTGCCAGTGATAGTAGTGGTTCCCGAGACCACCACCGACAGAGCCAAGGCATTGATACAGCAAGAAGGTGCCGAAGTGGTTGTCCATGGCTCTTCCTGGCAAGAAGCGAATGCACTGGCATTGTCGATGGTCAAGGAACCTGATGCATTTCTGCATCCGTTCGATGACCCTCTTATTTGGCAAGGACATGCCAGCCTGGTTGACGAAGTAGTGCGATCGGGTGTGAAGCCTGATGTCGTCGTTCTCTCCGTAGGAGGCGGCGGGTTGCTATGCGGCGTCGTAGAGGGACTACATCGAAACGGCTGGATCGATGTCCCGGTGATTGCCGTCGAAACGGAAGGAGCCGACTCCTTGGCTCAGTCGGTTCGAGCAGGCTACCGAGTCGAATTGGCCGCCATCACCAGTATTGCCACTTCACTGGGCGCCAGGCGAATTTGCGAACAAACGTTCAGTTGGTCAAAGAAACATCCTTTTCGCAGCATCGTGGTCTCAGACCGGGCTGCAGTATCCGCATGCCAAAGATTCCTTGCCGATCACCGGGTAGTAGTGGAGCCGGCTTGCGGAGCATCCCTCGCGGTAGTGTATGACGGCGTACCGGAACTTGAAGAGTTCATATCCGTTCTAGTCGTCGTCTGCGGTGGAGTTACCGCAACCGTCAATCAGTTGCGAGAATGGTCGAATAAATATGCATAAGGCGCTGCAGCTGACAGCCATTCCGCTATCGACCAAAAAACTTGCGACTAGAACACCAATCAGAAACTCAACCAGCAATTCGCCGGGGTTCTGATTACGATACTAATGAAATCCTGCTTCCAATTCGGGGCCGGTTTTTTGTGCCTAAAAGGTCAAAACTGGATCTATGGATTGGAAATAGGGTTGGAAATCTAATCTTGCATAAGAATCAAGGGGCTATGAAGCTAATCATAACCCCTTGATTTTATAAGTGGCGGGGACGACGAAGATCGCCCTTAGGTCCCGCCCCTGGCGGGGAACTCGCGACCTTCCCGCATGATATGCGGGACGTTCTAAGCAGAACTGAACTTCACCAAAAATTCTATGTAATCCCTACTTTTTTGACGTTTGATTGCATATTCTCTTTTCATTGCACTCGATCTGTCTGGATGTTCCTCATGAAAGACTAACTTCCAAGGACGTTTTGTTCTTGTGTATTTGCTCCGACCCTGATTATGGCGCAAAATTCTTTCGTCCAAATTCTGTGTAGTTCCGATGTAAAAACTATCGTCTATCTCTGACTGAATTATGTAAAGATAATAGGACATAAAATAAGAAAGGCCTGTCACCTATTTCACTTAATGACAAGCCTTAATAAAAATGGCGGGGACGACGAGACTCGAACTCGCGACCTCCGGCGTGACAGGCCGGCGTTCTAACCAAAACTGAACTACGCCCCCGAATTATTTCTGCGACCTTCCCGCCACACTTGGCGGGACGTTCTAACCAAAACTGAACTACGCCCCCATTTTCTTTCTGCTCTCGCGACCTTCCCGTCATCCCTGGCGGGACGGTCCAACTAAAACTGAATACGCCCTCAAAGTAATTTTGGTAGGCGGAACAGGGCTTGAACCTGTGACCCCCGGCTTGTAAGGCCGATGCTCTCCCAACTGAGCTACCCGCCCCCAGGGTATTCACTCAAAAGAACTTTCTGCTAACAATTGCGCATAGCAAAGTCAAGCTGATTTTTGGCCTTGGCATGCGATAAAATCAATTAATCGGAGCTCTTTCTTCCTTTTCTTCGGCAGCCATTTTAAAAGGGATATCGCTCTTTTTGAATATCGATTCACCCTCTTTGACGATCAAGGCATGGGATAACACTTCATCCATGTGGTCAACCAAAATGATTTCGACCTGTTTTGATATTTCGGTAGGGATATCCTTTAAATCTTTCTTGTTTTCCATGGGGATAATGACGCGTTTTATTCCGCCTCGATGGGCTGCCAGAATCTTCTCCTTTAATCCACCGATGGGGAGGATGCGACCCCGTAATGTAATCTCACCGGTCATGGCAATATCCCTAAAAACCGGCCGTTTAGTCAGGATTGATACGATCGAAGTGCAGATCGAAATACCGGCCGAGGGGCCATCTTTGGGAATCGCGCCTTCCGGTATATGGATATGCAAATCGAGTTCTTCATGGAAGTTGGGATTGATCATCAACGTGTCTCCCCGGGAGCGGACATAGCTCACGGCTGCCTTGGCGGACTCCTGCATGACATCGCCCAACTTGCCGGTTATGGTCAGCTTCCCTTTTCCCGGCATGGTCAAGGTTTCAATCCCCAGCAACTCGCCCCCCACCTGGGTCCAGGCGAGCCCGGTGACAAGCCCGATTTGATCTTTTTCTTCGATTTGCCCGTATTTGAAAGGCGGGGGACCCAAATACTTTGGAATCGATTTTCCCGAGATGCTGAAGGCTTTTTTATCCTTCTGTTTGAGAACTTGGCGTGCAATTTTACGACAGATCGAGGCGATGGAGCGTTCCAGATTGCGGACACCGGCTTCGCGCGTATACCGCTGAACCAGGGTATATATGGCGCTCTTCGAAAAATGAATTTTCTTCCCTTCCAGCCCGTTCATTTGGATCTGTTTGGATATCAGAAAATCTTTGGCAATATGATATTTTTCATATTCGGTATAGCCGGGCAAATTGATGATTTCCATCCGATCCTGCAGGGGCAATGGAATTTCGAAAAGCGTATTGGCCGTGGTAATAAAAAGGATGTTCGTCAGATCATAATCGAGATCGAGGTAGTGGTCGTTGAAAGAAAAATTCTGTTCCGGATCCAGAACTTCGAGCAGAGCTGCAGAGGGATCGCCCCTAAAGTCCATGCTCATTTTATCCACTTCATCCAGGCAGAAAACAGGATTGTTGACGCCGATTTTTTTCAGCGATTGAATAATTTTACCGGGCATGGCACCGATATAAGTGCGCCGATGCCCCCTGATTTCGGCTTCATCGCGTACACCTCCCAGGGAAAGTCGGATAAATTTGCGTCCCGTCGCCCTGGCTACCGATTTAGCCAATGAGGTCTTGCCCACTCCCGGCGGTCCCACAAAACATAAAATCGGTCCGCGTACCTTCTTGATCAGGGCCTGAACGGCAAGGTACTCGATGATTCGTTCTTTGGGTTTTTCGAGACCGTAATGATCTTCATCCAATATTATTTCAGCCTCTTTAATATCATTGCCAAGCCGGGTCTTCTCAAACCAGGGTAGGCTGATGATCCAGTCGATATAATTACGCACGACGGTCGCTTCGGCGGACATCGGCGTCATCAGTTTCAGTTTTTTGAATTCTTGTCTGACCTTAGCCGCCGCCTCCTTCGACATCCGTTTGCGCTTGATGCGTTTGTGCAGCTCTTTGAGTTCATCGGCGGCCTCATCTTCGGAGCCCATCTCCTTTTTTATGGCCCGCATCTGTTCGTTTAAGTAATACTGTTTTTGGGTCTGCTCCATCTGCTTTTTTACGCGCCCCTTGATGCTCTGGTCCATCTGGAAAATTTCGATTTCCATCTTGATCAACTGCAGCAGATACGCCAGTCGATCACTCAGAGAGGCCGTTTCAAGGAGCTTCTGCTCATCTTCAATTTTAAAGGAGAAATGGGCCGCCACGGTATCCGCCAGCTGTGAGGGATCGGAGATGGCGCCCACGTTGCCGACGAGTTCCCTGGAAATATTTTTGTTCAGGCGGGCATATTCTTCAAACCCTTCGACGATGGCCCTTGTAATCGCAATCGCTTCGGCATTGGTCATTTCAGGCTCGTCGAGGGTTTCCAGTTCCACCTTGAAAAAATCCTGCTGATCGATGAAATTAACGATCCGACCGCGTGATTTTCCTTCCACCAACGCTTTGACAGTGCCGTCCGGCAATTTGAGCAGCTGCAGCACGCTCCCAATGGTGCCCACCGTACGGATATCTTTTTCCTTCGGATTGTCAACATTGGCCTGTTTTTGAGCCACCAGAAAAATGCTTTTGTCATCGTTCATGGCGCTCGAAAGCGCATTGACCGATTTGGTGCGCCCCACGAACAAAGGGGCGACCATGTATGGAAAGACAACGATATCCCTGAGGGGCAGCAACGGAAGAATAATTTTTGAAGATTCAAATCTTTCGTCTTTAAATAATTTCGGCAAATTTACCATTTTAGTTTTCATCGTTTAATCATTAATTGTTGTTATGCAGTTTGTTTTGTCGGTTTCTTCTCCTGCTCATACAATAAAATCGGATCTTCTCTATTCAAAACCACGTCTTCGCTGACGACACACTCTTTCACATTTTCGATGGAAGGTATCTTGTACATAATATCCAGCAGGCTCTTCTCCATGATTGCGCGCAGACCACGTGCGCCGGATTTACGTTTGACGGCTTCTTTGGCAATCGCTAAAAAAGCGCTATCGGTAAACCGCAAGTTGACATCCTCAATCTCAAACAGTTTTTTGTACTGTTTGACCAATGCATTTTTAGGTTCCTGAAGGATCCGAATCAGGGTTGATTCGCTTAATTCATCCAAGGTGGCAATCACCGGCATACGTCCCAGAAATTCCGGAATCAATCCGAACTTTAGAAGGTCTTCGGGTTCCACTGTACGCAGGATTTCACCGATATTCTTTTCGTCTTGGGACATGATTTTGGCGCCGAACCCCATGAGCTTCGATCCTAGGCGCCGTTTGATGACATGCTCGAGTCCGGTAAAGGTTCCGCCGCAGATAAACAGGATGTTGGACGTATCCACCTTCACAAAATCCTGCTGGGGGTGCTTTCTCCCCCCTTTGGGCGGCACACTGGCCGTGGTCCCTTCAACTATTTTTAACAATGCCTGCTGCACCCCTTCGCCGGACACGTCGCGCGTGATGGAGGGGTTGTCCGACTTGCGTGCGATTTTGTCGATTTCATCGATATAAACAATCCCCCGCTTGGCCTTTTCAACATCATAATCGGCGTTTTGGAGTAACGATAATATAATGTTTTCGACATCCTCACCCACATAGCCGGCCTCGGTTAGGCTGGTTGCATCAGCGATCGTGAAGGGAACCTGCAAAAATCGAGCCAGGGTCTGTGCCAGCAGCGTTTTGCCGCAGCCCGTGGGGCCGATCAATAAGATATTGCTTTTCTGGATTTCGACTTCTTTGGTATTTACACCCGAGTCGAGGCGTTTGTAGTGGTTGTACACGGCCACGGCCAGGTTCTTTTTGGCCTCATCCTGTTCGATGACATACTCATCCAGTTTTTCCTTGATATCCTGTGGGGCAAAGGTTCCCACCAGCTTTTCAGCTTCTTTTTCACTCTCCTCTTCGATTATCTCGCTGCAAAGCTGGATACATTCATCGCAAATATAGACCGCTGGGCCTGCAATAAGCTTGGAAACCTCTTTTTGATTTTTACCGCAAAAAGAGCAGTACAGATTGTCCCCCTGATCCCTGTTTTCAGCCATGCTATGCCTCCGGTGTGTCTAATTTGTCGAGATCGTCCCGATTGGTAATCACATGATCGATAATCCCGTATTTTTTGGCTTCATGACCGGACATGAAGAAGTCTCGATCGGTATCGTTTTCGATCTGTTTCAGGTCCTTGCCCGTATGTTCTACCAAAATTTTGTTCAATGTTTCCTTCATTCTCAATATTTCTTTGGCCTGGATTGCAATGTCGGACGCCTGTCCCTGGAATCCGCCCATGGGCTGGTGAATTAAGATTCGAGCATTGGGAAGCGAATAGCGTTTCTTTGCCGTACCGGCCGCCAGTAAAAGCGCCCCCATACTGGCCGCCTGGCCGATACAGACGGTTGCGATATCGGGTTTGATGTACTGCATCGTGTCGTATACCGCCAGACCCGCCGTAACCAAACCTCCGGGTGAGTTGATATAAAAATTGATATCTTTATCAGGATCTTCGGATTCGAGGAAAAGGAGCTGTGCGATCAGCAAATTGGCGATTTCGTCATTCATGGCGGTTCCTAAAAAGATGATCCTGTCCTTTAGAAGCCTGGAATAAATATCGTAGGCTCTTTCCCCTCGACTGCTCTGTTCAATAACCATCGGTATGAGTGGCACGCGCTGGCTCCTCTTTTTTATTTGGTTTCGGTTTGCGCCTCTCCAGCCTGTGGCTGGGCGGCCGCATCGGGGTCTTCTGTGGCTGTCTTTTCGATTTCTTCGATCTGGTTACTATCAATAATAAGTTTTATCGCCTGTTTTTCAAGTAATGCATGCTTAAAAAGGTCAAGTTTGTCTTTTTGTTGTTGATAAAAGGACTTGATCTCTTCCACCGGTTGAGAAAAGCTGGCTGCCATCTCTTCAAACCCTTTCTCCAGGTCGTCATCGGCCAGCTTCAGATCTTCCTGTTCGATGATTTTATTTAATATCAGGTAACGTCTGACCTGTTTTTCGGCCGTTTCGCGATATTTTTCAGCAAATTCTTGACGGTCAATCCCCAGCCCCTCCATGGTTTGGTTTTGGTAAGCGAACGTCTTTTCGGCTTCTTCCACAATCCCTTCAAGCTCATATTTAACCAGTGTCTCCGGCAATTCAAAGCTGGTTTTCTCAATTAGGGCTTGAAAAATCTGTTCGTTCAGCTCTTGCTCAGAGCGTTTTTCATATCCCTCACTCAAATTTTTTCGGATTTCGGTTTTGAGCTCCTCCAGGGTTTCATATTTACCCGCATCTTTGGCCATTTCATCATCGATTTCGGGCAGTTGTTCCTCCCTGATTTCATGCAGCATCACTTTAAAACTGATGTCAAGTGCCGCCAGATCCTTATTAAAGTAATCTTCAGGAAAGCTGACCGAGATTTCACGCTCTTCGCCGGGCTTCATGCCCACAATTTGTTCATCAAACGACTTTGATATCCGGCCCTCTCCCATCTTGAGGGTGAAATTTTCGGTCTTCGCGGTTTGATCAAACGGTTTTCCGTCTTTAAACCCTTCATAGTCGATCAAGGCAAAATCATCGTTTTGAAGGGGCCTTTCTTTCTCGATCGGTTTTAGGTTTCCCAGGCGTTTCTGGAGCAATTTAAGCTGCGTTTCGAGCTCATCATCACTGGTGGTATATCGTGGCTTTTTCAGTGTTAAATCTTTGAAGTCGACGTTGTCGATTGCGGGGTTTATTTCAATCGCGGCTTCATATCGGTATGCCTGACTGGCTTCTAGCGCCGGCGGATCGATTTGAGGGGTTCCCACGATTCTGAAATCATTTTCCTGAATAGCCTCAAAAAAGGATTCCTGAATTAACCGCGACGACACATCGGCGTGAATATCCTTTTTAAAGAGTCTTTCCAAAACGCTACGGGGGGCCTTTCCGGGACGAAACCCTCTGATTTTAGCTGATTTTTTAACCTTAGCATACGCTTTATCCAATTCCCGGGTGACTTGATCTTCAGGAATCTCAACTAGGAGCTTTTTTTTAACCGAGCTCACCTCTTCTACAGTAACCTGCATAACCTTCCTTCCTTAAGTCAAGTGTCTGAAGCAAATGATTTCCCCAGGCACTTTCAGCGAGTTATTTTTAAATGGTGCGAGAGGGGAGACTTGAACTCCCACTCTGTTTCCAGAGCTGGATCCTAAGTCCAGTGCGTCTGCCAATTCCGCCACTCTC
>CAZHAH010000230.1:0-8158 GCA_964530095.1 uncultured Desulfobacteraceae bacterium | reverse complement strand
CCCCCGTCTGTTCAGTTGTTGCTGCGTTTTTAATAAAACTTTTCCGGAATGAGGAATATAAGACATAACTTTTCTTTGACAATATCAATCTTGCTTTTTTTAGCTAATGCTTATAGAAGCGTCCTATTTTGATTGTTTGAAACCGATCTCTAAAAAGAGAAAGTGGCCTTTAAAATGCTTGATCCATTGCTAATGATAATAACCTTCATCTTCGGTCTGTGCATCGGATCCTTCCTTAACGTCATTATTTTGAGGGTGCCGGATTCAAAATCGATTGTCTCTCCAGGATCCATGTGCCCCAAGTGTAGCCACCCCATTCGTTTTTATGACAACATTCCTGTTTTGAGTTTCGTATGGCTGAGGGGTCGCTGCCGACACTGCCGGGCACCCATCTCCCTGCGCTACCCACTGGTTGAAATGCTGAGCGGGCTCTTGGCACTATCGATTCTTGTCAAATTCGGTCTGACCCTACCGAGCCTGATTTATTTCTGTTTCACGGCCATTTTGGTCGTTGTTACCTTTATCGATATTGACCACTGGATTATTCCCGATATCATCACTTTGCCGGGGATACCCATCTGCTTTCTGCTGTCCTTTGCACTCCCGGATACAAGCTATAAGGATTCCCTGTTGGGATTTCTGTTTGGCGGTGGGATTCTTTACGCCATCGGATATTTTTATGCCCATTTAACCGACCGGGAGGGCATGGGGGGAGGTGATATCAAACTTTTGGCGATGATCGGATCCCTGCTTGGGTGGCAAGGCGTCATCATTACCATCTACATTTCTTCTTTTACCGGTACCCTGGTCGGAGTGGCCGTCATGCTGGTCACACGCAAGGGAATGAAACTTCCAATCCCCTTTGGTCCATTTCTGGCGCTGGGGGCGATCGTCCATATCTTCTACCATCCTGAGCTTCAGTTTTTATATGCGCCCTACAAACAATTGGGGGCGCTCTTGATACATAAATTATTTTAGTGTGCATCCATAAATGGTCTTTTTTGTGCATTTCAAAAAAAACTTGACATCGCCGCCCAGTTCATCCATAAGCCCTCTGCAAAAAGTGATACGACCACTTTTATGGTGCCCGCTAAAGGAGACCTTGGAAAACGTCTAATTTTGTTCTAGTTCAAGGAAGAGGAAAATATAGCGCTGATGCTTCACTTTGTGCAACCACAGGAATACATTGAGTATTTTGAGGATGGCGCTATAGCTTCACTGCGTGCAAAATTTGAGTCTGACGCAGGAATTGGGCAAAAGGGGACGTTATGCAAAGGTCTCTAAGGGATAATAGGGAAACCGGTTAGACTCCGGTACGGTCCCGCCGCTGTAAACGGAGACGAACACCGCATATAGCCACTGGTTCACCACCAAGTGAATTGGGAAGGCGCGGTCAGTAGGATGATCCGCAAGTCAGAAGAACTGCCATAAAAGTCGATGTTTGTGGAGATGGCAAAACCTCAAGCGTAAAACGCTTGGGGTTTTTTTTTGGAAAATAATGAACCAACATAGTGCCCATCCAGAAATGGTAGATTTTGGTTCCCCGATGAAAAGCTCGGGATCTTCGACACGACGAGGCCGCAGCATTTTTACAACCGCAGGCGTAGCGGGTTTACGTTGAGGATTGTAAAAATGCGAGAACGCTGTCATGGGCCGAAAGATGCTATTTATGGATGGACACCACATAACAAGGAGGATTATTATGGTGAAAAATGAATTAACGCTGCAAGAAATGATCGCTGGAATTACACCCGTAAATAAGGACTGGATCGCCAAGGCACGTAAACGCACAGCTCAACTGGTGATGCCCACTCGAGCCCTCGGTCGACTCCATGACTACGCCGAACAAATTTGCGGTATTCAGGAAACGCTTAGCCCCGCTGTGAATCAAAAAGCAATTCTTATCATGGCCGGAGACCACGGTGTTGTAGATGAAGGAGTCAGCGCCTACCCTCAAGTCATCACCGGTGAAATGGTGAAAGCTTTTTTACATGGCGGTGCCGGAATCAACGCGATCTCCCGTCATGTGCAAGCCGACGTTTGGGTAGTCGATATGGGCATCATCCCTGATATCGATGTGGAGGGAATGGAACACAAGGATCGCTTTCTGCCGGCAAAAGTGTCCCCGGGAACATCCAATTTTACAAAGGATTCCGCCATGACCCCTGAGCAAGCCGAAAAGGCGGTTTTAACCGGATTTCATTTTGCAACCGAACGATTCAATAAAGGAACCCAGATATTGGGAACCGGAGACATGGGGATCGGGAACACGACCCCCTCGGCCGCGATTGGCACTGTGATCACGGGCATTCCCCTTGACGACATGGTCGGGCGTGGAACCGGAGTGGATGATGAAGGGCTTTTGAAAAAAAGAAATGCGATTCAAAGGGGGATCGAAAAAAATCGGCCCGATCCCCAAAACGGCCTTGATGTTTTATCCAAAGTCGGCGGATTCGAAATCGGTGGTATCGCCGGATGCATTTTAGCGGGGGCCTATCATCATCGTCCGGTCGTGATTGACGGCTTTATTTCAACGGCCGGAGCGCTTGTGGCCCAGGCGCTTTGCCCCGTAGTCATCGATTATCTCTTTGCGGGACACTGCTCGGAGGAGAAAGGGCACCGGCTCATGCTGAAACATCTCGGACTTGAACCGATTTTAGATCTCGGAATGCGGCTTGGAGAGGGAACCGGTGGCGCTTTAGCGATGAGTATTTTAGAAGGGGCGATTCGCGTCTTTCAGGAGGTTCTTACATTTGAAGAAGCAGGAGTTACGAATAAGGAATAACGCCCTCTAAGCGCCAAGTTGTTTTGTAGACACCCGCCGTTGGATGTTCGATCCGCCGGAGGCGGACAAGTGCTTGCTCGCCTCTGGCGAGTTAGGCCATCATTTTTTATGCAACACCAGGGTTGACAAAACCGCTGTCGTTCAATAACATAGATAATAGTCATCGGTGCCCGCAGGGCTTAATAGGGAATCCTGTGAGAATCAGGAGCGGTCCCGCCGCTGTAACCCTCCCCTTTATCCTTGATAATGGGGAAATCTTTTTAGCTACCTGAGCCACTGTTCCGACAAATCGGGATGGGAAGGCCGCTAAAAAGGTGGGGAAGTCAGAAGACCTGCCATGACTGTTTGCCATTTGTTGCGATCCGACAAGCGCATGGCATTTGAAAAAGGGTTAAGAAAACTGGGTGCAGCCCTTCAAACATATAGCAGTTTGAAGGGCTTTTTTTTGCTCACGTGAAAAGGAGCCATCTCGCTGCGCCAATTTTATAAGAGGGAACGTTAATTGTATTCTACCCTGCGAAATTCATTAAGTGTCCAGATCGTTTGTCTAACGGCAATATTGGGATTGATTGTCATGGTTTCGGCCAAACTGGGCTACATTCAATTGACATTTACGGATATCGGTAAAATCCTTTTTGCCAAACTATTTGGAGGGGAACATCTTCTGCAGGCCATGGATAACCTATATCCGGTTGTCATTATGGAAGTTCGGCTCCCCCGCATCTTGAGTGCGGCCATCGTTGGCGGCGGTCTCGCCATTTCGGGAGTTATTTTTCAGGGCATCCTCTTAAATCCGCTGGCCGATCCGTATACACTTGGTGTTTCGGCAGGCGCGGCCTTCGGGGCTTCTGTCGCCCTGCTTTTAAACATTGGCTTTCTAGAGATTTATTCGGTTCCCCTTTTTGCGTTTTCGGGCGCGGTCTTAACACTCGGTGTGGTGATTTATCTTTCTTCTTCGGGTGGCGGCTTGTCTTCCAACAATCTCATTTTATCCGGTATTATCGTAGCGGCGATCCTGTCTGCCGGCTTGAGCTTTCTAAAATATATCGCCGACGAACAGGTTGAAATCATCATTTTTTGGTTGATGGGAAGTTTTGCCTCAAAAAATTGGATCGATGTTTCGCTCACATTCATATTTGTCTGTATCGGATTCCTTATTTTTTTATATTATGCCCGCGATCTGAATTTGATGTCCCTGGGTGCCAGAACCGCTGCCTCCCTGGGTGTTGATACACGGCAGGTGACCTTCATTCTTTTGATTACGGCTTCCATGGTGGCGGCTGTTTGTGTTTCCGTGTCGGGAATTATCGGTTTTGTGGGGCTCTTGATTCCTCATTGGATGCGGTTTTTTACCGGTCCGGACAATCGCCGGCTGCTCCCCATATCCCTGCTCGCCGGTGCTGTGTTGCTTTTGAGCGCCGATACGATCACGCGTGCCGTTTTACCGGCTGAAATCCCGATTGGCGTGCTAACGGCACTCATCGGAGGTCCTTTTTTCTGCTATATTTTTCGAAAACGGCAGATCTCAACCAAGACTTTTTAACATGTTTGAAATTAATCATATCGCCTATTCATACGACTCACAGAGGGTGATCGACGATATATCCCTTATATTCGAATCGGGGAAGTTTCACGCTATTTTAGGCCCCAACGGAAGCGGCAAAACTACTTTTGTCGATCTTCTCATCGGAAACCGGGAACCCGGTGCCGGCAGTATTGTCTACAACGGGAAAAACCTGCACGCTTTCTCCAAAAAGGAGTTGGCCAAAGAGATGGCGCTGGTACCCCAAAATTATCATATAAACTTTCCGTTTACGGCTGAAGAAATCATTATGATGGGTCGCTATCCGCACATTCCCCGGTTTTCCCAACCCTCGGCACGTGATTTCCACATTGTTGAAGACATATTGAAACAAACGAAAACAGCCGCATTTCGGAATCGATATATAACCGAACTCAGCGGGGGTGAGAGACAGCGGGTTGTTTTTGCGCGCGCCCTCGCCCAAAATACGCCCGTTCTCCTTTTGGATGAGGGGACTTCAAACCTGGATATTCAATACACGCTGGCGTTGCTTAATCTGGTTCAACAAAAGATCCGTGATGAAAACGCAACCGTTATTGCCGTCATGCAGAACATGAATCTGGCGGCGCTTTACAGTGATGATATGGTCTTTCTGAAGGAAGGCAAAATCGTTGCCTTTGGATCGACCGATGAGACATTGACACCGGGCATCATCGGCAAGGTGTTTGGGGTCGAAAGCAAAGTCATTTTTGATGCCTATGCCGGATCGAAACAGGTGATTTTAAAAAAGTAAGCGAAATGCAATGACTTCCTATCGTCAGATATCTTTTGGATTAACGATTATTTTCATTTTGATTTCGCAGGCCGCACCCCTGTACGCCGCTGCCTTGCGTATCCAAAATTCCGGATTAGTTTTTGATCAAGCCGGTCGAAAAATCGAAATCAAACAACCCTTCGTCCGGGTCATATCGCTTTATGGGGCCCATACGGAGAACCTTTTCAGCCTGGGCCTGAAACATCAGCTTATCGGTGTATCCAGAAACGAGGCTTATCCGCCCGAAGCGCTCAAGAAACCGGTTTTTTCCTATCATGATGATCCTGAGAAATTTCTCGCGGCCAAGCCCGATTTGGTTCTGATCCGCCCCATGATCGACCGCGGATATGCAAGGCTTTTAAGACGCCTCGAACAAAGCGGCATAACCGTCGCATCCATACAGCCGCGTACGATTGAAGAAATGTACCGTTACTGGGAGGTGCTCGGGCTTCTGGTCGGCAGACAACAGGAAGCCAGGCGCATGATTCACACCTTCCAGACCGCCGTGCAGCGATTCCGGAAGCTGGCCCAGTCAGTGGAGCTGAAAAAACGCGTCTATTTTGAAGCCATACACAAAAAGATGAAAACATTCACCCCGGACGCCATGGCGATTTTTGCGCTCCGGACGGCGGGTGGAATCAATCTGGCCTCCGGCGCTCAATCGATCCGCGGAACCAACATTGCGTCTTTTGGAAAAGAACGGATTTTGGCTTTGGCGGAGCAGATCGACATCTATCTCGCACAATACGGTGCCATGAATCGTCCCACCAAAGCGTTAATCCGAAATGAGTCTGGATTCAGAATCATCAAGGCCATTCGCGAGGACCAGATCTTTTTGATCGATGAAATGATTGTGTCACGACCGACGATGCGGCTGATAAAAGGCATCTTTACCATTGGACAGATTCTGTATCCGACTATTTTTAACGAACAGGCGCGCAGCCTTGTGCAGGAGGCTTTGGTTTACCGGTGAGCTTAAAAGGATTCGTTATAGCAGGAACACAGAGCGGTTGCGGTAAAACCACCATTACACTGGGTTTGCTGGCGGCTCTGGTAAAAAAGGGAATTAAGGTCGCTCCCTTTAAAGTGGGTCCTGATTTTATCGATCCCGGACACCATTCAAGAATTACGCATTCGGCCAGTCGTAATCTCGATGGATGGATGCTTTCAGAAGATTATAACCGGATCTGTTTTTACAAAAACACCCATCAGGCCGATGTTGCCGTGGTCGAAGGTGTCATGGGACTCTATGATGGCTATGACGGCCGCAACGAAGCCGGCTCCACGGCCCAAATGGCCAAATGGCTTAATCTTCCGATCCTATTGGTGGTAGATGCGCGTAGCATGGCCCGCAGTGCGGCGGCTTTGATCCAGGGTTTTGAACGCTTTGATGAAAACCTCTCCTTTGCCGGTGTTCTGTTTAATCATATCGGCAGCCAACGTCATCTCCAATATTTAAAAGACGCTTTGCGGGATAATGTCAAGATGCCGTGCTTGGGAGGAATTCAGCGCGATGAGACGATTACGATCCCTGAACGACATCTGGGTTTAGTCACCCAAGAGGATCACCCCTTGACCACGGAAGCCATCCAACGGCTGGCCGGATTAATACAAAAGAATATTGATCTGGATGCCTTTATGGAGCGACTCCCCGCGATTGATAGGCCCGACCGGGATACCCTGCTCCCGTCGTCCCCTGAAAAGCCGCTTGTCCGTATCGGGGTCGCCACCGATAATGCGTTTTGCTTTTATTACCGGGACAATCTCGATTTGCTGTCCAAACGTGGCGCTGAAATTGTCCCCTTTTCGCCTTTAAGAGATCGGCATCTTCCGGATGATCTGGATGGACTCTATTTTGGCGGTGGGTATCCGGAGCTTTTTGCAAGGGCGCTTTCCTTGAATGCCGGGTTTCACAATCAGATCCTTACCCAATGCAACCAGGGCATGCCGATTTATGCCGAATGCGGCGGGTTCATGTATCTTTGCCGCACGATTTGCGACCTTGAGGGCAACACGTTCCCCATGGCGGGATGCTTCCCCTTTGAAACCGCCATGTTTCCCCGCCTAAGGTCTCTTGGATATCGAGAAATTACCCTGCAAAAAGATACCCTTATCGGACAACGCGGCCAAACCATTCGCGGACATGAATTCCATTACTCCAAGATTAGCGCATCTCCCGACAACTGCGAGACGATCTATCGGTTGACTTCTCGAACCGGAATGGATCAAATGCATGAGGGCTTTCAGGTCAAGCGTACATTAGGGAGTTATGTACATCTTCATTTCGGCAGTCATCCTGATGTTGCCCTTAATTTTGTGAAAAGCTGCCTGAACTATCAACACGAAAGGAAACCAATCGATGAAACCAGAGGAAATTGAGACCAAAAGCTTCCAAATCATTGATCAAGAAGCCGGATCGCACGACTTTCCCCCGGACCAATGGCAGATCGTACGGCGCATGGTTCACACGTCGGCCGATTTCGAATATATTCAAACCGTCCGCTTCCATCCCCAGGCCGTTCAGGCGGGATTGAGGGCCATTAAAGCAGGCAATCCTGTCATTACCGATACCCATATGGCCCAGGTCGGAATTCGCAAAAACGAACTGATCGCGTTTGGCGTTTCTTGCAAGTGCCTGATAACCGATTCGAGGGTGGTTGAAATTGCCCGGCAGCAAGGGATAACACGGGCTCAGGCTGCCGTTACGGCCGCCATCGATGGGATGGAAAACGGCATCTATGTCATCGGTAACGCTCCCACGGCTTTGCTTCGCCTTATCGAATTGATCCATCAAAAAAAGGCTCGCCCGGCCCTTATCATCGGGTTGCCGGTGGGATTTGTAAATGCGGCCGAATCAAAGGCCGCCCTAATGGAATTGGACTTTCCGCAAATCACCAATGTTGGCCGCAAAGGGGGATCGACTCTGGCCGCCAGCGTGGTAAACGCTTTGGCCATAATGGCTTATGCCGAACAATAGAACCCTAATTGAGTTAATCAGAGGAAAGTCAAGTAAAAATTTGCTTTCCAGTCAGCTGTT
>CAZHAH010000229.1:0-8342 GCA_964530095.1 uncultured Desulfobacteraceae bacterium | reverse complement strand
CGATAAAAACTTCGTCTTCAATCGTGCATCCAACAACATGTCGAAATCGTGATACTGGACGTATTAAACATTCAAACTTATTTATTAATCAGCGAATATTTCTTTCTTGAATTGTATTTCCTCGAGCATCATATAAGTTCATTAGTTTAATACGTCCCCTATTCACTCATTCGATCTGGATCCAAAATGGGAGTGCCGGTACCAAGCAGAGTGATCCGCATTTTTTTATAATCTCAACCTCTCAATTATGCCAAGTGTCACTCTTTTCAAGCCGTATAACAATTGATTATAAGGCAAATTTGCCTGTTTACGATATTCAATATTTCCTGTATGCTAAATCAATTCATTTTGCAAATCAGGTGCTCTATGTCGGTTAAATTATTGGATGAAATGCGGCGGCGCCACTATTCCATACGGATCGAATAGTGTGTTATTGTTCTTGGAAACAGGGCACGTCTTCGACTGCTTTTGCTTATCATCTCCATTTCTTTTTTGCTGTCGCCTTTAACCCTTTTCAGATCTTGCACACACTGTTTTTCCAGTTGTAATCAGAGAGAAAATAAAAAACCCCGTTTCGCACTTTTAGAAACGGGGTTTTGTGATTTCATCCATGGAATCCTCGCATAAGATTGCATGAAAATATCAATTTGTCATTTTTGGGAAAATCTGGAAAAGTAAACCCTTTTTATCATATTTGTCGGAAAATACAAGCAGGTTCGGTTTTCTTCTTCAAGCGGGGAAACGATCTTTCAGGTCGTATCAATCCTTATAGGTGCAACGACATTTCCTACAAATTGAGCACGAGACGGAGACCGTCGTCCACGTCAGCCATTCTGTCCGCCGAAATCGTGAGGATCTGCTCAGTCAGAAATGACTTTTCCAAGGTGACAACCTGGGAAACGTTGACCACCGAATCCTTGGCAAGCCCAGTGCTTAGCTTAGTCAGGAACACGTTACCGGGGGCAGTCTGGAGGCGCAGATTGGAGGTCAGGATGGCAACAACGACCGTATTGATCCGGCTATTGTTGAAATCGTCATTCTGAACGATGAGCACGGGACGGCGATAGCCTGGCTCAGAACCCGTCGGCGGGCGAAGTGAAGCCCACCAGATATCCCCTCGTTGCATCACCATTTCTCCCCGGGAATGGATGCGGCTTGTGCATTGATCACCGCCGGATCAACGGATTCGGCTTCAAACCCATACACTTCGTCTAGTTTTTCTTTCACGTCGGTATGACGGCATTCCGCTACATACCGTTTCACAGCACGGGCATAGAGTTCGCTGCGAGACATTTGAAGCTGTTTCGCCAAGCGGTCTGCGGATGAAAATATGTCGTCAGGAATGGATATGGCTGTTTTCATGAAGGCATGGTATAACTTTAGTTATACCGTTGTCAAATATTTCTTGCCGTGAAAATACACTTTTTATCTCCGGCGGTGAGAAAATCCCTCGTCATGTGTTTTTATGCCTGTGAACTCGAGCGATTCAAGAGCGGGCGAGAGATAATTCGCTTAGAGTTTACGAACAGAATACGTAACAATATTTACGAAACAAGGTACTTAGGTTCGCAGTCCCGATTCTATCAGCGCACCCTCGGACGTATTGTCGTAGCGAAGCGGAGATCCCGCTGTCGGGGGAGCTGCAGCATCCTCGACTTTTGCAACGTTGGGGTCAATTTGCATCATGAAAAGATCTCTGCCATAAAATTTTGATATTGATACCAATCGGGTCATGTTATGAACGAAATCCGCTCCAAACGCAAACTTAGTGCTATTCTGAGCGCTGACATCCATGGATACAGCCGTTTAATGGGTGAAGAAGATGTGGGCACGATTCGGAGATTACCAGAAAAAGGCTGCCCTACAGGGATCGGGCCGTCTTGACACGCGTCATGAAGGCCGTTAACCAGGCGGGTTGAATCTCTTCGGGTCCATTCCCCGCTGCTTGCGGCGGGGTCGTTCATTTTGATACAAAATAATTTTTTTTGATATATGACAAAGTAACACTTGACATGTCACTTTGTGGTATAGTATGAGTGTCAGAAGGTATTTAGCTTGGCATAATACCTCCATTCATTTCCTTTCAAAGTGGGCGGTTTGACTTCCCCTCAAATCGCCCACACCCCTTAACCCATGGAGTTTGGAAAGCCTCCATGGGTTTCTTTTTGGGGGCTCAGAGTTTGAACAGATTTCGGATGACATCCAGATAAAGGTCACGGGCGGGTTCGTGGGCCGTTTTTTTAAGGGTGACAATGGGATCGTTAATGATTTTTTTGGTAATCGAGAGGGTCAGATCTTCGACAGCCTTCACCTGTGAAGGAGTCAAGTTTCCCATAGCAGCGAGTCTTTTTTTGATTTCCGCCTGACGCACCGTTTCCGCTTTTTCTTGTAAAGACACAATAGTCGGAACCACATCCAGTGTTTTGCGCCACTCCTCAAATTTGATTACTTCTTCGGTGACAATTCGCTCGGCCTTAAGTGCCTCGTGCTCGCGCTGGGCAACATTTACTTCGATGATCCCCTTTAAATCATCAATGTCGTAAACATAAACGTTTTCCAGATCATTCACACGGGGCTCCACATCCCTGGGGACGGCGATGTCTATAATAAAGAGAGGTCGGTTGCGCCGCTTTCGAAGCGAGCCCTTTATCTGATCATAGCGAATCACAAATTCGGAAGAGGCCGTGGAGGTGATGGCGATATCGGCTTCAAAGATTTGAGATCCGATTTCCTCGAAGGAAACCGATTTGCCGTTAAAGGTTTTGGCCAGCTGAACGGCCCGTTCAAAGGTTCGATTGGCCACGGTTATGGCGGACACCCCTTGGCTCAAAAGATGTCTGGCGGCGAGTTCAGCCATTTCACCGGCCCCGATCAGGAGAACTTTTTTCCCGTTCAGATCGTAAAATATTTTTTTGGCCAGCTGCACGGCGGCATAGCTGATCGAAACCGCCGCATCGGAAACACCCGTTTCGGTTCGGACTCTTTTGGCGACCTGAAACGCCTTGTGCAACAGTTTGTTCAGGATGACACCGGTCGTTTTTTCCTGAGTGGCTTCATGATAGGCTTCTTTTATCTGGCCCAGAATCTGGGGTTCCCCTTTTACCAGGGAATCGAGGCTTGAGGCCACTCTGAAGATATGTCGGGTTGCCTCCCTGTTTTCGTGACGATACATATGGCCGCTGAACTGATCCAGGGACATGTTACCCAACTGGGCTAAAAGCGAAAGAACCGCTCGCTGCGCTTCTGCAGGATTTTCGGTGATATAGAGTGCCTCCACCCGGTTGCAGGTCGATAAAAACAACCCTTCATTGATACATTCAAGTTCCCGCATGGAAACAAGCGCCTTGGCGGTGTTGCCCGGTTCTCTGGCAAGGCATTCCCTCAATTCGACGGGGGCGGTCTCGTGGTTCATGCCGATGTTGACAATGCGGATCATGGTCAGCCCTGGCCCTCGAGGTTTTGGAAGCTATGGTAATCGCTCAACCACAGGCTGGCACCGATAAACGTAAAGATCAGAAAAGCAAAACAAACAATCGACATCAGGGCCGAACGGCGACCCCGCCAGCCGACGGCAAGTCTCTCATGCAAAAGGACCGCATATAACAGCCAGGTAATCAGGGACCAGACCTCCTTGGGATCCCATTGCCAGTAGCGCCCCAGGGCAAGCTGCGCATAAATCGATCCGGTGATCATACCGATGGTTAAAAAAGGGAATCCATACATCAGGGTGTAATGATTAATCAGATCCAAGGTCTGCAAAGACGGTAGTCGAGCAAAAAAGGGTCCGAAGCGTTTTTTTTTGATGTGGTATTCCAGAATCAGATACATCACCGCGGCCATGAACGTCATAACGAAAATGCCATTTCCAATAAAAATTGTGCTCACATGCACCGTCAGCCATAAACTCTTGAATCCGGGCTTTACGGTTATGGCTATTTCCGGAATGGAGGTGGAAATGATCATCAGAAAGGCGGCAAAGGGAACGATGAAAGACCCCAGTACCATCAATTTGAATCTGAGATGGAAAATCAGATAGGCGCCGATGATGGTCCAGGAGAAAAAAGAAAGCGATGCTTTGAGGCTTAGGACGGGAACGGCTCCCAGGGTGTAGTACTGGTGGCCGAGATGGAGGGTATGCAAAATAAAGCCGGCCACAAGTATTCTGAAAGACCACTTGAATATCGGTTTTTGCTGCTTAATAAGATAAACGATAAATCCGCCGGTAGACAGAAGAATCAGAAAGAGAGCCAGCGTAAACAATAGCAGGGCCATAATTTCTCCATAGGCGTTCCCATGTTCAGAGTTCACCGTTCAGGGTTGTTCGCTTTTCATTTTCCTAATCGCTCTCTAACCTAAAACCCTGAATCCAGCAACTTTGAATCTGAGCAGTTATTAAGGTAAAGGTACGTTCAGCAGGATCAGACATATCCTGAAATTCAGCTTGCGCTTAACCTATGAACCCTGAACCTCTGAACCCGTGAACGGTTACATCTTTCCTATAAGGTCCGCAAAACCGTTGCAGCACAATCAATCGTTTTGTGAATGCTTTCCTCATCATGGGCTGTTGAGACAAAAGCGGCTTCAAAAGGAGATGGGGCCAGATAGACGCCCTGCGCCAGCATCCCGGCATAATAACCCTTGAACAATTCCGCATCACTTCTTTTGGCTGAAGCGAAATCGGTAACAGGATCACGGGTAAAGAAAAAAGATCCCATGGATCCCATCCGATTGAAGGTCACCTCAAGGCCGGCCGACCGCATCGCGTCCTCAAGGCCGCCGAAAAGGAGCTCCCCTTTTTTTTCAAGATCCGTGTAGATAGGGTCTGCTTGAAGAAGTTTCAATGTCGCCAGCCCGGCAGCCATGGCCAGGGGGTTGCCCGACAGGGTTCCGGCTTGATAGATGTCCCCCACCGGCGCAATTCTTTCCATAATGTCCCGCCTGCCGCCATAAGCCCCCACGGGCAGCCCCCCGCCGATAATTTTTCCGAGGCAGGTGAGATCCGGCATGATACCGTAAAGCGCCTGAGCCCCTCCGGGAGCCACCCGAAAGCCGGTGATGACTTCATCAAAAATGAGCACGGTCCCGTTTGCGCGGGTGACCTGGCGCACACCTTCCAAAAAGGCTTTATCCGGAATAACAACACCCATGTTTCCCGGGATGGGTTCAAGGATTACGGCCGCTATCTGCGGACCAAATTTTTCGAAAGTCTGAAAGACTTCATCCAGATTGTTAAAGGAAAGCGAAATCGTATGGGCGGCTAAATCCCCGGGGATCCCAGGTGTTCCGGGAATTCCGAGGGTGGCCACACCCGAACCGGCGGAGACCAGTAAACTATCCGAATGCCCATGATAACAGCCTTCAAATTTGACAATTTTATTGCGGCCCGTAAAACCCCGCGCCAGACGAAGGGCACTCATGGTAGCCTCGGTTCCGGAATTGACCATTCGTACCATTTCAATGGAAGGCACCATTTTTACGATCGTTTCGGCCATCTGAAGCTCCAATTCGGTGGGGGCTCCATAGCTGGTACCGGCCGATAATTGTTTCCGCAAGGCTTTAACCACCTCGGGGTGGGCATGGCCCAAAATCATCGGGCCCCATGAACAGACATAATCAATATACCGGTTTTCCTCCAAATCCCACAGATTACAACCCTGAGCCCGGGCGATAAAGGGCGGGTCTATGCCCACCGCCTGGCCGGCCCTGACAGGACTGTTAACACCACCGGGAATAATGCTTTTGGCCTTTTCAAAAAGAAGTTGAGATTGTGTTTGCATCGTTTAGCCTCATTAAAATTATTTAGTGTCCATCCATTTATGGGTGTCTGAGCCGTCCAGATATATAAATAATTCTTGACTTTTTAAAAAATTGCTGTAAAATTTTATCTGAAAGCGCTGTCAATCTTTAGGTAACGTGCCTACTTTTAAGAGACATAAATTGCGTGTATCGCAATCGTTCCTAAAGTCGCGCTTTTTTGCTTTCAATATACCATTCCCTCGCTCTTCCAATTTTACCTCTTATTATATTGAAAAACCCATCGTCATTAAATTCAAACCTCCGAAAAATTGACCAGGATATAAAATCAACGGCCCTTAATCCATAAGATTTGTCGGATGTAAGACCTTCAATTTGTATTTCAATAGGTGTTTCTTGCTCAAGTGACATGCCATACATCTTAGTTTCAAGCTGTTCTTTGAAATGTCTTTTTTGATGGGTTTCTTTGTTTCTTAAATCATAGGTTAAATCAATCTTATGAAAACCGTCTTGGAAAATTAATTCAGACAACAAAACTCCAGCAAAATAATTGTATGCTATTCCATAAGGGGCGTTTCTGAAAGATTGAGTTTCAATTTTATCTTTATTAACAACGAGATAATGAAACTGGATAGATTCAACCTTCAACAATGTATTAAGAATTTCAACTACCGCTTTTTTACCAAACTTGCGATTTTTGTACAAGCTGTATGCCTTAATTTCTACATTTTTATTCCACCCCTTTTTGATGATGTGTTGAAATTCTCGCTTTAGCCTTGCTTTGATAATTTTTGATTTGTCAGTATCGAGAGAAATGATAGCAAGCAAAAAATGCTTATAGATGCTTTCGTTGGAAAAACTGCATTCGCCACTTTCATCGAGGTAGAGTTTTTTCGCCATATAGGCAATATATAAAAAACAGTAAAAGATGCAAACAAAAACCCCATCTAAAAAAGATGAGGTCTTGTGGAATTTTGTTTTTTTCAAACTGATCCACTACCGGAATTAGATTCGATCTAAATTGAACGATAGCCAATAAACGGCTTTTTTTAATCCTCAAAACAGGTTATCAACAGCAGTATGGAATGGTTGGATTTTTTTAAAACCCTCTGGGCAATTTTAACATTTATCATTTTAACGGTTGCCTTGGTTGCGGCCTGGAGAGTCAGGGGTATTTTCAGCTGGCAGAAATCCTTAAAGGCCGAATTAGCGGCGCTGAAAATAGCGGCCGGGCAGGATCGCGGGCCCATAAAAAGCGGGGCTCAAATTATTGAAGACACCTGCACAAACGTTTTTCAGTCCCTTTCTCCGGAAATTGGAGAACTCAGAGATCTTCCGATTTACATCAAATCGATTGCGGCCTGTTTCCACCCCGATTCGGATTGCCCCGAACTGCAGATCAGTGTCAACGCTTTTCTTATGAGCCTTGAGAAATCGCTGACGCAATTTGATCGGATTCTCAAACGACCGGGTTTTAGAAGGCTCAAGACCGTAAACCTTCACAAAATCGGACAACTTCATCAACGCTACCGGCGACTTTCAGAATTTTCTCTGTTTCGATGGATCCTGGCACACAGGAAAATGATTCGGCGGATCTCCCGGGTGCGCCTTTTTCTGTTTTTAGATCCCGTGGTTTGGCTGGTTTATTTTTCGAACCAATTGACAACCCTGGTGTTTTTTAAATACCTGATGGTAGATATATATCTTTTTATCGGTAAACTCAGCCTGGAGGCTTATAGCGAAGCGGAAATTTCGATTCCGGATGAAGGCGAAAAAGAACTGCGGGAGACACTTGAAGAACTATATGCCCTGGGAAACGACGGGGGCCCGAAATTCGATTCCCAAATCCAGGAGATTCGAAATCAGTTGGTCGGGTTTCCCTCCATTTTGATCTCGAATCCAACCTTTGCCAAGTGGCAGGCTGCCGTCCATGATGCGGCCTTGATTATTGCAAAAAATCACTTTCCTGATTCAGGTTATCCCATAGAAGAAGCGGCCCTCGGCCCTTTGCTCGAGAGTGTGCGGACATGGGCGGGAAAGGTCAGCCAGGGGACGCAACGTCTTTTGACCCGGCGTTTATTCAATTTACGTCTGGAAACCATTTATAAGGCCAAAAACCTTTCCGAAAGCGCCATTCCCAAAGCGATGCAGGGCTTCATTAAGAAGTTATACAAAACCTACGGCTGGCTGAAAGGGCCCTTAAAAGTCTACCGATTGGTTAGAAAGGCGACGCCGTGGAAAATTTCCCTGGAGGTGGGCTGGGCGGTTTCCAAAAAGGCCGGTCTGGCCTACATCCACGGGAGAGCTTTTGACACGGCCTGTGAGGAGCTGGAACAGGTGTATCGTCGTTCAAGCACCTTATACTTAAAAATTCCAAGCACCAAAATACAAATCTCAAACAAATGTCAATGACCGAAATTCAAAATTCAAAACAGATAGAATGAAGGCTATACATCCAATAAGAGATTGAACCGCAATAGCGAGCGCATCCCCAGTAGCTTGTCGAAGCGAAGCGGAGATCCCGCTTTATCGGGGCTGCGGGGTTAGCGAGCGAATCAAAAAAGGACAGAATTCCTTACGGGGAAGAT
>CAZHAH010000228.1:0-8418 GCA_964530095.1 uncultured Desulfobacteraceae bacterium | reverse complement strand
CGATGAAAAGCTCGGGATCTTCGACACGACGAGGCCACAGCATTTTTGCAACCGCAGGCGTAGCGCGACTACGTTGAGGATCGCAAAAAGACGAGAACGCCGTCCTGGGTCAAAAGATGCTATTTGTGGTTGGATACTAACTATTGTCGAGAATCGATCGCAGCTGTTGGGCGGTTTTTAGGACGGATCGAACGATACCGGACATGACCTCCTCTCCCATATCGCTCGCAAAACCGACCACCCAAATGGCCAGAGGAAGCCCGCGATGATTTCCCAGGCTGACGGCCACGGCTTTCACGCCTGGCAGATACTCTTCATTATCCTTGGCATAGCCATTTTTGCGCACCTGCGCCAACTCGGCCAGATACACCTCTTCGCTTGTGATGGACCGGGGAGTGAAAGAAGGAAGGCCTTTCTCTCGGATATATTCGAGAATTTGAGCGTCATCCAGATGGGCTAAAAAAACCTTGCCCACGGCACCGGCCAATAGCGGGATTGTGGCTCCTGGAGGGGAGGAAATCTTTATCGGTTTGGCGGCTTCGGCGGTGGCCATTATTACCCCGCGAGATCGGCTGAGCACACCTAAAAAGACCGTTTCACCGATTCGATCCCGCAGGGTTTCCAGGCTTGGCTGGGCTTTTTCGATCACCCTGAAATAATTCCAGCTTTTAAATGCCAAATCGACAATGGCGGGACCCAGAAAAAATGTTTTGGCTTGTGGACTCTGTTCCAAAGCGCCCTCTTTGACCAAAGCCTGGATCAGTCCATGAGTGGTGCTTTTGCTGAAACCGAGTTTATGGGCCATTTCACTAAGACGCATTCCGTGCCGGGCGTCACCTACCAGGCGCAAAAGCTGAAACGCTTTGAAGACTGCAGGGGCCTTATATCCCGTCGTTTTCGGAGAATTGTGCGTCACTTATCTACCTATCTTTAATTTGAATTTCATTTGATTTGTACGCTGCGGCATGTTCATCATAGTGAACTTTATCTGTTTTCCATATCATCCCTGGAATCTTTGTCAATAACAAAATTTTGGTTAAAATTTTAATAACCTACTATAATACAAAATTAATATTAGGTATAATAGTGAAATATGGTTTTTTGTTTGACACTCTTTATTATTGCTGCTAATAATATTTTCAAAAATGTTCATCTTGGAGAACAAGGAGGAATGGCAATGAAAACCAATAAGATCATGGAAGGTCCACGCGACGGAGAAATCCGTTGCCAAGCCTGCTTTACCCGCTTCAGGCCTAAACCGGGTGCCGAACGAGCCAAATGCCCCAAGTGTGAAATCGAATGGCGCTTATCGTGGCCCTACCCAAAAACCGCCAAAATCAGAGGACCGGTCTGGTCGACCTACCCTACGGACATCGATGAAAAAATATAGAAGCCATCTCAAAAAAGTCTTTTGGCCCAAACTCTGTGTTGGATTTTCGTTTCAACTCCTCGAAATACGACGGTATTCCTCCGGATTGAATCTCGAACCCGCCTTGATTTTTAACCAAAATCCAAATTTTGAAATGGCTTCTAAACAAAAGTGAACGCTTAAAATTGCATTCTGCTGCAAACTTGAAAATCGCTCTAATTAGCTATAATTGAAAAAACAAAGGAAAGGCTCATGGCGTTAAACCGAAAAATTGCATATATCGATTTAGAAAAAGAGACTGTTGAGATCACTCCGATTCCGCTGGAATGGCGTCACAAATATCTAGGCGGGCGTGGCCTCGATGCCTATCTGCTCTACAAACACGCTCCCCGTGGCTGCGATCCTTTGGGGCCGGATAATGTGGCCCTGATCAGTGCCGGGCTTTTGGTGGGAACCATGGCATCGGCTTCCGCCCGCACCCACGTTATGGCCAAATCTCCGCTCACAAACCTTTTGGGTTCGGCCAACATGGGCGGCTTTTTCGGACCCGAGATGCGATGGGCCGGCTTTGATCATCTGGTCATTCGCGGCCGTGCCGACCGTCCGTTATATCTATACATCCACGACGGCGAAATCGAAATCAGGGATGCCGATAAAGTATGGGGGCTCGGGGTCTATGACACTCAGGATGTTATCCGCAAGGAACTGGAAGATGAAGAAGCCCAAATCCTTTGTATCGGACCGGCCGGCGAAAACCTGGTGCGGTTCGCCAATGTCATGACCGGTCGCAAAAACGCCGCCGGCCGAACGGGCATGGGCGCGGTTTTGGGATCAAAAAATTTAAAGGCCATTGCCTGCCGGGGGACTCTGGACATTGAAATCACGCACCCCGAGGAAGCACTGGAGTATAACAAAGAGGTCATTGATCAAGTGATTTCAACCAAGGTTTCGCAGATTATGCAGCGCTGGGGAACCGGTTTTATCTATGGTGTTACAAACACCACAGGGCTCATCCGCACCCGTAATTTTCAGTATAACCAGCTCCCCGACAGCGAAGATGTGGAATGTGAAAATCTGGACCGCTACTCCATCGGTGTGGACGGCTGCCTCGGCTGCCAGGTCCATTGTCGTCATCGCTACATCATCAAAGAAGGACCCTATGCCGGCACCTATGCCCAAGGGCCTGAATATACAAGCCAGGGTGCCTTTGGCACCGAGGTCGGCTGCCGCAGTATGAATACCATTTTAACCGGCAATCATCTGGTGAATGACTATGGTATGGACACCCTAGAGGTGGGCAGCATGATCGGATGGGCCATGGAGCTATACGAAAAGGGCATCATAACCGACAAGGACACGGATGGCCTGAAACTCGACTGGGGCAATGATGAAACGGTGCTTGAAATGGTCAGACAAATGGCCTTCCGAGAAGGTCTGGGCGATACATTGGCTGAGGGACCGCTGCGAGCCGTTGAAAAGATCGGTCCCGAAAGCTTGAAATATTTGATCCATGTCAAGGGGATGAGCGGCTTGCACTCCGATGAACGGCCCACGCCCGCGCTGGCACTCAATATTGCAGTTTCCTCAAGAGGAGCGGATCATCTCAGGGGAAGGCCGGCCATCGATCTATATAATCTACCCATGAAGGTTCTGGACCGGGTCTACCGGAATCCGGACGGCTACGATGGACCCCTGACCAGCAATTTCTCCGTATACGAAGGCAAACCGCGTATGGTCATGTGGCAGGAGTTAAACTATATGGCCGTGGACTGTTTGGGAATCTGCAAGTATCACACCGTGTTTCTAAGCCCCAATCATCCCACTTTCGGAGAGTTTGAAAAGCTGATCCGTCTCAACACCGGTTTGGAGTTTACCCAAAAAGACCTGTGGGATGTTGCCGATCGGTGCTACACCATCGAGCGTTTGTTTAATTTGCGGGAAGGGATGACCCGCGAAGATGACTGGTTGCCGGATCGGTTTTTTGATGAACCGACCAAACTGGGTCTCCCGGTCGCCCGCGGCAAGAGCATTGACCGCCCAAAATTCAAGGCCATGATTGACGAATATTATCAATTGCACAAGTGGGATACACAAGGGGTTCCGACACCGGAATTTCTCAAAAGGCTTGATATCAGTGACTTGTGGCCCATTGATGAGAAATAGGAGATTTTGTGATGTCAGAGAAATTAATGATTGTGGATCCGGAAAAATGTACCGGCTGTCGGCTATGTGAGATTGTTTGCTCAGTTAAGCATAACGGTGTCAGCAACCCGTCTTTAGCGCGTATTCACATCGTCAAATGGGATAATGAGGGATTTTACATGCCCATGCGTTGTCAACACTGCCAGGATGCACCCTGCATGGCGATTTGTCCCAAAAATGCCATTTATCGTGATGATGAATTGGACAGCGTCAGAATCAACCATGATCTTTGCATCGGCTGCAAAATGTGTGTTTCGGCCTGCCCCTTCGGTGCCATGGGATGGAATTCCAGACGCGGGCGAGTGTTTAAATGTGATCTCTGTCACGGCGATCCGCAGTGCGTTCGCTTTTGTGATATGAAAGCGGTCGATTATGTCGAAACGGCCAAGCTCCAGTGCAACCGTATGCGCGAAGCGGCCGAAAATTACTCCGAACTGATGCGCCGACACGGAGAGTAACGGAGGTACCCAGTGAAAATTCAAGTCGAATCCCTGGGGCTGCCAACCCTTGCGAGCCTTATCGGGAAAAAGACCCAAATAGAGCTATCCGGCCATACTGTGGCCGACCTTATCAACCAAATCACCCTGAGGCATGGTCACAAAGCAAGACAGATCTTACAGGATCAAAACGGAGAACTCGATTTAACCATTCAGGTAATGATCAATGACGATGGCTTTGTACCCCGTGATGAGCTTTCCCAACGAAATTTAAGGGAGGGCGACAAGGTGCGGTTCATGTTATTGGCAGGTGGCGGATAAACCTTGATGGCGTCGTAAAAAGTCCCATCTACTGCGTTGTAATATTTTTTCAGACACTCGGCATACTACATGTATAGCCTCGTTCCTGAAAAAACACTACGCCTTGTATATGAACCTTTTTACTTAGCCATCTATTATTGAATTAGCGATTTTTTACGAGATCATCAATCTTGAAACCGGAAAAAATATTCCTCATCGACGCTGACAAGTGTGACGGTTGTCGTGAGTGCGTGAAGGCCTGTGCCCGCAAGCATTTTGGGCTTGAACACCCCAAGTACGCCCGGATTCGGCTCGAAGAATTTGAAGAAGCAAAACTCTTTGTTCCGGTATTTTGTCAGGCTTGTGAAGATTCGCCCTGCGTCAAAACCTGCCCCATGAACACGCGTATCAAGCTCAATAACGGGTCTATTGTCACGGACGAGGAGCGCTGCATCGGATGTCGAACCTGCGTTTATATCTGTCCCACAGGCGCCCCGCTCGAAAATCCTCTCACCGGCAAGCTCATGACCTGCGACCGTTGCGGTGGTGATGATGAAATGCCTCTATGCGTCCGGGCCTGTGAGAAGCAAAAAGCACTGCAATTTATCAAACCCCATGACCTTGGCCGCAAAACGGTGCGAGGGTGCGCGACCCACATGAAAAAGGCCTATAAACCACCTGCCGCAATAAAAGCAAACACTCATCCCAAAGAGCCTGAATTATGAAAATTGTAATTGTAGGCAACGGTATTGCCGGGAATGAGGTTGCTCTTTTTCTGCGCCAAAAGGCCCCCGAGCACGAAATTGTAATCCTTTCTGCAGAAGCATTTCCTGAATACGATCCATGTTCACTCCCCTATTTTGTCAGCGGCGAAGTACCGCGTCGCGTGGTTTTTAAGAAGACCCTTGACGACTATCACCGTCTAGGCATCACGCTTGTGTTGGACTGTCTCGTTGCCATCATCGATCCCAAGTCCAAAAAGGTGATTACCCAAAACAATGATACCCATTGCTATGACAAGCTTGTTTTGGCCCATGGCGGTAGTCTTTTTACCCCGCCGATCGAAGGAATCGATAAAAAAGGGATTCTTAGCTGCAAACTTCTGGGAGAAGCGGATAAGCTTGCAAACCATCAGGGCCGGACAGCGGTTGTGATCGGTTCCGGTGCGATCGGTGTCGAAGCGGCCGAGGCGTTAAAGAAAAGGGGCTTTGAAGTTTATATTATTGAACTATTGGATTGGATCTTGCCTGCCCTTTTTGACGAACCCACCGCCCATCGACTTCAAGCCGAATTGGAAAGCTACGGCATCCGGGTGTTTAAAGGGGAAAAGGTGCTTCGAATCGAAGGTGAAGATTCGGTAAGTGCGGTTGTCACCGACAAGCGCAAGATTACCTGCGATACCGTGGTTATCGCCACCGGTGTGGTTCCCGGCACGGCATTGGCCCAAACCGCCGATATCAAATTCGAGCGCGGCATCAAGGTAAATGAGCAGATGAAGACCAGCGTTGAGGATATCTACGCCTGCGGCGATTGTGTTGAAACCGTGGATGCCTGCACCGGCGAAGATGCGATGTTCCAGCTAAAACACAATGCCATTGACCAGGCCCGCATCGTGGCGCGCAATATTCTGGGGCAAAATGCAAAATATAAAGGTGCTTATGCTTTTGCACGGACTCATTTTTTCCAGACCCATGCCGTGACCTTCGGCACAACGTTGCGAGGAACGGAGTGTCTCTTGGGCCAAAAGGAAGTCATCGAACAAAAAAACGGCCAAGATTATTTAAGAATCATTCTTTTGGACGGTAAGGTTGTCGGCGGCCAGGCCATCGGAAGCTACGCCGATTCCATTGGTTTCTTTATAAGCGCCATGTGGCGCCAAGATGATATCAATGATCTGCGCAATAGTTGGGCCAGGATTGCCGAACCGAATTCGCCCTACCCGTGGACATACCGCAAGATCGGAATGCTGATCGGGTTGAGCGAAATCCCGTAAGTCCCAACCAGCGCCCAGTGAACCTATTCTGGGTTAACTGAAAGGTCGGGTTTTTTCGGCTAAGAAACGAATCGAAATGGATACTTTGTGGTAGTTTGTTAAGGGACGTAGGCTTTGTGATATTTAAAGGCAACATTAGGGGACGTTCGTGCAGAACGTTCATAACTCTAAATTGATGTCTTCTAGATCCGATTTTCTCCCTGCTGATATCATTCGTGTCACGCAAGAATTCGTAACTCCAAGATACCTCGCGACATCAGCCCCGGAATAACCGAGCCCCCTGACACCAATCCAAGACATTGCGCGCCTGGCTTTCACTACGGCACCTCTTCGACCCCCTGACCGAAGTTCACCAATAGAAACATTAAACCTTTCAGACACTTTCTCGGCAAGTGCTTTAATATCTATTCGCTGTCCAGACAGTCTTAAGTTCTTTTTAACAAGATCATCAAGACCCGATATGACCTGCTTGACAAAATCCCCGTCACCGAGTATCCGCTGGTCAGCCACCTCCCTTTCACCGCGCCTTCGGCTAGCAAGAACCGCCGACCAGCCGCCCATGCTCCGTATTAATCCTCCACCGACCAATTCCGGCCTGCGACCCTGATCAATACCTTTTTTAACGTATCGCAGATAGTTCCTTCTTGAATTGCCGGGGCTACCGAAAAAAGACAACACATGCTTGGTGTTCTGCCATCCCCTCTTAACTTTACCAGCTAGCACTGAGTGACCAGAGCAAGGATTTCGGTTTAGCTCATTAAGATCTTTAACCAGACCAGCCCGCAACTGATTCAGGTGAATATATCGAACAAGCTCTTTCAGATAGACATCCTCTTGGCAAACGATTGACTTGTAACGGTTTTGAAATAGATGTCCGTATCGACGATGGCGCTTGTTGAAATTTACTACATAGCCAGTCAGAATTCTGCGCATACTTGAGGCCAAAGGCAGATTCTTTGTTTTACAAAGCAGATGAAAATGATTCGGCATCAAAACCCAAGCATAGATTTCCATCGCACCATCCTGAGCCAGGGTTGACAGGCGGTCTATAAAATCATGGCGATCTATATTGTTTCGAAATATTTTTCTTCGCTCAATTCCCCGGCCTATTACATGGTGCAACACTCCAGGGGCATCTAATCTTGATAACCTTGGCATAGCCTGTAACTCTCATATTTAACTATAAGCGTCAAGCACTTTCTGCACGAACGTCCCCTATTATTATCGAGAGCCAGCATGCTTTTTTTGAAGCGGATAGCAGTGAAGATTTAGAGTATATTTTGAATATCAAGCGGATAATTGTCGCAATCTCAGACTATTTGAAATCTGATGGCCAGCCGGAGGACGGAATTAATGCCCTCACCGCCAACCTTAGACAGTTTTGCAGATCGTTGTATTTGGATTCCTGTATTTCTCAAAAAGATGCTGATGAGGATGAGCGGGAGGTTAAATCGGAGTCAGAAATCTGGTTTGACTTCATTTATAAGCACGAAAAGTACCCTCATTAACTTCGAAAATATAGGATGATCCAATTTTCATTTCATTTGATCTTACATTTGCTGTTTCCAATTGTGGCGGCTCGGTTTTTATTCCGGAATCAATGGAAAATGGCATGGCTGGTGATGGCGCTGACAATGGTTGTGGATCTGGATCATCTATTCGCCAACCCCGTTTACGATCCAAACAGATGCAGTATCGGTTTCCAACCGCTCCACTCATATATTGCAATTTCCGCGTACGCTTTGATGGCAGCCGTCCCCAAGTTGCGAATTGCCGCCGTAGGTCTCTTGATCCATATGGCAGTGGGCTTTGGGGATTGTATACTGAGAAAGGACGTCTATTTCGGAATCATTAAAGCAGGTGAAAATGAATCGGGATCGGTTTGATGTAAATGATCACCTATAACCATCGGCTTAACTGACAATTTTATTGAAGTCGGGACATTGATCTGCTGTCCGAAATATATCAAATTAAATCGTTACCCTCACATTTCGTAATATCTGAGTATTTCGATATTATGAATATATCTAGTATCAGAATATTTGACTCTATAATCAACATATTAGGTGTAATAGGTCAATAAAAATCCGAACAAAATTACAAAGAGTGGGTAACAC